>JAOPYG010000208.1 GCA_025964685.1 Actinoallomurus sp. | reverse complement strand
ACTCCTCGAACTCCGGGTGGATCGGCGTGACCTTCTGCTGGCCGTTCTTGCGGAGCGCGTAGTTGGTGTGGGAGTTGGCGCCCATCGGGCCGGGCCGGTAGAGGGCGCCGACCGCGGAGATGTCCTCGAAGTTGTCCGGCTTCATCATGCGCAGCAGCGAGCGCATGCCGCCGCCATCGAGCTGGAACACGCCCAGGGTGTCGCCGCGGCCGAGCAGCTCGTAGGTCTTCCTGTCGTCCAGCGGGAGCTTCAGCAGGTCGAGCTCGAGCCCCTTGTTGAGCTTGATGGCCCTGAGGCAGTCCTGCATGATCGTGAGGTTGCGCAGGCCCAGGAAGTCCATCTTCAGCAGGCCGAGCGTCTCGCAGGTCGGATAGTCGAACTGCGTGATGATCACGCCGTCGCTGTCGCGGCGCATGATCGGGATGTGGTCGGTGAGCGACTCCGACGACATGATCACGCCGGCGGCGTGCACGCCGGTCTGGCGGATCAGGCCCTCCAGGCCCTGCGCCAGATCCATGATCTGCTTGACGTCGGTCTCTTCGTCGTAGAGTCTCCGCAGCTCACCGGCCTCGCCGTAGCGCGGATGCTTGTCGTCGAAGATCCCCGACAGCGGGATGTCCTTGCCCATCACGGCCGGCGGGAAAGCCTTGGAGATCTTGTCGCCGAGGGCGTACGGGAAGCCGAGCACGCGGCCGGCGTCCTTGATCGCGGCCTTCGCCTTGATGGTGCCGAAGGTGGCGATCATCGAGACCTTGTCGCCGCCCCACTTCTCGGTGACGTAGCGGATCGCGTCGGCCCGCCCACGTTCGTCGAAGTCGATGTCGATGTCGGGCATGGACACGCGGTCGGGGTTGAGGAACCGCTCGAAGATCAGGCCGTGCTTGAGCGGGTCGAGGTCGGTGATGCCCATCGCGTACGCGACGAGGGAGCCCGCCGCCGAGCCGCGGCCCGGGCCCACCGCCACGCCGTTGTTCTTGGACCACATGATGAAGTCGGCGACGACGAGGAAGTAGGACGGGAAGCCCATCTGGACGATGACGTCCATCTCGAACTCGACCTGCTTGCGGTGCTCCTCGTCGATGCCCTCGGGGAACCGCCGCTCCATCCCCAGCCAGACCTCTTTGCGGAACCAGGACTCCTCGGTCTCGCCCTCGGGGACCTCGAAGCGGGGCATGAGGTTGCGGTATTCGAACATGCCGGTCGAGTCGACCTTCTCGGCCACCAGCAGCGTGTTGCGGCAGCCCTCGGCCCAGATGTCGGATGTGTCGATCGCCCGCATCTCATCGGCGGTCTTGAGGTAGTAGCCCGAGCCGTCGAACTTGAAGCGGCCGGGCTCGGCGAGCTGCTTGCCGGTCTGGATGCAGAGCAGGGCGTCGTGCGCGGCGGCCTCGGACTCCCGGGTGTAGTGGGAGTCGTTGGTGACCACCGGGGGGATGTCGAGCTTCCTGCTGATCTCCACCAGGCCCTCGCGGACCCGCTGCTCAATGGACAGGCCATGGTCCATCAGCTCGAGGAAGTAGTTGTCCTTGCCGAAGACCTCTTGGTATTTCGCCGCCGCCTTGAGCGCCTCGTCGAACTGGCCGAGCCGCAGCCGGGTCTGCACCTCACCGGACGGGCAGCCGGTGGTGGCCATCAGACCGCCCGCGTGCTCGGAGAGCAGCTCGAAGTCCATGCGGGCCCACTTGCGCACGAACCCCTCGGTGTAGGCCCGGCTGGTGAGCTTGAAGAGGTTGTGCAGGCCCTCTTTGTCGCGGGCCCAGATCGTCTTGTGGGTGTAGTGCCCGCCGCCTGAGACGTCGTCGCTCTTCTGGCCGGGCTCGCCCCAGCGCACGGGCTGCTTGACGTAGCGCGAGCCGGGCGCGACGTACGCCTCGATGCCGATGATCGGCGTGACCTCGGCGGCGGTGGCCTGCCGGTAGAAGTCGTAGGCGCCGTGGGTGTTGCCGTGGTCGGTCATCGCGATCGCGGGCATGCCCTGCTTGCCGACCTCGGCGAACATCTCCTTGAGACGGGCCGCACCGTCGAGCATGGAGTACTCGGTGTGCACGTGCAAATGCACGAACGAGTCCTTCATGCGCGACGCCTCCTTCAGGCATGCGACACCCACGCGTGCCGGGGGAACGCGTGGTCGTCGTCAGGTTTGTCGTCTGTCGGCCGCCGGTCGCACGGCGGTCCCATGAGACTAACGGGTCCCCTCTGACAGTTCAGGGCCCGACACTCAAGATGTCCGAAACACCACACTTAACACGGTCACCGTCCGTGATCGACGCGCGCACTCTCCGGCGTCTTGTATGGTCAGGGCGGGTATCAAGGTCATCCAATGACGATAGCGATCGGAGGCGGCGTGTCGAGGACGCTCGATCCCCCGGGCACGCTGCCAGGCGGCGCGGACGAGGGCGACGAGGGGTACGCCAAGTCGCTGAGCAACCGCCAGGTCCGCATGATCGCGATCGGCGGCGCCATCGGCGTCGGGCTGTTCCTCGGCGCGGGCGGCAAGCTCGCCGCGGACGGCCCTGGGCTGATCCTGTCGTACGCCGTCTGCGGTGTCGCCGCCTTCTTCGTGATGCGGGCCCTCGGCGAGCTCGTCCTGCACCGGCCCACCGCCGGAAGCTTCGTGTCGTACGCCCGGGAGTTCATCGGCCCGTGGGCCGGCTTCACCAGCGGCTGGCTCTACTGGCTCAACTGGGCCATGACCGGCGTCGCGGAGACCACCGCCGTCGGGATCTACGTGCACCGGTGGCTGCCCGGCGTGCCCCAGTGGGTGACCGCGCTGGCCGCCCTGGTCCTCCTGCTGGCGGTGAACCTCCTGTCCGTCCGCCTCTTCGGCGAGCTGGAGTTCTGGTTCTCCGTGATCAAGGTGCTGGCGATCGTGACGTTCCTGTTCATCGGGCTCGGGCTCGTGCTGGCCGGCGCGGGCGTCGGCCACGCACACGCCGGTGTCGCGAACCTCACCTCGCACGGCGGGTTCCTGCCGCACGGCCTGCCCGTGGTGCTGATGAGCCTGCAGGCCGTGGTCTTCGCCTACTCCGGCATCGAGATGGTCGGGATCGCGGCCGGTGAGACGCGCAACGCTCGCCGGGTGCTGCCCAAGGCGATCAACGGCGTGATCTGGCGGATCGGCGTGTTCTACGTCGGCTCGGTGATCCTGCTCGCCATGGTCCTGCCCTGGAACTCCTACAGTGGCGCGGAGAGCCCGTTCGTCACGGTCTTCTCCCGGCTCGGCGTGCCCGGCGCCGGCGACATCATGAACGCCGTCGTGCTCACCGCCGCCCTGTCGTCGTGCAACTCGGGTCTGTACGCCACCGGCCGCGTCATGCGCGCGCTGTCGGTGAGGGGCGAGGCCCCGGCCTTCGTCGGGCGGATGAACCACCGGCACGTCCCGTACGGCGGCATCCTGTTCACCGCGGTGGTGCTCGTACTCGGCGTCGGGCTCAATTACGCGGTGCCCCGGATGGCCTTCGACATCGCCACGTCGGTCTCCTCGCTGGGCGTCGTGGCGGTGTGGGCGACCCTGGTCTACTGCCAGCTGCGGCTGCGGGCCGCCGCGGCCCGCGGCGAGGTCGCCCGGCCCGCGTTCCGCATGCCCGGGGCCCCGGTCACGAACTGGCTGACACTCGCCTTCCTCGCCGTCGTGGTCGCGATGATGCCGTTCGCCGACGAGGCCAACAAGATCGCGTTCTGGTGCCTGCCCGTGGTGATCGTCCTGCTGTTCGCGGGCTGGCGGACCGTACGCCGCCGCGCGGCGGTCATGCCCGTGACAGGTCGTGCTCCTCGGACGCCTGCAGACCCGCCTCGATGATCACGGTCATGATGCGGCCGATACGGTCCGCGCCGAGCCGCGGCGCGCGTACGGCCATCGTCTCGACGATCCGACGTTCGCGGCCCATGTCACGGCCCGCGAAGCCGCCCACCGGCTTCAGCCGCTGGACGACGCCGGCCAGCTCGGCGCGGCGTTCGAGGAGCGTCGCGAGCGCCGCGTCGACTCGGTCGATCGCGGCCCGCGCCTCGGCGATGGTGGTGGGGTCCTCGTCGCCGAGCAGCGGCGCGAGCAGCGCCGCCCTGGCCCGCGCCGCGGCGACCTGATCCGCCTCGGCGTCCTCGCCGAGCAGCAGACCCCGCGCGCCGGCCGACAGGGCGGCCGTGGCCAGTGCCGGATCGGCGGACACGTCCACCAGCACGGGCCATCGGCGGCCGGCCTCGCGTACGAGGGCCAGGTCGATCGTGGGGTGCGGCAGGTACGTACGGGTGCCGGTCTCGCAGAGGAGCACGTCGCGGTTGCCCTCGGCGACGCAGTACTCCGCGGCCGACAGCCATTCGTCCAGGGTGGCGGCCGGTGCCCGCTGCACGATGACCGGGCGGCCGGTACGGGCGACGGCGCGCAGCAGCTGGAAGTCCTGCATCCAGGCGGCGCCGACCACGATGCCGTCGGCGTGCGCGGCGATGGCCGGCAGGTCGAGTGCGGAGAACGGCTCGACGAGGAGCGGCCCGTCGTAGGATCGGCGCAGCCCGGCCAGCTCGGTCTCGGCGTCCACGCGGCCGTGCCGGTCGCGCAGGCTGATCAGGGCGACGTCCGGCGCCGCGCCGGGGCCGGCGATGATGACGGCGGTGTCGTGATCTCGCAGGTTCATCGGGTGTCCCTCCGGGCGGTCTCCGGAGATGAGCCGCCCACGTTGTCGCGTGAGAAATGCGAAAGGCAGAACCCCTGGGGCTCTGCCTCGTGCCGGCTCGGGAGTGGTCGTCGTCAGGTCACGACGACCGGCTCGCACCGAGTCGGCGACGTAAACGCGAAATAGCGACGATCCATGGTGACGATGCTAACCGCGCGACCCGTCATCTGGCCATCTGCCGGGACCTGTCGTCTCACGATCCGAGATGAACAACCCCGGAACAGCCGTTATGCGGGATATATCCTTGCGGGGATGACTCGGGAAGTGGCGAATTACCGCAGGCACCCGACGGTGCACGGCGTCGACATGCTCAGCGCCCGCTTTGTCACGCATCGTTACAGCCGGCACGCTCACGCGACCTACACCATCGGGTTGATCGAGTCGGGCGTCGAGGAGTTCGGGTACGCCGGCAGCCTGCTGCGCGCGGCGGAGGGCCAGGTGGCGATCCTGAACCCGGAGATCGTGCACACGGGGCAGGCCGGCGTACCCGAAGGATGGCGCTACCGGGTCCTCTATCCGGCCGTGGACGTCGTACGGGACGTCGCGGCCGAACTGGGCGCTCCGGGCGGCACCCCGTTCTTCCCCACGACCGTCGTGGACGACCCGGCCGCGGCACGGCTGCTGCGATCGGTGCACGCGAGCGCGGCGCGCGGCGACGCCCTGGCGTCCTCCTCTACCCTGCGGACCGCGCTGGCCGCCATCCTGAGCCGCCACGCGGCCCGGGGACCCGGCTCGGCCGGGCGCGAGCCGGCCGCTCCGGCGGCGGTACGGGCCGCCCGCGACCTGCTGCACGAGCGGCTGACCTGCCCGCCGTCGCTGGAGGAGCTCGCCGAGACGGTCGGCAGCGGGTCGTTCGCCCTGCTGCGCGCCTTCCGCGCGACGTACGGCCTGCCACCGCACGCGTACCTGACGAACCTCCGCGTGCAGCGGGCCCGGCAGTTGCTCGACAAGGGCGTTCGCCCGGCCGAGGTCGCGGCACACGCGGGCTTCTCCGACCAGGCGCACCTGACCCGCCACTTCAAACGCATCGTCGGCGTACCCCCGGGCGCCTACGCCCTCGGCCGCACCGCCTGACGGCGTCCTCCCGGAACCGCTGACCTGCCACGACTCTGCCGCCTCCCACCGCCAGAGACGACCCACCCCGGCCGGGGACTGCGGTTTCGAGGCGGTGGATGCAATTTCGTGCAAGACACCCGGTCGCGGCGGTTCCTAGGGTCGGCGGCATGGATTCGACGATGACCCGCTCGGCGGTGCGTGACGGGCTGGGCGTCGGGCTAGCGGTCGGGCTGTCGGGGGTGGCGTTCGGGGCCGCGGCGGTGGCGGCCGGCCTCGACATGGCGCAGGCGTGCGCGCTCAGCCTGGTGGCGTTCTCGGGGGCGTCGCAGTTCGCGCTGATCGGCGTGGTCGCCGGGGGCGGCAACCTCATCGCCGGGGCGGTCGGCGCGGTACTGCTCGGCGGCCGCAACGCCCTGTACGGCCTGCGGCTCGCCGAGACGCTCGGGGTACGCGGCTGGCGGCGGCTGGCCACCGCGCACGTCGTCATCGACGAGACGACGGCCGTGGCCACCGCCCAGTCCGGACCACGCGCGGCGCGGGCGGGGTTCTGGGCCACCGCGATCAGCATCTTCACGGTGTGGAACCTCACCACTCTGGTCGGTGCGCTGGGCGCCTCCCGCCTGGGCGATCCGGACACGTACGGGCTCGACGTGGTCGGGCCGGCGGCGTTCTTCGCCCTGCTGTGGCCCCGGCTGAGGCAGGGGGCGCCCGAACGGCGGGTCGCCGTGCTGGCCGCGATCGTGGCGGTCGGCGCCACTCCCCTGCTGCCGCCGGGGATCCCGGTCATGCTCGCCGCCGTGGCCGCCCTCGCAGGCACTGTAGGACGGCGCACCCGGCCACGGGACCCCGGCGAACCTCCGGCCGAACCCGCCCTCACCGCCCCCCAGGACCACGCATGAATTACTCACTCGCGCGTCTCGGCAGCCCCCCGGCCGCGCCGAGGATCCCGGTCATGCCCGCCGCCGTGGCCGCCCCCGGCGCGACCGTAGGACCTCACATCAGACCGCGGAATCCCGGCGGACGGCGCCCCGCCCACTCGCGTACCTCGGCGAGGACGGCGCACGTCATCTCCGAGCGCTGTCCGGCCGCCGGAGGCGGCATGTACTGGATCGCCGTACACGGCCTGGCATGCGAGCGATCCGTCGGCCTGTCGGCGTCGCGCGGTCTCATGCAGACGTCGCTGACGGAGCACGGCGTGGCGGCGCCGGACGTACTGGAGGAGGACTCGTGACCACGTGGATCGCCGTCATCGCGACGGGGCTGGGTTGCTACGCGCTGAAGCTGGCGGGGCTGGTCGTGCCTCAGCGGGTGCTCGATGATCCGCGCGTGCGGCGTTTCAGTGAGCTGGTGCCGGTCGCGCTGCTCACGGCGCTCGTCGCGGTGCAGGCGCTGGCGAACGGACGGGCGCTGGAGCTGAACGGTCCTCGCCTGGCCGGGCTGGCCGCCGCCGTCCTCGCGTTGCTGTTCCGCGCGCCGTTCCTCGTGGTGCTGCTGGCGGCCGCCTTCGTGACGGCAGGACTCCGGCTGCTCGGACTCTGACCGCCCGCACGGCCTTCTGGCGGCCGGCGCGACACCTGGCGCCCACGCCGCGCCCCACGGCCACCGCCGCGAGACGTGGCCCGCGCGACTCGCCTGCCCACCCCCTGACGGACCGTCCTCGCCGAGCCGCAGCCGACTGGTCGGGGGCGGTGGATCGCCGTCCTGGCTCGTGGCCAGGTCAGGCCGCGTTCTGGCCGGGTCAGGCCAGCTCCGCCGCGGACGGCGGCACAGGGCGTCCCGCCCTCTCCCCGCCGGCGCCGCCGATGACGAGGAGCGCCCTGGCTTCCTGCTAACCCGACGCCCTTCACTTTGTAGAAACTTACTTTTGACTGCCTTGTTGACAGCGTTGGTTTCCTTCTTCACCCTCGGTGGCACCCGGGCAGGCCTGTCACGTCACATCGCTCGAAATCGATCGAACGGAGGCTGCAATGGGTTGCTCTAACAGCGGCGCACCCGCCTACGGCGAGATGTCGTGGTTCTGCTGCGGCGCCGCCTGGGGTCCCTGCGGGAGCGCCGGCGGCGGCGCGTGCGGCAACTGCAATTCCGGCTCCCACCAGTGCGCCTGGCCGAACGCCTCGGCCGGCTGCTTCAACATCACCAGGCCCGACCAGTGCGGCGAGAGCCTGTCCCGCCGTACCTGCGGCCACGTGTTCTACGTGACCAGCCAGTGCAGCGGCGCGTGCGTCAGCGTGTCGATCGCCGACTGCGGGCCGGACACCAATGCCTTCTGCGGCGAACGGACCTGCTGCGGTTCGGCCTGTGCCAGCAACCGCATCATCGACCTGACGCCCTCCGCGTACAGCGCGATCGCCAGCCTTTCCACCGGTCTCTCCCCCGTACGGATCGACAGCTAGCCGGAGGCCCCGCCATGCCCAGTCCTGACCGCCGCCGGTTCCTCAGCTCCGCGGTACTCGGCGGTTCCGCCGTCGCCGGCGCGACCGCGCTCGGCTCCCTCGCCCCGGAGACCGCGTTCGCGGCTCCGCGGATCGACCTTGACCCCGGCGCCCGCGACCCGAACTTCGCCGAGGGCCGGATCACCGCGATCAGCGGTTCGCTGCTCAAGGTCTCCGGTTCCGACAAGGCGCTCCACCGCATCTACGTCACGCACGGCACCAGTGTCTGGAAGCTGCGCCCCACGACGTTCGACGAGATCAAGGTCGGTGACGGCCTGTACGCCCGGGGCGTGAAGATGCCCGACGGCGCGCTCGCCGCCGACGCCGTGTGGGTCAACATCGTCAACATGGACGCGTCGATCACCGCGATCGACTCGGGCCGGCTGCATCTCGACCACCACGGCGGCAAGGTCGTCGGTCACGTCGTGAACGGCACGACCGCCGCGGTGTACAACCACACGCCGGCCATCTCGGACCTGTCCGGGCTACAGGTCGGCAAGCACGTCAAGGTGATCGGCGCCTGGCGGCCCGACACCAACGAGGTCGACATCGCGACCGTCTACGCCGGCATCTGAAGGAGGAACCGCCATGCTCGAGTGGCCGGCGTCGGTCCAGCCCCTGTTCGTCGGCGGCACGCTGCTGTGGTCGGGCGGGCTCAAGGTGCTCGGCCGGTCCGCGCGGCGGGCCGCCGAACGGTCCGCGCTCCCCTCCCTGGTCGGCGAAGACCGGGCCCTGGCCGCGTACCGGCTGACCGGGGCGCTGGAACTGGCGCTGGCCGCCGTGCTTCTGCTCCCGCCCGCCTACGTCGCCGAGACGGCCGCGGCCGCCGTCCTCGGCGCGGGCTTCCTCGGTTATCTCACCTACGCCAAGGTCGTCGCGCCGGACTCCTCCTGCGGCTGCCTGAGCAAGCGGCGTACGCCCGTGACCTGGCGTGCCTTCGCCCGCGCCGGCCTGGTCGCGGCGGCGGCACTGCTCGGCACCCAGGCGGACGTCTGGTGGGGCGGCGGCCCGCCTCTCACGGCGGTCCTGCTCGTGGCCGAGGTCGCGGCCCTGGTCGCGCTCTCGCCGGAGGTGGACGGCCTGTGGCTGCTGCCGCTGCGGCGGCTGCGGATCCGCATGCGGCACCCGCTCGCGGACCGGTCGTTCGAGATGCCCCTGGAGTCCAGCCTGCAGCAGCTCCTGGCCAGCCCGGCGTACCAGCAGGTCAGTCCCCTGCTGAGGTCGGGCCTGCGGGAGACGTGGGACGAGGAGGACGCGCGGATCCTCTGCTACACGGCCGAGTACGACGGCACGGCCGCCACCGCCGTCTTCGCCGTGCCGCTGCGGCACTACAGCCCCGAGGAGGTACGCGTCGCCCTCGTCGACGAATCGACGGAGTCGACACTGCTCGTGAACGCCTGATCGATGGGGTGGCCCGCCGTGCGGGTCACCCCATCGCCGTCAGCTCACCCCGAGGAGCTCGAAGCGCGAGGCCATCTCCGCGAACAGGACGTCGTCCTCATCGGGGACGGCCGAACCGCAGCCCAGGCAGAAGTACGAGGCGTCCTCGACGACGAAGTACTCCCGGACCGCCCAGATCCGCCCGGCGTCGTACCTGGCGCACTCCAGGCGTACGCCGCTCCGGCCCGCGAACGTGGCGTCGGCGATCCGCGACTCGGTGAACCCGCCGTTCTCCAGGGCGAGCCGGGCACCGTCGGCGACCTTTCCCGCGTCGCGTCCGGGGCGCGTCGGCCCGCGGAAGACGATGAGGCTGTGCCTGCGGTCCGCGGGCTGGGTGAACCGGGCCGTCTCCCACGGGCTGTTCTTCAGGTCCGGCGGCCGCTCATCCCAGTCGTCGGGCACGTGGACGGCGTAGCCGAAGTCGGGTTTCTCGATGCGCTGCCACTGCACTGGCTGCTCCTTCGCGTCGATCTGCCGAAGGCGGGCGAGGGCAGCGGTATAGGACTCGCCGGTACGGCGAGCGCGTTCGCGTACGCGGCGCTTGAAGTGTCTGTTCGCTGTCATCGGGCCCTCGGCACCACCGAACTCGGCCCCCGGCGAGGAGCCCGTGGCGGGCGGATGACCAGCGATCCGGGAAGACCAGTCCCCTTTGCCTCCACCGAGCGGCCCTGCCGGGGAGGGCCGAAGGAGGTTCGGCGGTGGATCGACGCCGACCTGGAGAATAGCGCCTCACCCACCGGCCGGCCACCGCCCACAGCGGAGGTCAGGACTCCTCGGCCGCGACCTCCAGGGCGTGGGCCAGGTCGTCCGGGTAGGGGCTCTCGAACTCCACCCACTGCCCGTCGGCCGGATGCTCGAAGCCGAGGCGTACCGCGTGCAGCCACTGCCGTTTCAGGCCCAGCCGCGCGGATAGGGTCGGGTCGGCGCCGTACGCGAGGTCGCCCACGCACGGATGGCGTACGGCGGACATGTGAACCCGGATCTGGTGGGTGCGGCCGGTCTCCAGCTTGATGTCGAGGAGGCTGACCGCGCGGAACGCCTCGATGGCGTCGTAGTGCGTCACCGACGGACGGCCGCCCGCGACGACGGCCCAGCGCGCGTCGCCTGAGGGATGCCGGTCGATCGGCGCGTCGATGGTGCCCCGGAGCGGGTCCGGAAGACCCTGTACGAGGGCGTGGTAGCGCTTGTCGACGGTGCGTTCCTTGAAGGCGCGCTTCAGCAGGGAGTACGCCGCCTCGCTCTTGGCCACGACCATCGCGCCGGTGGTGTTGGCGTCCAGGCGGTGGACGATGCCCTGCCGCTCGGCGGCGCCGCTGGTGGCGATGGTGTGCCCGGCGCCGAGCAGCCCCTCCAGCACGGTGGGGCCGGTCCAGCCGGGGGTCGGGTGGGCGGCGACGCCGATCGGCTTGTCGATCACCACGATGTCGTCGTCCTCGTACAGGATCGACATGCCCGGCACCGGCTGCGGCCGGGGCACCGGCGCGGACGGCGGTGCGGGCAGCGTGACCTCCAGCCAGGATCCCGCCTGCATGCGGTCGGACTTCGCGCCGGCCTGGCCGTCGACCAGCACGTCGCCGGCCGCGATGACCTCGGCCGCGCGGCTACGGGACAGGCCGAACAACCGCGCGAGCGCCGCGTCGAGGCGCTCGCCCTCGAGCCCGTCCGGGACGGGCAGACTGCGATGCTCGGCCATCAGCGTCTGGCGTCCGGCCGGGGACCGTCGCCCCGGCGATCGTGATCCACCTCGGTGTCCTCCGCCGAAGCCGCCGAAGCCGCCGGCGTGCTCGCCGGTGGCTCGTCCGGCTCGTCCTGCTGCACCGTGCCGTCCACCTGCAGCCCGCGCGAGGCGAGCAGGACGGCGAGAACGCCGCCGCAGACGATCGAGGCGTCGGCCAGGTTGAACACCGGCCAGTGCGGCAGCTCGATCCAGTCGACCACGTGGCCGCGGAAGACGCCGGGCGAGCGCAGCATGCGGTCGGCGAGATTGCCCAGGGCACCGCCGAGGAGCAGGCCGAGTGTGACCGCCCACGGCAGGCTGCGCAGCTTGCGCGCGTACCGCAGGATCGCCACCACCACGCCTGTAGCGATCACCGTGAACACCAGCGTCATGCCGTTGCCGATGTTGAAGGCGGCGCCGCTGTTGCGCAGCACCCGCAGGGTCAGCAGACCCCCGAGCAGCTCGATGGGCGAGCGGTCCGACAACGTCGTCACCACGATGGCCTTGCTGATCACATCGAGCGCGAGCGCGGTCACCGCGATGGCGACGAGCACACCGATGCGGCGTGGCCGGACGCCGGCGTCTTGCCCTGGGTTCATGGCGTCGCTCAGCGACGCTCCTCTCTCTGTTTGCATATCACGCATAGGGTCGCACGCGGGAAGGCCTGCAAGCGCGCCTTCCCGATGGCCTGGCCGCATGACTCGCACACACCATAGGTGCCCTGGCCGATCCGGTCGACCGCTCGCTCGTTCTGGGCGAGCAGATCCCGTGCGTTGTAGGTGAGCGACATCTCGTGCTCGCGCTCGAACGTCTTGGCCCCCGCGTCGGCCTGGTCATCGCCGGCGCCCTCGGCCGCGTCGTTCATCCGCTCGGCGATCTGCGACTCGGCGGCGGCGATCTCCGCCCGCAGGTCCGTCATCTCGAGTTCCAGCCGGTCATGGACGTCGGCGAGCTCGCCGGGCGTCCAGTGTCCTTCCCCCTTGCGGACCGGCAACCGCTTCGCGGTCGCCGGGGAGATCTTGCGCCCCTTCGCGGACGCGCGCCGGGTTCCGGTGCGTGTCGCGCGAGGCGCCTCAGCCGTGGGATTCCTATCCCTCGGGCCGGCAGTGCCGTCCATAGTCGGGCCCCCCTTGCGCCGATCATCTCTGGCAGTGCCCGGAAGCATAGGTCGCGATTCGACGAGACGGCAAATGACCAGGTCTTGTTACACGCCGCATATGTCCCGATACGCGCGGTTAAGAAGCCTCCAGCCGACCAGCGGCTTACCCAAACTTGACCGGGACCACCAGCCAGAAACCACCTTATTCAGCGGCTAAACCCCCCAGTTGCGTGCAGATCATCGGCGGTCGCGGACCACCGCGCGTACCGTCCACGGACCTATTCGGGAAGAACTCATCGACCCCCGTGCGTTATCGTCGCTATCGGCAAGGTGTTGATGGGGACACCTGCCGCCGTACGCAGCCTCGAGCGACCCGGAGACGGTGAGAGTCCGGGGGCGTGCCCGGCGGTCTGATCACCCCGTAGCCGCCGGCAGAACGGTCCACGTGACCCAGTAGATCCGGCAGCCGAGCAGCAATGAGCGGGTCGTCCCCTGCCGGGCGGCCAAGGAGGGTGGTACCGCGGGGCCTGCGCGCCTCGTCCCTCCGGTCCACGTGGTCGTCCGTGACGCCGGAGGAGTACCCATGCCCGATGAGCCGCGAGTACGCAGGATGCGCGCCCTTCCCGCCCAGATCGACCTGCCCGCGCTCGAACGCGAGGTGCTGAGCCGCTGGAGCGAGGGCAAGGTCTTCGAACGCTCGCTCGAGCAGACCACGGCCGGCGACCCGTGGGTGTTCTACGAGGGCCCGCCGACCGCGAACGGCATGCCCGGCGTGCACCACGTCGAGGCCCGGGTGTTCAAGGACCTGTTCCCGCGCTTCAAGACGATGAAGGGCTTCAACGTCCGCCGCAAGGCCGGCTGGGACTGCCACGGCCTGCCCGTCGAGGTGGCCGTCGAGCGCGAGCTGGGGCTGTCCGGCAAGAAGGACATCGAGGAGTACGGCGTCGCCGAGTTCAACGCCCGCTGCCGCGAGTCCGTGCTCCGCCACGTCGACGCCTTCGAGGCGATGACCGAGCGCATGGGCTACTGGGTGGACCTGGCGCAGGCGTACCGCACGATGGACCCCGAGTACGTCGAGTCCGTCTGGTGGTCGCTCAAGGTCGTCTTCGACAAGGGCCTGCTCGTCCGCGACCACCGCATCAGCCCGTACTGCCCGCGCTGCGGCACCCCGCTGTCCGACCACGAGCTCGGCCAGC
>JAOPYG010000207.1 GCA_025964685.1 Actinoallomurus sp. | reverse complement strand
CTCGACGACCTGCTGGCCGGCGCCGACGTTACCCTCGACGATGAGGTCCTCGACCGGATCGACGAGATCGTTCCGCCCGGTACCGACGCCGGCCCCAACGATGTGGCCTACACACCTCCGGCCGTCTCGAGCGTGAGCCTGCGCCGCCGGTCAGTCGCCGAGCGCTCCGCCGCGTGAACGACGGCCTTTCCTTGAGCCGCGATTCCCGTCTCTGCAACAGGGGTGCCACGAAGGCGCGTAGTCCGTGATGAATCAGGTCTTCGCGGGCCCAGCTCCGGAAAGACCAATGCCCTGCCGTCACCTTTCGTGACGTAGACGATGGTGGTGCGGCCGGCGATCACGACGGATCCATGGCTCGGCCTTGTGTGCGTTGTGCCGCCCGTGCTCTGCGCAGTCGTCGTCGGCGCACTTGGCCGTGAGGGGCACTGGTGGTCCCCGGGTCGGGCGGACCCAGGTACGAGAGGGCCTCCCTGGTGGCAGTTCTTCTCTCTCCGCGCTTTGTACTCTCGTAAAGCCGTCTATAACTGGGAGACCTGCCATGGAAAAGACCACTATCGAAGCTGAGGCCGCCCCGCCCTGGTTGCTTGAAATGCTCGCCGACATCGACGACCGCAAGCTCGATGCCGCGTTTCGTCAGTTCGCCGACGACGCCGAAATGTACCTCGGCAGGACGCACGTCGCCGGGGTCGAGGCCATCAAGGATGCCATTCAGGCGATACCGGCCGGTGACCGGCACACGCTGCATGAGTTCTGGGATCTGGGCGGCGTCAAAGTGACATGGGGAAAGACGTCGGCGGGCACGCCGTTCACCTTTCTGCTCTACATGTCCGAGGACGGCAAAGTGCGTACCTTCCGCGTCACCTCGGGCCCGTGAACAACGGACTCAGGCGGCCGGTACGACGTTCACGCCGCCCGAGTCCGTGCTCACGTAGATCTTCGACTGTGCGGCAGATGCCGTCGGCACGGTGATGTGCTTTCCGCCGGAGTCGGTTCGGGCGTCGACGTCGTACGTTCCGCTCGGCAGGGTGAGGTTCAGCGAGCCCGAGTCGCTGTTGGCCCGCACCGTGGTGGGCACCGCCGTGAAATCCAGGCGGACGCTGCCCGAGTCGGTCGAGGCCTTCGCGGTGGGTGAGCGGAGTTCTGTCGCGTGGGTCGAGCCGGAGTCCGTGCCGGTCTCCAGTGTGCCGCCGACGTCCTGGATGGTGAGGGATCCGGAGTCGGAGTGGGCGCTGACGTCGGTCGCGATATGCCGGACCGTCACCGAGCCCGAGTCGCTCCCCAGGTCGGCGGCCTTGACGCCGATGACGTCGATGCGGCCGCTGTCCGTACGGGCCCGTACGGACACCGAGGCCGGCACGGTCAGGTCGTAGTCGACGCGGCATCGCGCGCAACCCCTGGTGAAGGTCAGCGTCCCGTTGCTCAGCCGCTGTCCCGGATGCGGCGTGCCGCTCTGGTAGCGCACGACACGGTGGATCGTGACCCCGTTGCCGGTGCCGGTCCGTACGATCACGTGGCCGGCGTCCGCCTCGACCTGGAGGGCGGTGACCGGGCCGGTCACATGGGTGTCGGTTGGCGTGACGGTGTTCCGGTAGTCGGCGAAGTGCACGCCCATGCCGCAGCCCGACGCGGTCATAGCGGTGATGGCGACGATCGCCACGCTGCGGCTGTCCACGGGTGTCTCCTCAAGGTCGGCTCGAGAAGGACGCTACGGGACCGCGAACCCGCGTCCCATGTGGCTGGCATGCCGGGTCAGGGTGGGGCTAACCCCCCGCCGAGGGCGGTTTGCCGTCGTCCTCTGCGTCCGGGTCGACGATCGGCATGGCAGCCGTCTCATCGAACGCGTCGGGGGCCGGGAGCTCGCGGGCGTCGTCGAGGTCGCCCTTGGCCAGCGACTCCCAGCTGCTCGCGTCCTTCAACCGGTCGAAGCCGCGCCGGATGCTGTCCCAGCTCTCGTCCGCCAGAGGTGTGCCGACGTCGGAGGAGGAGTCGACGGTGGCGTCGTTCAGCGGGTCCGAGCCGCCCGCGACGCGGAAGTCGTGGTTCACGTGTGGGCGATGCCCGTTGGAACCGTTGCCGTCCGCGTGAGTACGGGCGGGCGGCTCGTACGGCTCGAAGGAGTTCGGCGGCATCTCGGGCGAAGGGTCCTTCCACGTCTCCGCCGGCGGCGGCGAGGCGGGCTCAGAATCCCACGAAGGCCGCGCCCATGAGGGCGTCTCGGGCGGCGGAGCGTCCCACGACTCGGTGGGCGCGGTGGCCGGCGTCTCCGGCGGCTGGTGCTCCCAGGACGGCGAAGGCGACTCGGCCGGGGGAGGAGACTCCCAGGAGGGCGCCGGCTCGGGACGGTGTTCCCAGGGCGAGGCGGGCGGCGGCCCGGCGGGACCCCTGTCCCACTGCGGCATCTCGTCCGGCGACGGCGCGGCGGTCTCGGGCGGCCGGCGCTCCCATGGGGACAGCCCCGGCGGCGGACCGGCGTGCGGCGGTGACGCCGGCCGGCGCTCCCACGGAGCCGTCTCCGAGGGGGAACGCATCAGGGCGGGCGTCTGTGCCGGCAACTCCTCGTCCTCATCCTCGTCGTCGCGGGCGGCACGCCGTCGTCGCTGCCGCCAGCCGAGGACCATGCTGAGCAGGATCAGCGTGCCGCCGCCGCTCAGGACGGCGATGAGCATGAGGTCCGGACTGTGCTTCGCCACCGGCGCCGCGGGCCGGGAAGGCTGCTGCGGCTGCTGCACCGCGGTGCCGCCGTGCTGGGCCTTGTTGATGCGCGCGGCCGTGCGCAGCGCGCCGTACGCGTCGGCGACACCGGTGCCGACCTCACTGCTGCGGCCGTCAGGGGGCCGGTGCGTGGCGCCCTCCTCCAGGGCCTGTTTGACCTCCGCGGGCGTGAGGTTGGGGTAGCGGGCCTTCACCAGCGCGCCCATGCCGGCCACGAAGGCGGCCGACGAGCTCGTTCCGGTGCCGAGGATGTAGCCGTGACCGGCGGCGTCAGCGCTGACGATCTCGACGCCGGGCGCGGCGACCGAGATATAGGTGTGCCGGTTGGTGAACTTCGCCGGCTTGAACGCCCGGTCGACCGCGCCGACCGCCATCACCCCGGGGTAGGCGGCCGGATAGTTGCGCCGGTTGCCGCCGTTGCCGTCGTTGCCGGCCGACGCGACGAGCACCGAGCCCTTGCTCAGCGCGTACTTGATCGCCGCTTCTTCGGAGGCGTTGCCGTTGTAGAAGAGGTTGCCCCCGCCCAGCGACATGCTGATGACCTGCGCGCCCTGGTCGGCGGCGTACCGGATGCCCTTCGCGACGGCGTCGCGCGCCCGGTCGACCTGATTGTGATCGGTACGGATCGGGTCATTGAGCTCCCACGTGACCCGGATCGAGAGGATCTTGGCGTCGGGTGCGACGCCCATGATGCCCGCGGAGGCGCCGGTGCCGTGGCCGTGGCCGGCGATCAGGCTCGCCATCTCGGTGCCGTGCCGACCCCAGTAGCGGCTGCCGGGCTTGCGCGCGTGGCCGGTGAAGTCGGGGCCGTCGATGACGCGGCCGCTGAGATCGGCCTGGTGACCGTCGACGCCGGTGTCGAGCACCGCCACGGTCACGCCGTTGCCACGGGAGTACTTCCAGGCTCGCGAGATGCGCAGGGCGTCGAGCGTCCACTGCTGACCGCGATAGAGGTCCGCGGGAGCCGTACGCGCCGCGGGGCGGGACGGCTGTGCGGGGGAGGCGGACTGGGCCGCCGGAACAGACATCACGGCGACCGCGACACTGACCAGCACTGCCGAAGCCACACGCGGAACGGTGCGGCGGACTTCGGACAAAGGCACCGGATCCCTCCCGGCTATCGACAGCGACCGTAATTCTGCCACGGCCTGAGGTCGCATGCTTACGCGATTGATGGTGACGTGGGCGGTGATCGGCGGAATATGGTCGAAATCCCGGCCAATGTGTACGGTGCACGGTGTACGCGTTCCGGGCCTGTGATCCCGATGGCCGCGCGCGGCGCCGGCCGCGCAGCCCTTCCCTGGCGGCCATCCGGACCGTGGGCCCGGATTCGTCTGCGCCGCGGGACGTACGCGCGAAGCCGCCCCTCGTACGACGCGGGGTGCGGCGGTGCGGAGTCACCATCGGTGCGTGAACACGATGACGCTGACCGCGTACGGTCCCTGGCACGACGGCCACTCCAACGGATGGTGGCCGGTCTTCCCGATCGGGTTCGGTCTCTTCTGGCTGCTGGTCCTCGGCGGAGGATTCCTCCTGCTGTCGCGGCGCATGAGGTCGAACGGCGGCGGCGCGGAGAGAGTGCTCGCCGAGCGCTACGCCCGCGGTGAGATCGACGACGAGGAGTACCGCGAGCGGCTTGGCGTGCTGCGCTCCTGACCGGTGGCCCGGTCGGCAGCGGTCAGTCCTCGCACCCCCGGGCCACCTCGAGCTCGTCCTCGCACGCCGTGGCGTCGAACGCGGCGTCGATGGGGAAGTTCGACGCCGCGGCGGCGAACCGTCCGAGGAGCCCGGCGAAGACACGGCGTTCGTCGTCGGTCCAGTCGGAGACGAGCTGGGCGATGAAGCGGCGCCGGAAGTCATCGGTCAGCGTGCGGACCCGGTCACCGGACTCCGTCAACCGCAGGTGCGCGCGGCGCGCGTCGACCGGGGAGGGGCTGCGCGAGACGAACCCCGCGTCGATGGCGTGGCCGACGAGCCGGCTGGCGGTCGAGGGGTCGATGTCGAGGTAGTCCGCGACCGCGCCCACGGTGACCTCGCCATGCCCGCCCCCATGGCCCGCGATGGCGTGGATGACGAGAAGGCTGGACAGCTGGATGGGCCGTCCGCCCTCCCCACACTGCTCGCGCAGGCGCTGCAGGAGACGCGGCTTGGCCCAGAGCCGGCGGAGCTGGAACGCCGCCCGTTCGATCTCCGTCACACTCGTGTCGATGTGCGGACTCACAACGTCACATTAGTTGAGTCGGACGCGCGTGCATGCCGTCCGGTTTCGGCCGATCTGACCTCTTGCACGTCAGCCCCACCAGAAAGCCGTCGCGATGATGCCGTACAGCACGACCAGCGTCGCGCCTTCCAGCCAGTTGGACTCACCGTCGAGCACCACCAGCACGGTGATCACGACCGCCATGATCAGCACCGCGATCAGCAGAGGCGACAGCACCAGGGTGAAGGACGCCCCGACCAACGGCGAGAGAAGGACCAGCGCCGGCGCCACGACGAGCGCGATCTGCAGCGGGCTCTGCAGGATCACCGACAGCGCGTAGTCGGACTGGTTCTTGAGTGCCAGCTGGATGCCCACGACGTTCTCGACGGCGTTGCCGGCGATCGCCACGATGACCAGGCCGGCGAACGCCTCGGAGATGCCGAGCGTCGACATCGCGGGCTGAAGCGCCGACACGAACCATTCCGAGACGAACGCCGCGCCGAGACCGGTGATCGCCAGCATGGCCAGCGCCATGCCCAGGGGCCAGGAGTGCTCGGACGACGCCGCGCTCTCGCCGGTCTCACCACTGGTGGTCGCCTTCTGACGGCGAAGCGACGCGGGGAGGGAGGCCACGAACAGGCCGAGCAGCAGTACCGAGACCACGATCGAGAGGGTCCGCTCGTGCAGGGCCGCCTTGGTCGCCCCCGACCCGAGGGCCGAGGTGAGCGACGGTACGAGCATCGCCGCGACCGAGAGCACCATGAGCATGGACATCGTTCGCGCGGCCTCGTTGCCGAACTTCTGCCGGCCGTGCTTGATGCCGCCGAAGAGGAACGCCAGGCCGAGCACCAGCAGGACGTTCGCCAGGATCGAACCGACGATCGTCGCCGTCGCCACGCCGTACAGCTTCGCTCGCAGCGCGAAGAGCACCACGAACAGCTCGGGCAGGTTCCCCAGTGCGCTCTGCACGACACCGGTCGCGCCGGCGCCGAGCCGGTCGCCCAGCGCCTCCACACTGCGGCCGACGAGACTGGCCAGCAGCGCCAGGGCGACCGCGGACACAACGAACGGCGCCACGTCGCCGCCGAGCTTCGCGTAGTGCGCGATTCCGGCCGCCGCCGCCACCACGACGGTGATGACGATCAGCCGCCAGTCAGATCGTTTGAGACCCATGCGGAAGATCATGCCGTACGAGACCTGCCGTTTTGACGCTTCTTTGACCTTTCGCGCACCTACGGTGCGACGGCGAGCCTGACGTGCGCTCCGGGAGGCAGGCCGAGCCGCTGGGCGGCGTTTCCGGCGTTGACCGCGAGCGACACCTGACCGGTCGCGTCCGCGTAGGCGACGAGCTCTCCCGGTCGTACGGAGCCGAACGTCTCGCCGTACGGCATCCGGATCGACTGCCGGCCGAGAGTGACCATGAGGGTGCCGCCCCATCGGGCGCCGATCTCCTCCAGGTCGGCGCCGGTGATCGAGAGCTGGACGTTGCCGAACCGGTCGACCGTGACCACCTCGCCCTCCGCCACACCCTGGCGCACGGCGTGGACGGGCTCGGGAAGGCGGATGAGGCCGGCCGGGTCGATCTCCGCGCCGACCGTCGCGACGTCATGGCCGGCGGCGATGTGCGCCGCGACCGGCGCGAAGATGTCGCGGCCGTGGAACGTCGCCGACACCGGGTCCAGCCAGAGTTTCTGGTCGGTCAGCTCGTACGCCCGCATGCCGGGTGCGGCCGCCGCCCACCACAGCACGCCGTTGTCCGGCCCGACGAAGACGCGTTCGCCCGCTGCGATCGCGACCGCGCGGCGCCGCGTGCCGACGCCCGGATCGATCACGGCGACGTGCACGCCGGCCGGGAGGTACGGGACCGTCTGCGCCATGATCGCCGCGCCGCGGCGTACGTCCCCGGGAGGGACGAGGTGGGTGATGTCAATGATGCGCGCGGGCGGACAGATGCTCGCGATAACGCCGTGACATGCGGCAACGAAGCCGTCTTCCAGCCCGTAGTCGGTCAGTAACGTTACGCAGCGCTTCGGCGTCACAGTTCAGGCTACGCCCGCGGGCATCCGTGAGAACACCGCGAACATGTCGGTGATCACGCGTAGCATGACAGCCCCCCGAACCCGTACAGAGGGGACCTGATGCAACCGGCGGACGCCCGGGGCGATGGCCCTGAAAACGACAATGGCGGCGGCCTGGCCGACCGCGATCTGGAGATCCTCTCCTTCGAGCGGCAGTGGTGGAAGTACGCCGGCGCCAAGGAGCAGGCCATCCGCGAGCACTTCGACATGTCCTCGACGCGCTACTACCAGCTGCTGAGCCAGCTCATCGACCGTCCCGAGGCCCTCGAGCACGACCCCATGCTCGTGAAGCGGTTGCGCCGGCAGCGGTCGCAGCGGCAGCGCCAGCGGGCGGCCCGCCGGCTCGGCATCCGCACCTGACCCGAAGAGCGGCGCGGCGTCCCGGCGCCGCGCCGTTCGCCGTGCCGGGCCGTCGCCACGCCGCCGTTCCGCTACCGCCGGGCGCATGCCGCGGCGCGTTCCGGGCCGCCCCGCGGCGATGTGGATAGGCTGAGCGACCCATGAACGTTGAGTCCCGTACGGCCGCCGGCGCCGAAGGGCTGGCCATGATCAAGGCGCAGCCCGGCAGGGCGCTGGTCGCCTTCGACTTCGACGGCACCCTCGCGCCGATCGTCGATGATCCCGACGACGCCCGGGCCCAGGACGGCGCCGCCGTCGCGCTCGCGGAGCTCGCCCGGCACATCGGCAAGGTCGCGATCATCACCGGCCGTCCTGCCGCGGTCGCCGTGGAGTACGGCGACCTGTCCGGCATCGAGGGGCTCGTGGTGCTCGGTCAGTACGGCCGCGAACGCTGGGAGAACGACACCCTGGAGACGCCCGACCCGCCGCCGGGCGTGGCCGAGGCGCGGGTGAAGCTCCCCAAGATCCTCCAAACGGCTCCGGAAGGTGTAGTCATCGAGGACAAGGGGCACGCCCTCGCCGTTCACACGCGGCGCGCGGCCGAGCCCGAGGTCGCGCTCGAACGCCTGCGCGGCCTCGTCGCCGCACTCGCCGAGCGGAGCGGCCTGGTCGTCGAGCCCGGACGCTTCGTGCTCGAGCTCCGGCCGCCGGGCATGGACAAGGGTGCCGCGCTGCGCTCTCTCGCCGCGGAGTGCGGCAGCGCCGCTGTCCTCTACGCGGGCGACGATCTGGGCGACCTGGCGGCCTATGACGCCATCGAGGAGTTGCGTGCCGAAGGCGTCGCGGGCGTCAAGGTGTGCAGTTCCTCCGATGAGGTGACCGTGTTGGCCGAGCGCGCCGACCTGGTCGTCGACGGCCCGCCCGGGGTGGTCCGTTTGGTGGAATCCCTCACAAGTGATTTGTTCTGACGATCTTCCCGCCGCAGAACCAGTACGATCCCGGCAATCAACTCTTTTTGCGGCGGAATTAAATTCTGCTGCCCGTGAAGTGAAAGGCGGGATTGATGGCGGTTCGCAAGGAGACCATCAAGAAGCAGGCCAACGAGATGGTCATCCGGGCGATGCAGCCCGGAGAGCAGTTCGTGAGCGGCGTCTACGCCATCACCGGTCCGAGTCCGTGGCTGATGAACCAGCTCGGCCTGCTCGGGCAGTTCTTCATCGACTACTACTACGTCGCCGTGACGCAGCAGCAGGTCATCTTCGTGAAGATGAGCCGCATGTCCAACCGGCCCAAGGAGATCGCCTTCACGGCGCCGCTGCAGAGCGTGCGCATCTCCGACTACAACCGGAACGCGGTGTGGAGCTCCTTTCGCTACAACGTGCCCACCGCGGCCAAGCCGCTGCGCCTGAACGTCCACCGCATGTGGCGCCAGGAGCTCGACGCCCTGGTCGGTGCGTTCGGCGTGCCCGTGGCCTGACCGACCACGGACGAACGGGGGCGCCCGGCGGCGACACTGCCGGGCGCTTTTTCGTTGTCAGACAGGGCAGACGTTGCCTGACACGGCGCTAGCCGTCGTCGTCGGCGAGGATGCCGTAGAGGCGGCGGCGCGCGTCGTTGATCACGGCGAGGGCGCG
The DNA here is from genome assembly GCA_025964685.1 of Actinoallomurus sp. Taxonomy (GTDB): domain Bacteria; phylum Actinomycetota; class Actinomycetes; order Streptosporangiales; family Streptosporangiaceae; genus Actinoallomurus. The sequence goes on along the minus strand of JAOPYG010000207.1, from coordinate 7,141 downwards.
TTCTTTCTGGTCCTCGTTGCCGGCGTGCATCACCTGGCGGATCGCCATCATCAGCTGGCCCATCGCGGTGTGGAAGTGCGTGGCCGCCTCACCGGCGTCCTCGGTGATCTCGGCCCAGGGCGGTGTCGCCTGGGCCTCCGCCTCGGTCCGCCCGGCCTCGGCCAGGGAGAACAGCCGCTTGCCTGAGGACTGCTCCCCGGAGATGAGGCCCTCGTCCTCCAGCAGTTGCAGCGTGGGATAGACCGACCCCGGGCTCGGCCGCCACAGCCCGCCGGTGCGGCTCTCCAACTCCTGGATCATCTCGTAGCCGTGCATCGGCCGCTCGGCCAGCAGCGCCAGGATCGCGGCGCGGACGTTGCCCCGCTTCGTACGGCGTCCGCCCCGGCCACCTCTGCCGCGGCCTCCGAAGCCCCTGTCCCAGCCGCCGAAGGCGGCGCGTTCTTCACGGTGCGGGGATCGTCTGCGCATGACCTCTCCTGACGATTGTCACCGATATATCGTACGCGACCGAGAGAGGGTTCAGCCCTTGGTACGAATGCTGTCGAGGATCCGCCGCGTGAGATCCGGAGGACCGGTCAGCTTGACGCGTACCCACATCGCGAACCTCCCACCGGAGTCGCGCAGCCCGACCTCGCTGATCGTGATCGAGCCGCCGCACGTCCACGGGGTGATCCCGCCGACCAGCGAGCCGCGGCGGTACGGCTGAGACGGGCCCCGCCTGCACTTGGCGCGGTGGCTGCCGATCGTGGGAGGAGGCAGCCGGACGCTCAAGTCGTGGGTGAGCCCGGCGAACACCCCGGGGACGGCCACGTCGTCCTGGACGAACTTGGCATAGTCGGGCGTGGCGCGCAGCGCGGGAGCGGTCGCACCGTCGCTCACCTGGACGGGCCAGCGAGAGTGCTGGGTCTGGAGCGTCCAAGCGGAGGGTACGCGCAGGCTCAGCCGTCCCGTCGTGTCGGTGACGCCGACAAGGCCGTCGCCAGGCTTGTCCGACGACGCGGACGATGAGTCCGTGAGCTTGGCGATGGTGTAGGCGCCCCCACCCCCGATCACGAGCACCGCGGCGAGACCGAGCGAGACCAGCACCCGGCCGCGCAGCGTCTGACCGGCGCGCACCTCGGATCCGGCACCGGAGTCCTGCTCGGAACCGACGATGGGAAGGTCCACGAGGGTCGTGTTCGCGGAGCTCTCCGGCCGCTGTGCCGTCTGCTCGTACGACGACCCGGCGTCGGACGTCGTCGGGTCGGCCACCAGCCCGCCGCTCACCGTCGGATCGCCCATCGTCGCGTCGTTCGTGCTGAAATCGGCGACCGTGCGATCGTCGTGATACCCGAGGCCCGACGACCCGGCGCCCGTACCGGACATCAAGGTGGTCGGCACGCCGAGTGCGGCGGCGAACGCCTCCGCGGTCGGCCACCGGCGTTCGCGGTCGGACTCCAGGGCCCGCATCACGATCTCGTCGACCGCGGGCGGCAGACCCGGGCGGATCGCGCTGGGCGGTACGAGCACCGGCGCCGTACCCGGCGCGCGGCCGGTGAGCAGGTGATAGGTCAGGGCGCCGAGACCGTACACGTCGGCGCGTACGTCCAGGCCACCGCCGAACCTCGCCTGCTCCGGCGACATGTATCCCGGCGTGCCCACCGGCAGGGTGAAGGCGCCCGACGCGTGCGCGAGCGCCTTGGCGAGGCCGAGGTCGGCGATCAGGAGCCGCTCGCCGCCGTCCGTGGTCGACTGGAACAGCACGTTCGACGGCTTCAGATCGCGGTGGATGACCCCCAGCCTGTTGATGACCTCGACGCCCCGCGCCACCTCGGCGGCCAGCCGCAACGACTCGCCGACCGAGAGCTGACGGTGCCGCATTCGTTCCGAGAGAGTGCCGAGGTCGGCGTAGGACATCACGAAGTACGGGCGTCCGTCATCGAGCTCGCCGATATCGTGCACACGCACGAGCCGCTCGGAGTCGGCCCGGCGCAGGATCTTGGCCTCCTCGAGAAACCGGTTGCGCACATCTAGGTCGTCGATGAGGCCACCGGCCAGCACTTTCACCGCGACCTGGGCGTCGAGCACCTCGTCGTGGGCGAGCCACACGGAGGCGAATGCTCCCGATCCCAGAACACGATCGATTTGATAACGGCCGACGGCTGAAGGCATGGACACCCCCGTATCATGCCCAATACGGGGCGATGGTGAGGGCGAGGACGTGTCATGGCGTACGACGAGCGGACCGAGGATTTGGCTCAGCGGGCCGCCGATGGAGATCAAGAGGCGCTCAACACACTGCTGCGGGTGATCGAGCCCGACGTGCTCCGGCACTGCGCGAGGTTCCTCCCGTGCCGGCAGGATGCCGAGGAGGCCTGTCAGGACGCGTTGATGCAGGTCGCACGGCACATCAACCGCTTCGAAGGACGCTCCCGTTTCACCACGTGGCTGCACGTGGTGGTGGCCAACTCGGCGCGCTCGACCTACCGGTCGCTCAAGCGCCGCTCGATGGAACAGGGCGGTGAGCTGCCGGAGCAGCGGCCGGATCCGCATCGTACGAGCGTCATCGCCGGCTCCCGCGTGGACATCCTCGACGCGATGGAGGACCTCGAGCGCCGCAAGCCCGACCTCATCGAGGCGCTGGTGCTGCGCGACGTGTCGGAGCTGGAGTACAGCGAGATCGCCACGCAGCTCAACCTGCCGCTGGGCACGGTCAAGTCCCGCATCCACGAAGCGCGCAAGCAGGTCCGCCAGACCCTCGGCGACGGCTACAACTAACGGCTACGACTAGCCGAGCGCGGAGAGCTGGTCGGCGAGCCAGCGCTGCGGCGGCAGGGCGGTGGCGGCAGCGGCGAGACGCCGGCACCGCTCGGCGCGTTCGTCCGGCGGCATCAGCAGCGCCCGATGCAGTGCGTCGGCGGTCTGCGACACGTCGTACGGGTTCACCATGATGGCGTCGTCGGACATCTCGTCGGCGGCGCCGGCCTCACTCGACAGCACCAGCGCGCATCCGCGCTTGGACAGCGCCGGGCCCTCCTTGGCCACGAGGTTCATGCCGTCGCGGATCGGGTTGACCAGCAGCACGTCGGCCATGCCGTACGCCGCCAGTGAGCGGGGATAGTCGTCGTTGACCTGCAGTATCAGCGGATCCCATGACCCGTTGCCGAACTCATCGGAGATCTCGGCGGCCATCCGCTGTACGGCGGCGGTGTACTCGCGGTACTCCGGCAGGTCGTGCCGCGACGGGTAGGCGAAGGCCACGTGGACGACCCGCCCGTGCCATTCGTGGTGCTTGGCGAGCAGCTCGCGGTAGGCGGCCAGGCCGCGGACGATGTTCTTGGACAGCTCGGTGCGATCGATCCGCACGATGAGCCGGCAGTCGCCGACCTGCTCGCGGAGGGCGGCGGCGCGGGCGGCCACGTCCGGCTCGGCCGCGCGCTTTCGCAGGGCGTCGCCGTCGACGCCCAGCCCGTGCACCCCGACGCGGGTGACGTGCCCGCGGTGGGTGACCGTGCGCGCCCGATGGTCCACGGTCGCCCGCAGGATCGTCGCGCAGCAGTCGAGGAAAGCCAGGGCCCAGCGTTCGCTCTGGAAACCGGCGTGGTCGGAGCCGAGGATGCCCTCCAGCACCTGCCGGCCGATGTCGTCGGGGAGCAGCCGGTAGTACTCCGGTGGCGCCCACGGCGTGTGCGAGAAGTGGTTGATCTGCAGGTCGGGCCGGCGCTCGCGTAGCAGGGTGGGAACGAGCGCCAGGTGGTAGTCCTGCACGGCGATCTTCGCGCCGGGTGAGGCGTCCTGGGCCAGCGCGTCGGCGAACGCCGCGTTGTAGGCCTCATAGGACTGCCAGTCACGGCGTGAGCGGGCGTCGAAGTGAGGTTTGTTCGGGGTGTCGTACAGCATGTGGTGCACGAACCACAGCGTCGAGTTGGCGACCGCGTTGTAGGCCCGGTGGAACGTCCCCGCCGGGATGTCGAGCATCCGCACGGCGCCGATGTCCGGGACGTCCAGCCGGCCGTCGGGCTCGCGCCGGGCGGCGGCGCGATCGGCGTCCGACAGAGTGGCGCAGACCCACAGGATGTCGCCGCTCAGCCCGGCCAGGGCGGAGACGAGGCCGCCGCCGCCGCGGCGCATTGAGAGCGCACCGTCGTCGGCCACGGAAAAGGAGACCGGGCCACGGTTGGATGCGACGAGCACCTGCGTGTCAGCCATGGGGGGAGGGTAACCGCCCGTCGTCAGCGGGCATCGAGCAAGGTCGGCCGCTGCCCGTTTCGTGACCATACGGATGCCGTAACCGTGCGACGTCCGTCGGACGGCCCAGGGCGTGTCTCGCGGCCTGAGACCCCGGGTGGCCAAGAACCGGGCAGTCACGTATACAGTTCCTGATACAACTTCATACCGCTCATCCAGAGGGGTGGAGGGACCGGCCCGTCGAAGCCCCGGCAACCCTCCCGGAATGCGGTCATCAGCGCGCGGCCGAGCCGCGTCGCACTCGCCGATCTGACGCGAGGCCGCCCGGGACAGGTGCCAACTCCGGCTCGTGACCAAGGTGGCACGAGTAAAGATGAGGAGAGAGGCCTCGCTTCATGTCGCAGACAGCCGTCCGAAACCTCGGCCCCGCGACCGCACTCACCTGTCGTGAATGCGGAGAATCCTACGATCTTGGCGCCCGCTACGCCTGTGAGCTGTGTTTCGGCCCGCTCGAGGTGTCCTACGACTACTCCCAGGTCAGCAGGGAGCGGATCGAGGCGGGTCCCCGCAACATCTGGCGCTACCGTGACCTGCTTCCGGTGCCCTCCAACGTCATCGACACCCCCAACACCGAGCCCGGCTTCACGCGGCTCGTCCGCGCGGACAACCTCGCCGAGTCGCTCGGCGTCCGCTCGCTGTGGGTCAAGGACGACAGCGGCAACCCCACCCACTCCTTCAAGGACCGGGTCGTCGCGGTGGCCCTGGCCGCCGCGCGTGAGCTCGGTTTCAAGGTGCTGGCCTGCCCGTCCACCGGGAACCTCGCCAACGCGGTGGCCGCCGCCGCGGCGCGCGCGGGCATCCGCAGCGCGGTGTTCGTGCCCTCCAACCTCGAACAGCAGAAGATCGTCACCACCGCGGTCTACGGCGGCACGTTCGTGACCGTGGACGGCAACTACGACGACGTCAACCGGCTGGCCTCCGAGATCGCCGGCGAGCAGGAGGACTGGGCGTTCGTCAACGTCAACGTGCGGCCCTACTACGCCGAGGGCTCCAAGACGATCGGCTATGAGGTGGCCGAGCAGCTCGGGTGGCGGCTGCCGGACCAGATCGTGGTCCCCATCGCCTCCGGCTCGCAGCTCACCAAGATCGACAAAGCGTTCCAGGAGCTCATCAAGCTGGGCCTCGTCGAGGACAAGCCGTACAAGGTGTTCGGTGCCCAGGCGACCGGATGCTCGCCGGTGGCGGCGGCGTTCAAGGCCGGGCTCGACGTCGTACGGCCGGTGAAGCCCGACACGATCGCCAAGTCGCTCGCGATCGGCAACCCGGCCGACGGGCCGTACGTCCTGGACGCGGTCCGGCGCACGGGCGGCGCCGTGGAGGACGTCTCCGACGAAGAGGTGGTCGACAGCATCGGGCTGCTGGCACGCACGGAGGGCATCTTCGGCGAGACGGCCGGCGGCGTGACCCTCGGCTCGCTGCGAAAGCTCCTGGCCTCCGGCGCCCTGGACCCCGGCGCCGAGACGGTCTTCATCAACTCCGGTGACGGCCTGAAGACCCTCGACGCCGTGGCCGCGGTGGCCAAGCCGTCCGCGAACATCGCCCCCTCGGTCGACGCATTCCGAAAGGCAGGCCTGGTATGAGTTCGATCAGTGTGCGCATCCCGACGATCCTGCGGAACTACACCGGTGGTGAGTCCGAGGTGAGCGCGTCCGGAGCGACGGTACGCGAGGTAGTGGCGGATCTGGAGGCCAGTTTCTCCGGGATTGCCGCCCGAATCCTTGATGAAAACGGCAAGATCCGCCGTTTTGTGAACGTATACGTGGGTGAAGAGGATGTGCGCTTCGCCGACGGATTGGACACCGCCACCCCCGACGGCGCCCAGGTTTCGATCATCCCCGCCGTCGCGGGTGGTTAGCCGAACGGTCACGTCAGGGCATTTTTGCTCACACTTGCCGAAGTTCCCATTTCCATCACCCTCCATTGACCAGGACCGGCCGTCCGTTCATTGTGGGTAAAGGCTGTTCTACGGACCGTAGTCGTGTGTATGGTCGGCGATGGTCATCGCGGCTGGGCAGTGCTGGCCATCGGGTTCCGCGCCTCCGGCGGGCTCGAGTCGGTAGCCGTGGGAATGACCACGGGAATTGCCCTGGTGGGAGTTGTTCGGAATGGCACAAGGCACCGTCAAATGGTTCAACGCGGACAAAGGCTTCGGCTTCATCGCGGTCGACGGTGGCAAGGACGTGTTCGTGCACTATTCGGCCATCGTCGCTGATGGCTACCGCAGCCTCGAGCAGGGGCAGCGGGTCGAGTTCGAGATCACCCAGAGCGACCGGGGTCCGCAGGCGGAGTCGGTTCGCATGGTCTGATCCTCCTGCTCGGTCGAGGCCCGGCGCCTGTGCGCCGGGCCTCGTCATGTCCCGTGTCGAAGAGATAAGGGGCGGGACCAGGGGAGACGCGGTACGGCTTGCACTCACCGGGGTAGAGTGCTAAACACGACGTTGGCACTCGGCTGTTGAGAGTGCCAACGTAAAAAAGCGATCGAGGCGATGAGGCCTCACCACCCGGTGGCGACATGGATGCCGCCGGAGAGGTCGTCCGTCGCGGGCGTCGACTCGATCCTGTGATAGCCACCCCGTTCCGGGAGGATCTGGAGCCTATGGCTGCAAAGATGATCGCGTTCAACGAGGACGCGCGACGCGGCCTCGAGCGCGGCATGAACCAGCTCGCCGACGCCGTCAAGGTCACCCTTGGTCCCAAGGGTCGCAACGTCGTTTTGGAGAAGAAGTGGGGCGCCCCCACGATCACCAACGACGGTGTTTCGATCGCGAAGGAGATCGAGCTCGAGGACCCGTGGGAGAAGATCGGGGCCGAGCTCGTCAAGGAGGTCGCGAAGAAGACCGACGACGTCGCGGGTGACGGCACCACCACCGCCACCGTCCTGGCGCAGGCGCTGGTCCGTGAGGGCCTGCGCAAC
>JAOPYG010000177.1 GCA_025964685.1 Actinoallomurus sp. | reverse complement strand
ATCCGGCCGTCGCGCAGGAACACCACGCGGTCGGCGAACGAGGCCGCCACCGGGTCGTGGGTGACCATCACGATGGTCTGGCCCATCTCGCGCACCGACGAGCGCAGGAACCCGAGCACCTCGCTGCCGGACCGCGAGTCCAGGTTCCCCGTCGGCTCGTCGGCGAAGATCACCTCAGGGCGGTGAAGCAGGGCACGGGCACAGGCCACGCGCTGCTGCTGACCGCCGGACAGCTGGCTGGGCCGGTGCGACAGCCGGTCGCCCAGGCCGACCGCGGCGATCACGTGGTCCATCCACGCGCGGTCGGGCCGCCGGCCGGCGAGCTCGAGCGGCAGCAGCATGTTCTGCTCCGCGGTGAGCGTCGGCAGCAGGTTGAAGGACTGGAAGACGAAACCGACGCGATCACGGCGGAGGTGGGTGAGCTGCCGGTCGGACAGGCGGGTGATCTCGACCTGCCCGAGGGTCACCGAGCCCTGGTCGACCGTGTCGAGCCCGGCCAGGCAGTGCATCAGGGTGGACTTGCCCGAGCCCGACGCGCCCATGATGGCGGTGAAGGCTCCCTTGGCGAAGGCCACGCTGACGCCGCGCAGGGCGTGGACGGCGGCGTTCCCGGAGCCGTACACCTTGGTCACTTCGGTGGCGACGACGGCGGGTGGGGCGTTGACGATGGTGGTGGTCACGGATGACTCCTCGATCACTGGCGGGACGTGATCCAAGTTAGGGACGGGGAGGATCCGTGCCATCGGCCTCACGGCCAGCCTCGTGTCGATCTCCGCACTGACGCGTGTGCGACCTGAGGCGTACGCAAGACCCCCGCGCGGTAGTCCGCACGGGGGTCGTGGTCCTGGGTGACGGCTAGATCATGAGTCCCAGGGGTGGTGGTAGCCGTGGTGCGGTTGTCCGTATCCGACCGACGCGCCGCCCCGGCACTGCGCGCGGCTGCGGCCGATGATCGCGATGGCGTTGCCGCAGACGTCCACCGGAATGGAGACGGGGACGAGGATCTGGTTGCCCGACAGGATGCCGCCGTCACCGTTGGTGTCGATGCCGGCATTGGCGGGAGCGGCCAGCACGAGGGCACCGGATGCGGCGACTGCGACGAGCCCGGCCGCGGTGAGCTTCTTAAGCACGTGAATCCTCCCGTACATGGAGATTCGCGGCCGCCCCACGAGGCGCGACCGACACGTACCGTAGTTATCCAGAGACTCTCCGCACATGGCAATCGAACGGCGCCGCGCGTAATGCAATCGTTACGCTTCGTAGTTGTTCTGTCCGCTTCTGATGAGGCCCGTCTCGTATGCGAACACCACCGCCTGCACCCGATCACGCAGGCCCAGTTTGCTGAGGATCCGCCCGACGTGCGTCTTCACGGTGGCCTCCGAGACGTACAGCGTCCCGGCGATCTCCCCGTTGGACATGCCGCGGGCGACGAGCTTGAGCACCTCGGCCTCGCGAGCCGTCAGCGTCTCCAGCGCGGCGTCGGCCCCGGAGTCCTCGTCGGGGATGTGCTGGACGAAGCGGTCGATGAGCCGGCGCGTGGTGCTCGGCGCCACGACGGCGTCACCCGAGCTCACCGCGTGGATCGCCTCGATGAGCTGCTCGGGCCCGGCATCCTTCAGCAAGAACCCGGCCGCGCCCGCCTTGAGCGCCGAGAAGGCGTACTCGTCCAGGTCGAACGTGGTCAGGATGATCACCTTGGGGCCGTCGGGCCGCGCGCAGATGTGCCGCGTGGCCTCGATCCCGTCCATCCGCGGCATGCGCACGTCCATCAGCACGACGTCCGCCGAGGTGGCGCGCAGCACCTCCAGGGCGGCGCGGCCGTCGGCGGCCTCCCCGACCACCTCGATCCGGGGCTGGGCGTCGAGCACCATGCGAAAACCCGTCCGCACGAGCTCTTGGTCATCGACGAGCAGGACCTTGACGGTCACGCCTTGACCTCCTGTTTCACCGATGTCTCTTTCACCGGCATCCGGGCTGTGACTTCGAAACCGCCACCGGCCGCCGGCTCGGCGGTCACGTGCCCGCCGTAGACGGCGGCGCGCTCGCGCATGCTCACCAGACCATGGCCGCGCCCGTCCGAGAACGTCGTGCCTCGCCCGTCGTCGCGGATCCGTACCTCGATCGCGTGATCACCGTAGTGGAGCTCCACCCGCGCGCCGGCCGCCGGACCCGCGTGCTTCATCACGTTGGTGAGCGCTTCCTGGACGATCCGGTAGACGGTGAGTTCCATACCGGCGGGCAGCGGGACCTGCTCTCCCCCGACCGCCAACTCGACCCGCAGCCCGGTCGAGCGGATCTGGCCGACCAGCTCCGAGAGCTGGTCGACGCCCGGCTGCGGAGCGAGGGTGGCCTGACCGTCGCCCTCACGGAGCACTCCGAGCATCCGGCGCATCTCCGTGAGCGCCTGCCGGCCGGTGCTGCCGATCGCCTGCATCGCCCGCTTGGCGCGTGCCGCGTCGGTGTCGATGGCGTACGACGCCCCGTCGGCCTGGATCACCATCACGCTGATGCTGTGCGCGATCACGTCGTGCAGCTCACGGGCGATGCGGGCGCGCTCGGCGGCGGCGGCGACCTCGGCCTGGGCGTCGCGTTCACGCTCGAGCCGGCGGGCGCGCTCCTCGAGGCTCGAGGTGTATTTGCGGCGGGTGCTGATGTACAGCCCGGACAGCCAGATCGCCCAGATGAAGATCGAGGTCGAGGCCAGCGACTTCCACTGCATGCCCCCGAACTGCTGCTGCGACATGCTGTAGTTGGCCAGCCCCATGCCGAGCTCGACGACCAGGCCCGCCGCCAGCGCCCACCGCAGGGCGCACTGCGCCGCGATGGTGTACATGGCGATCAGGACCGCGACGTCGTCGATGATGGGGCTGATCCCGGCGAGCCACTGCGCGAACGCCGCCAGCGCGATGATCGCGAACGTCGCTCGCGGCCACCGGCGCCGCCAGATCAGCGGAACGCACATCGCGAGCGCCAGCGCGAGGTGCGCCGCGAGGGGGATGCTGCGCGGAACGACATCGTTCGTCATCTCGACGTACCGGCCTCTGATGGCCAGCGAGAGCGCGGCGAGCGGCAGCATCAGCACCAGGTCCACGAGCCACTGGTGCCATCTCAGCCAGGCGAAGAGTCGGGCGAACATCGCACCAGCGTATGTAGTGCCCGGTCGGCGCGCGTCAGTCCTGGGTGGGAAGCCACGTACGACCTGGGGAGCACGCGATACGGTCGATACGTGAGTCAGGTCGGATGGCGGACGGCGATGGAGCGGGCGCTGTACGGACCGGACGGTTTCTACACGCGCGGCGAACGTCCCTCGGCCCACTTCCGCACCTCGGTCCACGCGTCGCGGCGGTTCGCCCAGGCGATGGCCCGGCTGATCGCCGAGATGGACGACGCGCTCGGCCATCCGGCGCGTTTCGACCTCGTCGACGTCGGCGCCGGTGCGGGCGAGCTCCTCGCCGAGATCGTGTCTTTGACCGAGACGGAGGCCTTGGACGACCTGAGCCGCCGGCTACGGCCGATCGCCGTGGAGGTCTCCCAGCGACCGGCCGGGCTGAGCCCGGCGATCGAGTGGCACGACCGGCTCCCCGACTCCATCACCGGACTCGTCATCGCCAATGAGTGGCTCGACAACGTACCGCTCGACGTCGTGGAGCTGACCGGTGACGGACCGCGCCTCGTCGTGGTCGACCCGGGCAGTGGCGCCGAGCTTCCCGGCCCGGTGCCCTCGGCCGAGGACGCCGACTGGCTGGAGCGCTGGTGGCCACTGCGCGAGGCCGGCGACCGCGCCGAGGTCGGACGGCACCGATGCACCGCGTGGGCGTCGGTGATCGAGCGGCTGCGCGGCGGGATGGCACTGGCGATCGACTACGCGCACGAACTCGGGAGGCGGCCCGCCTACGGCACGCTCACCGGCTACCGCGACGGCCGTTGCGTGTCCCCGGTGCCCGACGGTTCGTGCGACATCACCGCGCACGTCGCCCTCGACGCGTGCGCCGACGCGGGTGAGTACGCCGGCGCCACGGGCACGCTGCTGACCACCCAGCGCGCCGCGCTGCGCGCGCTCGGCCTGCACGGCACCCGCCCACCGCTCGAGCGGGCCCGCACCGACCCGCACGGTTACCTCCGCGCGCTGCGCGCGGCGGGCGAGGACGCCGAGCTGATCGACCGCGAGGGGCTCGGCGGCTTCGGCTGGCTCGTGCAGACCGTCGGCGTCGAGGTGCCCCGCGTGCTGGCCGCTACGTCGCGACGGGAAGCGACTCCAGACCGCGCAGGATGAAGCCCGGCTTCCACTTCGGCTCCGCCACCAGGCGCAGGGACGGCGCCAGGCGCAGGATCGCGCTCATCGACTCGGCCAGCTCGATCCGTGCCAGCGGGGCGCCCAGGCAGAAGTGGATGCCCGCGCCGAAGCCGATGTGAGGGTTCGGGTCGCGGGCGAGATCGAGCGTGCTCGGCTCGGCGAAGACCTCCGGATCGTGGTTGGCCGAGGCGAACTGCAGCGCCACCTCCGCGCCGCGCGGCACCCGGACGCCCGCCACCTCGACGTCCTCCAGCACCCACCGCTCGAACATCGGCGCGGGTGTGTCGTAGCGCAGCAGTTCGTCGATCGCGGTGGGGATCAGGCCGGGGTCGGCGCGCAGCCGTTCAAGCTCGCCCGGATTGCGGAACAGCGCCCACCACGCGTTGCCGGTCGCGTTGACCGTCGCCTCGTGGCCGGCGTTCAGCAGCAGCACGCAGGTGCCGACCAGCTCGTCCTCGGTCAGCCCGTCGACCGCGGCGAGCGCGCCGATCAGATCGTCGCCCGACCGGCGCGAACGGGCCAGGTCACGCAGGTAGCCGGCGAACTCCTCCGACGCGCGCACCGCCGTGCGCTGGATCTCCTCCGGCGGGTCGAGTTCGTACATGCCGCAGATCTGGGCCGACCACGGGCGCAGCAACGCCCGGTCGCTCTCGGGGATGCCGAGCATCTCGGCGATGACGGTCACCGGGAGGGGTTCGGCCACCTCCGCGAGCAGGTCGCCGCCGCCGCGGTCCACGAGCCCGCGCACCAGCTCCTCGGCCAGCTCACGGATCCTGCCGCGCAGCCCCTCGACCATGCGGGGTGTGAACGCCTTGGACACGAGCCGCCGCAGCCGGGTGTGGTCCGGCGGCTCGACGTCGAGCATGCCCGCCCGGATGAGGTTCCAGAACGGCGCGAGGAACTCCGGCTCGGCCGGGCGGCCGAACTCCTCGTGCGCGGCGACGTGGAGGTAGGACCGGCCGAGCCGGCGGTCGCGCAGCAGCGCGTTGACGTCCGCGTGCCGGGTGACCACCCATTGGCCGGTCGGCTCGTGGAAGAACACCGGCCGGTGCCGCCGCAGCCCGGCGTACGCCGAGTAGGGGTCGGCGACGAATTCCGGGGACCAGGGGTCGTAGGTCGGCGCGTGGTCCATGTCAGGTCGCCCAGCGGTCGGTTCGCTGGTCGGCGGCGCGCGCCCGGTGCGCCCGCCCGGCGGCGGACTCCACGATCGCCCGCGCCTCGCCCAGCTCGCGGTTGTCGGCGGCGACCTGCACCGGTCCGGGCGGCGCGTCGACGTGCACGGTGCCCAGCCTCAGCAGCCGCTGCAACGGTCCCGCCGTCAGTCGCACGCTCTGCGCCCGCGCGTGCGTGATGACGTCGAGGCGGCGGCACACCCGGCCGCGCTGGGTGACGAACAGCGCGTCGTCGGTACCGGCCGCGCTCTTGCCGAACGGCGCACGCAGCCACGACCGCGGCGCGGGCAGCAGGCGTACCGCCTCCGCGTTGGTGCCCGGGAAGACCAGGCCGACGAGCTGGAGGGCGATGTGCCGCGGCGCCACGGGCAGCAGCACCGAGGACAGGACCTGACGCTCGCCGACGTAGCCGGCGACGGTCACGTCGAGCCGCGCCCAGCCGTACCCCCGCCAGAGCAGCGGCTCCACCACCCGCACGGCCTGCACGCGGCCCGGCGGGACGGTCTGCATCCGCGTCTCGATCAGCCCGTAGCGCAGCCGCAGGCCGTCCGGCGACAGCGCGGCCTTGAAGTTGGTGTGCATCAGCAGCGGCGCCATCACGCCGCGCACCAGGCCGAGCAGCACCGGCAGTGCGGCGGCCAGCACGCCCGGCTCGGTGTAGACCACGCCGAACGCCAGCAGCGCGACGAACAGGGCCAGCCCACCGATCACCGGCAGCTTGAGCAGCTGAGAGCCGAGCAGCGAGCCGAAGCCGACGCGCCAGTACGGCCGCTCGGGCGCCTCCGGCGTGTGACCGGGCAGCCCGGCGGCGCGGGCCAGCAACTCGGCGCGCAACTGCTCGCCCATCGACCGGCCCAGATAGCGGAACTTGGTCTCGGCCTGGTCGCCACCGGCCAGCTCGACGCGCACCTCGGCGAGGCCGAAGATCCGGGACACCAGCGGGCGTACGACGTCGACCGCCTGGATGCGCGACAGGGGGATCCGGCGGTTACGCCGCTGGAGGATCCCGGTCTCCACCACCAGGTCGTCCCCGGAGATGTGGAACTTCACCGACCACCAGATCCAGAAACCCACGATCATCGCCGCCGCGCCGACCGGCAGCATGATCAACAGGCATTGGGCCAGGGCCTTGGGTGTGAGGACCAGCGCGATTCCGTTGGCGTCGACCTTGACCACCGGTGAGTCGCCGCCGAGGATGAAGACGATCACCATGATGGACAGCGCGGTGATCACGACAGTGGACACGTGCAGCCGGTGCACGCCGACGGAGAAGTGCACCGGCGGCTTGGGCGGCGGGCCGTACGGGGGGCCGTGGGGCGGGCCTCCGTACGGCGGGCCGTAGGGCGGCGCCGGCGTCGGACCATGACCCGACCCGTACCCGGGTGGCGGCCCGTAGGGCGGTCCCATGCTCACAGGCCGATCGACCTCGCTTCGCCCTTCTGCGCCAGCCGGTCCCGCAGGACGGCGGCGTCGCGGGCGGGCAGGCCGGGAATGCGGGCGTCGGTGGCCGCCGCCGCGGTGTGCAGCCGGACCGTCGCCACGCCCAGCCACTGCTCGAGCAGGCCGGCCGTCACATCGACGTACTGCATCCGGCCGTACGGCACGACGACGAGGTGCTTGACGAAGAAGCCGTGCGTGACCAGCAGGTCGTCCGCACGCTCGGCGAACCCCCATGACCGGTAGACGAGCTCGGCCACGATCCAGCCCATCGCGCACCCGACCACGATCACCGCGAGCCAGATCAGCCCGCCGAGCAGCCCGATCGTGCGGGCGAGGACGAACGCGCCGATGACCGTGAGCGGAAGGGCCCACAGGAGCACGGCGATGCGCCGATGCCAGGTGAGCCGAGGAGACACGCGCGCCCAGGCCATGCCGGACGGCGGGTCGAACGCCTGCTCCGCCCGGCCCCCGAGGGGCACCGGTGAGGGCCCCGGCACACCGGTCGGCGCGGGCGCGGCCGGTGGGAGCGGGCCGCGCTGCGGCGCCGGTGGGACGCCGTGCGGCAGGATCCGCGGACTGCCGGGCGGCATGTCCCGGGGCTCGCCGGCAGGCGGGTGGCTCTCGTTCATCGATGCCAAGTCAACCTCAACCGGGCCGCATTCCGCGACACCCGGCGTGGCACGATGGGCGTTGTGAGCATTGAGCGGAATGTGACCGAGCGGATCGTGGCTGTGGGGGCCGGGGCCAAGGACCTCGCGACCGGGGCCAAGGACCTCGCGACCGAGGACATGACGCTCAACATCGGCCCGCAGCATCCCTCCACGCACGGCGTTCTCCGCCTGCGCATCACGCTCGACGGCGAGCGCATCTCCGCCGCCGAACCGATCATCGGCTACATGCACCGCGGCGCGGAGAAGCTTTTCGAGGTCCGCGACTACCGCCAGATCATCGTGCTGGCCAACCGGCACGACTGGCTGTCGGCGTTCGCGAGCGAGCTCGGCGTCGTCATGGCGGTCGAGCGGATGCTCGGCATGGAGGTGCCCGTACGCGCCGTCTGGGCGCGCACCCTCCTGGCCGAGCTCAACCGGGTGCTCAACCACCTGATGTTCCTCGGCTCCTACCCACTGGAGGTCGGCGCGATCACGCCGATCTTCTACTCCTTCCGCGAGCGCGAGCAGCTGCAGCGGGTCATGGAGGAGATCTCCGGTGGCCGCATGCACTACATGTTCAACCGCGTGGGCGGCCTCAAGGAGGACCTGCCCGCGGGCTGGCTGGGCCGGGTGACCGACGCCGTCGCCGCCGTACGCGTCGGCGTCGCGCAGATCGACAAGCTGATCATGGGCAACGAGATCTTCCGCGCCCGCACCCGCGGCGTCGGGGTGGTGACCCGCGAGCAGATCGAGCAGTTCGGCGTGTCCGGACCGATCGCCCGCGCCGCCGGCGTCGACTTCGACCTGCGCCGCGACGAGCCCTACCTCGCGTACGGGGAGCTGGCCGACGTGCTGCGCGTCCCGATCCGCACCGAGGGCGACTGCCTGGCGCGCTTCGAGTGCCTGCTGGAACAGGTGTACGTCTCGCTGGACCTGGCCGACGCCTGCGTGGAGCACCTGGCGGGACTGCCGCAGGGACCGATCAACCAGCGCCTGCCCAAGGTCCTCAAGGTGCCAGAGGGCCACACCTACGCCTGGACCGAGAACCCCCTGGGCATCAACGGGTACTACCTGGTCTCCCGCGGCGAGAAGACGCCGTGGCGGATGAAGCTGCGCTCGGCGTCCTTCAACAACGTGCAGGTGCTCACCGAGCTGCTGCCCGGCAACCTGGTCGCCGACATGATCGCCATCCTCGGCTCGATGTTCTTCGTCGTCGGTGACATCGACAAGTGATCGCGGACGGCCTCAGGCCGCGCCCGGGGCGATCAGCCCCGACTCGTACGCCGCGATGACCGCCTGGACGCGGTCGCGCAGGCCGAGCTTGGCGAGCACATTGCTGACGTGGGTCTTCACCGTGTGCTCGCTGACCACCATGGTGACCGCGATCTCGGCGTTCGACAGCCCTCGGCCCAGCAGCTTCAGCGTCTCCCGCTCTCGCGCGGTCAGGCGGTCGAGGCCGGTCGGCGCGGCGTTCGGCCGGGGACGGCGGGCGGTCAGATCCGAGATCAGCCGGCGGGTGACCGTGGGGGCCAGCAGCGACTCTCCCGCGGCCACGACCCGCACCGCGTGCACCAGGTCGTCGCGGCGCACGTCCTTGAGCAGGAATCCGCTCGCTCCGCCGTACAGCGCGTCGTAGACATAGTCGTCCTGGTCGAAGGTGGTCAACATGATCACCCTGCACTCGGTCTGGGCGCAGATGGCGCGGGCGGCCTCGATGCCGTCGAGGCCCGGCATCCGGATGTCGAGCAGGGCGACGTCGGGGCGGTGTTCGCGCACGGCGGCCAGTGCCTCGGCGCCGTCGGAGGCCTCGCCCACCACCGCGATGTCCGGCTGAGCCTCAAGGATCATGGCGAAGCCGCTGCGAACCAGCTCCTGGTCGTCCGCGATGACGACGTGGATGCTCATGCGGGCACGCCCTCGTACGGCAGCGACGCCGTCACGCGGTGACCGCCGCCGGGCATCGGGCCGGCCTCGGCGTTGCCGCCACAGGCCGCGGCGCGTTCGCGGATGCCGATCAGTCCGTACCCGGCCGGGCCGGTGTCGCCGCACCCGTCATCGGTGACGGTGATCAGGAGGCCGGCGGCCCTCCACTCCAGCAGGACGGTCGCCCGGGTCGCGCCCGCGTGCTTGACGGTGTTGGTCAACGCCTCCTGCACGATCCGGTACGCCGCGACCTCTGCGTCGGCGGGAAGCGGGCCCGGCTCTCCCCTGTGCTGGAGACCGACGGCCAGGCCGGGCGTGGCGCCGACCTGCTCGACCAGCTCAGGCAGGGCGGCGACGGTCGGCTGCGGCGCACGGGTGTCCACCTCTCCCTCGTCCTTGAGCAGCCCGAGCATCCGGCGGAGCTGGACCATCGCGTCGCGGCCCGCCCCGGCGATGGCGTCGAAGGCCTGTTCGGCCCGCTCCGGGCTCGACCGTACGACGACGGGGCCCGCCTCGGCCTGGACGACCATGAGGCTCACGGCGTGGGCGAGGATGTCGTGCATGTCGCGGGCGATCCTGGCCCGCTCCGCGGCCGCCGCGCGGGCCACGTCCAGCGCGCGCTCCCGCTCCATCTCACCGGCCCGGTGTGCCAGCGTCTGCAGGCGTATCTCGCGCCGCCTGGCCAGGACCCCCAGGACGTACGCGCCGGTGGTCGTGAGCACGCCGATGGCGCTGGTCGTCAGGCTCTTGGAGGTGGCGATGGCGGTGCCGCCGACGACCAGCAGCACGACCACCTGCTGCCCGCGCCTGCCGCCCCAGGCGATGGAGTACGCGGCGACGAGCATGCCCCAGGCGATCGGCTGGTTCGCCGCGTGCCGCACCTGGTTGTAACAGAACAGCGAGGCGAAGATGACCAGCAGGCAGAGGAGCGGGAATCGCCTGCGCCAGATGAGGGGCAGTCCGCAGCCGGCGGTGAAGACCCACGCCCAGGGCGAGAACGGACCGGGTTGGCTGACCCGCGGAATCACGAACGGCGCGTACAGAACCGCCAGGACCACCAGGGCGACCACCGCGTCGGTGAGGTAGGCGTCGCTGACACGCAGCCGGACCGTGGGGAGACGCACGACCCCAGTATCCGGCCAGGTGACCGGGCGCCGCCTCGCCCGCGCGACGGAGATGGGAGGGCCGGCTCCGTCGCGGGAGCGAGGGGCGAAGATGGGTGCGCTCGGCGATCCGCCGGACCGCGTCGATGCCGACGATTGAGGTCATGAGAAGACATCTGGCCGCCGTCGGCGCGGTCCTGGCCATCGCGGGCTCCCTGAGCACCGCCTCGGCCGCCGTACGCCCTTCCTCCACCCCGCTGCCTCCCCTCGACCCGGCCGCGCTGCGGGACGCGATCTCCGGCCTGCCGAACGCGACCGTGACCGGCGCCCTCATCAAGGTGACCGGGTCGGCCGGGCAGTGGAGCGGCACGTCCGGGGTAGGGGACATCGACACGCGCGAGCCCGTCGCCGCCGACGGGAACTTCCGCGTCGGCAGCATCTCCAAGGTGTTCACCGCGGTGGTCGTCCTGCAGCTGGCCGCGGAGCACAGGATCGATCTCGACCGGTCCGTCCAGCACTACCTGCCCGGCCTGCTGCCCGCCTCCGTCCCGACCATCACCGTCCGCGAACTCCTCAACCACACCAGCGGCCTGCCCGACGCGACGCTCGGCGGGGGCGACGCACAGTGGTTCGCCGACCACCGCCTGCAGAGCTGGACACCGCGGCAGATCGTCGCGGACGCCGTCACCCGTCCCATGAAGTTCGCTCCCGGCACGGAACAGGACTACAACGGCACGAACTACTACGTCGCCGGCCTGCTCATCGAACGGGTGACCGGCAGAACCTACGCCCACGAGGTGCGGACCCGGATCATCCAGCCGCTGGCCCTCCGCAACACGTACGTACTGGACCGGCACGACCCGCGCCTGCCCGGCCCGCACGCGCACGGGTATGTCGCGGTCACCAAGGACGGGATCACCACCCTGCACGACGTGTCCGAACAAAGCCCGTACCCGTGGGCGGAGGGCGGCCTGATCTCGGGCAGCGCCGACCTGACCCGCTTCATCTCGGCGATCTTCCAGGGGCGGCTGGTGCCTTCCTCGGAGCTCGAGGAGATGTTCACCGTCCCCAAGGTGAAGTACCTCGGCACCGACAACTGCGTCATCGGCCCGGAGGCGGGCCAGGCCTGCTACAGCGCCGGCCTGATGAAGACCACCATGCCCAACGGCCTCACCGGCTGGGGCAAGACGGGTTCGAGGCCGGGCTACACGAGCGGCCTTTTCGCCTCCCGCGACCTCAGCCGCGTACTCGTCTACTCACTGAACCCGACGGGCAACAAGGACGGCTCGGAGATGCCGTACGTCATCAAGATCGCCGCCGCCGCCTTCGACCCGAGCCTGGCCGGAAACTGAGCGGAAACCGGTCCGGCCCCACGGCCGGGCCGCTATCCGGCGTCGAACGCTCTGACCACGCGTTTGGGCGCGGTCATCCGCCACGCTTCGGTGAGGAGCTCGCGGAGGTGCTCGGCGCCGATCCGGTGGACGTCGACGCCGATCCACCCGTGCTGCCCGACGTAGGCCGGGAAGGTGAACGTCTCCGGGTCCTCCGCGATCAACGCGGACTGCTCGTCCCTGGTCGCCTTCACGCTCGCCCCGGTGCCGTCATCGGACATGATCACGAAGATCTTGTCGCGCACCCGGAAGGTCGCGTTCCCCCACGTCTCGCGCTCCTCCGCATCGGGCAGCGACAGCGCGATGCGGCGAAGCTCGTCGCCAGATGACATCGGGCTCCTCAGATGCGGGACGTCGAGCTGCGCTCGTCCTCGTCCTCAGGCCCCTTGGGGACACGGCAGGCGTGCTCGAGGACCAGCGCGGCGACGATCAGGGCGACGGCCGCCAGCGCGGTGCCGCCGCTGACGAAGAAGTCCCGCCGTGGCGTGGGCTTGTCCAGTGACGACGCCAGGTAGATCGCGACGCCGGCGAAGATGCCGGCCAGCGCCGCCGCGCCGTGCGCGCTCGCCTTCGCCAGGGCCGCGAGGCGGGCCGCGACCAGGGGATCGATCGGCTTGGTGCCCGGCCGCCGCTGGATGCGGGCCCGCGTGACCGTGGCGGTGTACAGCTCGCCCAGCGCGAGCAGCAGCAGCGACGGCAGCATCGTCCATGGCAGCAGCGGCAGCGAGGTGTAGAGGAAGCTCACGACGGCCCACGTGAGCACCGCCGCCACGATCAGAGTGATGGCGAGAACGGGGAGACGGGTCGGCTTCACGCGGGCGGCTGCACGGAGAGGTCGTCGCGACGCCGCAGCTCCTGATCGGCCACGCCCGGCAGCAGGTCGGTCACCCGGCCCTGGCCGGGCAGTGCGGCGTCCGGTTCGAGGTCGCACCACGGCCGGAGCACGAAGGCGCGTTCCCGCGCTCGCGGATGCGGCAGCAGCAGATCGGGGTCGTCGGAGGTCACGTCGCCCATCATGACGATGTCGATGTCGAGCGTGCGCGGTCCCCAGCGAACCTCCCGCGTACGGTCCATCGACTCCTCGATGGCCAGGACGCGCTCCAGCAGCGACTCGGGCGCCACCCGGCTGTTCGCCACGATCACGACGTTGAGGAAGTCGCCCTGTTCGGGACCGCCGACGGGCTTGGTCTCATACACCGGCGAGAGCCCGATGAAGTCCAGCCCGGGCGCGTCGAACAGCGCGTCGACCGCCTCCTGCAGGTTGTCGAGCCGGTCGCCGAGATTGCTGCCGAGAGAAAGCACCGTGTGGCGCTCCTCCGCGGATGTCTTCGTCATGCGCGGCTCCGATGAATCGTCACGGCAACGTCGGTGAACGGGTGTGGCACGGGGGCACTCGGCTTGTGCACGGTGACCTCCACTTCCTCGACCTGCGGCGGATCGAGGCACAGCGCCGCCAGACGTTCGGCCAGCGTCTCGATGAGGTTGACGGGCTCACCCTGGACCACGGCCACCAGCCGATCGGCCAGCGCACCGTAGTCCACGGTACGCAATAGATCATCTTCCGCCGCGGCGGGCCGGGCGTCGAGACCCAGCATCACGTCGATCACGAACTCCTGGCCGAGCTCACGCTCGGCGGGTAGACAGCCGTGACGTCCCCGAGCCCGCAGCCCGCGCAGGACTATCCGGTCATTGTCCATCCTCGCCGTCGTCCCCTTCGCTGTTCAGCACCGGCGAACCGTGGTGCAGCCACATTCGCCAACCCTCGTCCGTACGGATGAACGCATTGGTCGTCACGACGCTTCCCCCGGAGGTGAGGGCGTTCGCGGACTCCTCGACGGCGGTGATGATGTTCTCCGAGCACGTGAGGATGGCCTGGTCGCCGGATACGCGCACCTGAGTGTCGGTCAGCACGAACTGGATGTACGGGGTGTTCGCCATGATCAACGCCCAGGAGCGCAGAACGGGGCCACGGCCGCGCAGCAGGGGCCAGCCCGGGTGCACGCAGACCACGTCCTCGGCATGATGTCCGTCGGCCCAGACCAGGCCCATGCGGTCGAGGTCGGCCGACTCGAACGCCGCGTAGAACTCGGCGTTGACCGTCTCGACGGCGCTCATGTCGATCTCCGTCACGTGCTCTGCCTTCTTGTTCTCTGGCTCCGCTCGGTCACGTGGCCTCCTCGGCGCCGGCGTTCATCGGGCGGCCTTCCAGGCGGCCGTGGCGCGTACGGCATCGGCGTTGGGCCGCACGTTGTGCACGCGCACGCACCAGGCTCCGGCCGCGGCGGCGAGCGCGGTGATCGCCACAGTGGCGTCGTCGGACTCGGCGAACGGCCGGGGGGTGCCGTCGGGTGCGGCGAGCAGCCGGCCGAGGAAGCGCTTGCGCGAGGCGGCCACCAGGACCGGATGGCCGAGCGCGCCCAACGCGTCGAGGTGGGCGAGGAGGGTCCAGTTGTGGTTGTCCTCCGGCCGCTTGGCGAAGCCGAGACCGGGGTCGACGATCAGCTGGGCGGGGTCGACGCCCTCGCGGACGATCGCGCTGATCCGGGCGCGCAGCTCGTCGGTGACCTCGCGTACGACGTCGGCGTAGACCGCGCGGGTGTCCATGTCGTGGCTGTGGCCGCGCCAGTGCATCACGACGTACGGCACGGCGGCCTTGGCCACCACGCGCGGCATCGCGGGGTCGGCGAGTCCGCCGCTGACGTCGTTGACGAGCCGTGCGCCGGACGCGACCGCCGCCTCGGCCACCTCGGCCCGCATGGTGTCCACGCTGACCGGTACGCCCTCGGCGGTGAGGGCCTCGATGACGGGGACGACCCGGCGCAGTTCCTCCTGCAACGACACGCGCTGCGCGCCCGGCCGGGTGGACTCGCCACCGACATCGACGATGTCGGCGCCCTGTCCGACCAGGTCGAGACCGTGACGGATCGCCGCCGTGCGGTCGAACCAGGCTCCGCCGTCGGAGAAGGAGTCGGGGGTGACGTTGACCACGCCCATGACGAGACAGCGCCCGAGGTCGGGCAGGCCGGCGATGCTCGTCGTCATACCGGTCAGCCTAGTGCGGTGGCCGCGGGCGTTCGCGAGGCTGCCATGCGGCGGCCGGGGGTGCGGTGACCGCGTCAGGGTGAGGGCAGCACGCGCCTGCGCGGACGCTTGAGCCCGGGAATCCGCAGGCGAGGCCAGACGATGAACGCCTCGGCCTCCAGCGCCGCCAGCGCGATCCGAGGGGCCTCGTTGAGGCTCGGATAGACGAAGAACCTCGGCTGCCAGATCGGCTGGAACTTGGCGTTGAACTTGTACAGCGACTCGATCTGGAACCAGCGCGACAGGAAGATGAGAAGGCCCCGCCAGGCCTTCAGCACCGGTCCGGCGCCGATGCGCTCACCCCGGGCCAGGGCCGCGCGGAAGACCGCGAAGTTCAGCGAGACGCGCTTGACGCCCAGGTCCGGCGCCACCTTGATCGCCTCGACGATGAGGAAGTCGTTGAGTCCGGGCTGGGCGGCACGGTCGCGGCGCATCAGGTCGAGCGAGAGCCCGTCGGTGCCCCAGGGGACGAAGTGCAGGATCGCGTGCAGCTCACCGTCCTTGGTGGCGGTGGCGACCACGCACTCCTCGTCGCCCGGCTCGCCGACCCGGCCGAGCGCCATCGAGAAGCCGCGCTCGTTGTCCGTGCCACGCCAGGCGGCGGCCCGCTCCCAGAGCGCGCACAGCTCGTCGGGGGCGTAGTCCTTCTCCCGGCGGATCTCGGCGACGTACCCCTGCCGGCCCACCCGGTTGACCATCTGCCGTACGTTGCGCATGGTGCGGCCGTCGAGGGAGAACTCCGCGGTGTCCACGATCGCCTCGTCGCCGAGCTCCAGCGCCGACAGGCCGGATTCGCGGCACCAGATCTCGGCTCCGAGCTCGCTGCACCCCATGACGGCCGGTACCCAGGCGTGCCGCGCCGCCTCCTCCAGGAACGCCTGGATGGCTCCGGGCCACGCCTCAGGGTCACCGATCGGGTCGCCGCCCGCCAGCATGACCCCTGACACCACCCGGTAGGTCACGCAGGCCTTGCCGGTGGGCGACCAGATGACGCTCTTGTCGCGGCGTAGCGAGAAGTACCCCAGGGAGTCACGTGCGCCCTGGCGGTCGAGCAGCTCGCGGATGCGTTCTTCGTCCCCGGCCGACAGCGCCGGTGCCGGCTCGGCCGGCCGGAGGAACAGGAAGGCCGTCGTCAGGCCGGTGAACAGGCCGAGCGAGCCCAGCATCAGGCTGAACAGGTCGTTCTTGCGGTCGGAGACGAACGTCACCGGCCCGGTGGCGCCGACGAGGCCCGCGACGACGTGCTCCAGCCGGTCGGCGAAGGTGTAGTTGTGATCCAGGCCGCGGGAGTTGAGGGCGATGAACAGCAGCCCGATCGCCACGCTGAACGCCGCGAGGAACGACCCCATCCACAGCGCGCGCCAGCGGGTGCGCGGGTCGCCGGTCGCGTAGAACTCGGCGCGGAAGTAGACCAGCGCCGCGAGCATGACCGCCGCGACGATCGCGGAGATCGCGAAGTCCTTGATGATGTGGGAGAAGATCGTGAAGGCGAGCAGGCCCACGACCGCGCGCCACGCCCGGCGCTTGCGGCGGCGGAGCCCGTGGGACAGCAGGAGGAATAGCAGCCCGGCGACGAGGGTGGCGGTGCGAGCGGCGTTGTTGACCGAGCCGGGAACGAACTCGTCGACGCGGACCATACGGCGGTGCCATTCCGGCATGAGCGCGCCGATCACGTCGTGCAGTCCGACGAAGAAGGTCAGCCAGCCGGCGACCGCCGGCACCCACCACCGCTGGCGGCGGCGCTCCTGAACCTCACCTTCGGGACCGCCTGACGTCTCGCGCTTCGACTCCACCATGATCACGGCCCTACAGCGTAGTCAGCCGGGTGTCCGCCACACGCCCTGTCAGATAGAGCCATTTTGCGCCATGTCCTCAGGCGTCGCGCGTCCTGTCCCCGTGTCACGGTAACACCGCAGACTCTAGGTTCGACGCGGAGTCAACGACGTTGGTTCAGCGTCCGAGAATGAGGCTCATCGCCTCGGCTCGCGTGCTCGGCTGGTCGCGGAAGTCCCCGCGTACGGCCGAGGTCAGCGTCTTCGCGCCGGGCTTGCGCACCCCGCGCATGGTCATGCATAGGTGCTCGGCCTCCACCACGACGATCACGCCGCGGGGCTGGAGCACGTCCATCAGAGCGTCGGCGATCTGCGACGTCATCCGCTCCTGCACCTGCGGGCGGCGCGCGTAGACGTCGACGAGCCGGGCCAGCTTGGACAGCCCGGTGATCTGGCCCTTCGCGTTGGGGGTGTAGCCGACGTGCGCCACCCCGTGGAAGGGCACCAGGTGGTGCTCACAGAGGCTGTAGACCTCGATGTCCTTGACGATCACCATCTCGTCGTGATCGGCGTCGAACACCGTGTTGAGGACGTCCTCGGGACGCTGGCGCATGCCGGCGAGCTGCTCGACGTACGCGCGGGCCACCCGGGCGGGGGTGTCGACAAGACCATCGCGGTCGGGGTCCTCCCCGACCGCGATGAGGATCTCACGGACCGCCTTCTCGATACGTGCCTGATCGATCGGCGGTCCGTGCGACTCCGGAGCTGAGCTCACGCCTTGCCTTCGCTGTCGTCCTGCTCCTCACGGTCGACCACCGGACGCGACGCGCCGCTGCCGTTGCCCTGGGTCAGGTCCTGGACGTCCTTCGGTCCCATGAGCGCGAGCTCCTTGGGGGTCAGCACCGGCGGACGGTCCGAGGGCAGCCGCTTGCCGTACCCGCTGTAGGACGGGGCGGCCGGCCGCTTCTCGATCGTCGCGAAGATCTCGATCACCTGGTTCTTGGACAAGGTCTCCTTGTCCATCAGCTGGAGCACCAGGTCATCAAGGACGTCGCGGTATTCGACCAGGATCTCCCACGCGATGTCGTGCGCGGCCTCGATCAGACGCCGGACCTCGTCGTCGATCGCGGATGCGATCTCCTCGGAGTAGTCACGGGCGTGCGACATGTCACGGCCGAGGAACGGCTCGCCGTTGGTCTCGCCGAACTTACGGGCGCCGAGACGCTCGCTCATGCCGTACTCGGTGATCATCTTCCGGGCGATCGCGGTGGCCTTCTCGATGTCGTTGGCCGCGCCGCTCGTGGGCTCGTGGAAGACCAGCTCCTCGGCGGTACGGCCGCCGAGCAGCATGGCGAGCTGGTCGAGCATCTCCGACCTGCTCGCCAGGAACTTGTCCTCCATCGGGAGCGTCATCGTGTAGCCCAGCGCCTGCCCACGGGACAAGATCGTGATCTTGTGCACCGGGTCGGCGTTCGGCAACGCGTGCGCCACCAGGGCGTGGCCGCCCTCGTGGTAGGCGATCGTCTTCTTCTCCCGGTCGGACATGACCCGGCTCTT
>JAOPYG010000147.1 GCA_025964685.1 Actinoallomurus sp. | reverse complement strand
CACCAGCAACGCGCCTGTGATTTGGGCGGTCTCGGCGACAGCCACCCCCAGCAGCACAAGGAATGTGACCGACAGGGCCCTCACCGGCACTCCTCGCGCCGCGGCGACGTCGGGGTCCACGGAGGCGAACAGAAGCGGGCGGCCGACCACCGCCAGAATCGTCAGAGCGGTGAGAGCTACCCCGGCCAGAAGTGAGACCTGGCCAGTGGTGATGCCCAGGAAACTGCCGAACAGCAGTGCGGTGGTGCCGCCCAGGAACCCTTTGTACAGGGCGACGAAAAGCAGTCCGCAGGCGAGGGCGAAGGCTTGCACGATGCCGGTCAGTGCCGATTCATGTCCGAGCTGTCCGGTACTGCCCTGACGGCCCCGGGTTGCCGCGACGATGGCCACCGCGGCGGCGACACAGAAGGTGAAGTACCCGTACGCAGCGTTGATACCGATCAAAGTCGCTCCCGCGGCTCCGGGGAAGGCCGCCACGGACACGGTGTGCCCCGCGAACGTCTGGCGGCGCAAGACCATGAACCAGCCGATCACGCCGGCCAGCGCGGCCACGATGATCCCCGCACGGAAGGCGTTGACCATGAACGGATACGCCCACAACGCCTGCAGGTCGGTCACCGGATTCCACGAGAAGCTCGCGCCGGGCATCAGCTCTCCCCGAGCACGTCGCCGGTGTGCCGGATCGCTGCATGCCGGTCAGTGTGCAGGGCTGGTGGTTCGGGTTGGCCGACCACGACCAGCCTGCCGTCGGACGCAGTGAGCACCTCGATCGGCGTCTGGTACAGCCGGGACAGTGTCTCGCTGGTGATCACTTCGGCGGGGGTGCCGGACGCCGTACCGCCGGCAGAGATGTACACGACGCGGTCAAGGTGGGCCAGGATCGGGTTCACATCATGGGCGACCATGACCACAGTGACGCCCTCCTCCTTGCAGATCCGGCTGATCAGCGCGGCCGCGGCGGCCTGATTGGGCAGGTCGAGGCTGTCCAATGGCTCATCCAAGAGCAGCAGTTCGGGATGTCGGACCAGCGCCTGTGCAATGAGGAGCCGCTGCTGTTCGCCTCCTGAGCACTCACCGATCGGCCGGTGCGCGTACGAGCTGGCGCCGACGAGATCGATCACATCCCGCAGGTGTCGTTCGGCCTGCCGGCCCCGCTCGGTGAACCGCTTCGCCAGCGGCAGCGGCACTCCCCACCGGTCACCGTCCAGGCCGAGCCGCACCACATCGATGCCGCGGATCCGCAGCGAAGCATCGAAGCTGCGCCGCTGCGGCAGGTAACCGATCTGGTGATTGGCATGACCTGGCTGCTGCCCGAGCACCCGGACCGTACCGGAGGCGACGGGCAGCAGGCCGAGCAGCACCTTGATGAGCGTGGATTTGCCGACGCCGTTCGGGCCGAGTACTGCCATGAACTCGCCTGCCCCGACCGTCAGGTCTGCGCCACTCCACAGCGTCCGGCCGCCCACCCGCACTTCCACCGATCGCAGGTCCAAAACGGCATCACCGCTTTGACCCTGCGCGGTTTCAGCATGGACACGCGTATCCGCCGCGCCATGCGTCGTGGACGGAGCCAGTTCGGGCGGATCGATAGCCGCCGAAGAGGCTTTCGCTACTGCCTGCGCGCGTGCCGGAGGATTCACCACGGGTCTCCCGTCACTTGCCGGTGGCCTGGGCGAGGGCGCTTTGAATGCCCTGCAACTGGCTGGTCTGCCACTGCTGGAACGTCGCACCGGCCGGAGACATGGTCTCGGTCAACGTGGTCACCGGGATTCCGGTCGCCTTGGCCTCCTTCACCTGGGCGGCGACGTCCGGCGTGGAGTTCTGGCTGTTGTAGATGTAGACCTTGATCTGCTTGCCCTTGATCTGCTGA
This sequence comes from Actinoallomurus sp., assembly GCA_025964685.1. Taxonomy (GTDB): domain Bacteria; phylum Actinomycetota; class Actinomycetes; order Streptosporangiales; family Streptosporangiaceae; genus Actinoallomurus. The sequence continues at coordinate 2,996 of JAOPYG010000147.1, read as the reverse complement.
TCGATCGTGGCCTTGTCGCTCGCCAAGACATCCGTGCCCTCGCTGATCGCCTTCAGGAACGAGTACGGGGTGAGCATCTTCAGGCCGAGCGCGTCCGCGAGCGGCGAGACGATCGACTCCGACGCCCCCACGGGTGTGCCGGCGTACTTGGCCTTGATGGTGGAGATCAACTGGTTGTAAGAAGCGAGCGTCTGGTTCTCGAAAGTCGTCTTCTGGGCGTCGAAGTAGGCCGCGTCAGCCGGATCGAGCTGCTTGTACGTCGCCGTGATCTTCTCGATCACCGTATGGACATCGGCTGGTGAGTACCACCGGTGCGGATTGTCGCCGTCCTTCAACCCGACCAGGTCACCGACGACAAGTTCCTGCCGGCTCGGGGCCGGGTTGGCGGCCAACAGCTTGGACGTCCAGGCGTCGTACCCGATGCCGTTCGCGATCACGAACTGCGCTGAGGCGACACTCCGTGCGTCGGCAGCGGTCGGCTCGTAGTCGTGCGGGTCGGTGTCGGGATTGTCGATGATGCTGGTCTCGGTGACGTGGTCGCCGCCGAGCTGTACCGCGATGCTGCCCCAGAAGTTCTCGGCAGCCACCACGCTGATCTTCTTGCTAGATCCCGCACCGCCAGAGCCATCTGAGGACGCAGAGCTCTTCGGCGAGGTCGAGCAGCCTGCCGCCACCGCCATTGCCGACAGGGCCGCCAGGGTGATGACGGCGGCGCGGGGCCGCCTTGAGTGAGAAGCCGATCTGAGGTTCACGACGTCAGGGCCTTCCGAGTCGGTACGTGAGCGCAGGCACGCACGGTCGAGGGGATACCAATACTGGGAATGATTACCGTTTGCACTGGTAGGCCTGACAGTAATGAAAATCATTTCAATGTTCAAGTTGCCCGGATACTCCTAACTGTCCTGACCTGGAGACGTGCGGGTGCCCAGGACACCTCAACGCCCGGTGACCTGCAGATACTCAGGCAGCGCGATCAGCGCCCAACCGCAGGGCCGGTGGACCCCGAAAACCCCGGTTAAGGTGGTGACCTGCGGCGTTACCGCTCGATCACTCGTCGGGCGATGGGTGTTGATACGTCGACCCTGCGGGTCATGTGGGCGATTACCTGCCTCCGCCAGAAGTCATACCGCTACAGTCCGCTCGGTCATTTCCCGGGGCGTAGGACGCCGGTGGCGTAGGCACGCACGAGTTTCCTTGGGACGAGATGAGGCTCGCCGTCGATCGTGATCGGCACCAGGTCGGGCCGCCGGGCCTCCAGCGGGCACGCCGGGATCGGCTGTTGGCGCGAGAGGTACGTCCTTTGGGCACTGCCACGGTTTCTTCCTGTTCTGTGCGCGGGTTCGATCTGAGCCGTCATGCGGCGTGGGTGCCGGTGCGAAGGCGCCGGTCGAGGAGCTCGGCATTGAGCGTGCCGTTTTCCAGCCAGGTCGCCACTGTCTCGACGTCGTGTGGGGTGAGGATCGGCCCGACGGGAATCGCTGGTCCCTGCGGGTCCCGGTCCGGCCCGCAGGGCTGCGCAAGTAGATAGGAGCCGGAGTCGTGGGCGGGATTCCCGCGACACCGGGACGCGCGGAGCAGGCATCCCGTACGGATCAGTACTCCGTGTGGGCAGCGGCGGATGGTGGCGCCGAGCCGTTGGAGTAGTGCGAGGTCTGGATGGAGGCAAGGAGCCGCCTGGCAGACGGCTGCCGTGAACGGCCGGTCGGTCACCGCAACTCCCGGATGACCACCGCTGTGGCATGCGGCTCCGTCGGCTGTTTGCAGGTCATGACTCTCCAGTGTCGGCGTCAGCTGGGGGCACGGGCGACGCCGATGAGCGAGGTGGCGTCGAGTGAGCTCACCGCGTTGCGGTCCAGGGCGGACAGGAAGTTCTGCCGTACGCGTGCGCGCGTCGCTTCGTCGAGGCCGGCGAACATGGCTCGAAAGCCAGTGCCGCAGACGAGTTGCCAGGCACGCCGGTGATCGAGTGGGATGTCCAGGGCTATCCGGTATACCGCGATGTCACGGAGTCCGAGGCCGGCCAGCCAGGTGGCGAGTCGTTGCTCGGTGTCGATCCGGTCGGCCGCGTTCTTCACCGGCGGGTTCGGCGGCGAGGTCCGCCGGCTTTCCTCCCTGATCGTCTGGTCGAGCAGCAGGCCGAATGGCTGGATCGCCTGGCGCGCCCAGGTCGTGACCGCGATACGTCCGCCGGGGCGGAGCAGTCCGATCATCTTCTTGGCCGTGGCATCCATGTCGGGCAGGAAGAACACACCATGCACGCACAGCACCACGTCGTAGCGGGCGCTGTGGCCCGATGACCACTCGCCGATCTCGGCGGGGATGAAGCGCAGCCATTTCAGGTTCAGGTCGCGGGCACGCCGCCGGGCCTGGGCCAGGAGCGCCTCGGCCAGGTCGACGCCGACGACCATCCCGTCCGGCCCGGTCGCGACGGCCGCCGGGATCGCCGACGCGCCCGCTCCGCAGCACAGGTCCGCGACGCTTTGTCCCGTACGGATTCCGGCGGCCCGTACGGTCGCGTCTCCGATCGGCTCCCACAGCAGCGGTGACCAGGCCGCGAAGTCCTCGGCACCGGCGTCGAAGAACTCGGCGACATTCATCGGCTTGGCTTGGAGGTGTAGGGCAGCAACGCCATCTCACGGGCGTTCTTGATCGCCGTGGCGAGCATCCGCTGCTGGCGAGGGGTCACACCGGTGACGCCGCGGCTGCGGATCTTGCCGCGGTCGGAAATGAAGTGCCGGAGCAGATTGACGTCTTTGTAGTCCACGTAGGTCATGCCTTCGATGGGGTTGCGCTTGACGCGCCGCCGGTCGGACACGGATCTTCCCTTCTCCTCGTCGACGGGTGGGTTCTCAAGTCCAGGGCGTGAAGCCTTCAGCGGCGGGACCGGCCCCGCGTGGGCCTCCCGGGGACCGCGAGTCACCGCTCCTCGCGGTACAGCACATGCCGCCGTACCACCGGGTCGTACTTGCGCAGTTGCAGCCGACCAGGGTCGTTGC
>JAOPYG010000138.1 GCA_025964685.1 Actinoallomurus sp. | reverse complement strand
TGCCGGGACATGTCCAGGACCAGCCCTGGCCCCACGGTCTGCCCCGCGAGGCTGGTCCCCGCCCCACGGGGGACGAGCGGCACGCCGTGCTCGGCGGCCGCGGTCACCGCGGCCGCCACGTCGTCGGCGTGGCGTGGGAAGACCACGCCGACGGGCGTGATCGAGTACATGCTGGCGTCCCGGGAGAACATGTGCCGGGTGTAGTCGTCGAACCGGACCTCGCCGTCGAGATCGCCCCGGAGCCGGTGTTCGAGGTCCTGGGCGGAGACGGTCCCGCCGGCGGGGGCGCCGACATTGAACGCGGTCATTGTCCGCATGCTCCTAACGGGGTGAGGAGGGGCTACGCCGGCCAGGTGCTAGCCGCGGCGCAGTACGTCCAGGGCGGCGTTCAGGCCGACCGGATCGATCGGTGTGCCGGCCAGTTGGAGCCCCATCTGCACGCCGGCAAGTGTGCCCGCGAGGGTCAGGTCGTTGAAGTGGCCGAGGTGCCCGATCCGGAAGACCCGGCCGGCCAGCCTGCCGAGGCCCGTTCCCAGAGACATGTCGAACCGTTCCAGAATGATCTCGCGCACCTTGTCGGCGTCGTGGCCCTCGGGCATCAGCACCGCGGTGAGGGAACCGGAGTACTCGCGTTCATCCGCGCACAGCACCTCCAGACCCCAGGCGCGGACCGCGGCCCGGGTCGCCTCGGCGTGGCGGGCGTGGCGGGCGAAGACCGCAGGCAGTCCTTCGGCCTCGAGCATCCGCAGCGACTCTTCAAGGCCGTAGAGCAGGTTGGTGGCCGGCGTGTAGGGGAAGAAGCCGTTCTTGTTGGCTTCGATGATCGGCTTCCAGTCCCAGAAGGACTTCGGCAGTGCCGCGGTGCGCGAGGCATCCAGGGCCTTGGCGCTGACGGCGTTGAAGCTCAAGCCGGGTGGGAGCATCAACCCCTTCTGGGAACCGGCCACCGTCACGTCGACGCCCCACTCGTCGTGCCGGTAGTCGATCGAGCCCAGGGAGGAGATCGTGTCGACGAGCAGCAGCGCCGGGTGCCCCGCCGCGTCGATGGCCCGCCTGACGTCCGCCACGCGGCTGGTCACCCCGGTCGACGTCTCGTTGTGAACGACGCAGACCGCCTTGATCGACCTGGAGGTGTCGGCGGCCAACTACTCCTCGACGATTTGCGGGTCGGCCCCGTGGCGCCAGTCTCCTGGGACGAAATCGACGTGGAGCCCGAGACTGCTGGCCATTCCCTGCCACAATGTGGCGAAATGTCCGGTCTCAAAGCACAACACCCGGTCACCAGGGCTCAGGGTGTTCACCAGGGCGGCTTCCCAGGCCCCCGTGCCGGAGGCGGGATAGATCACGACGGGGCCGGTGGTGCCGAACACCGGCTTGATCGCGTCCCGCAGGTGTAGTCCGAGTGCCGCGAACTCCGGGCCGCGGTGGTCGATGGTCGGCGCCGCCATCGCACGAAGCACTTGGTCGGGGACGTTCGTAGGACCAGGGATCTGCAGGAAATGACGACCGGTGTGCATGGTCACGGAACTGGCTCCTTTGTGCCGCCACACGGCACGGTGTGTCGTAAGATGGCACGCCGAGCTTAAGTGCCACTCGATCGAGGAGTCAAACGATGCAAAACGTGCTGAACGCGCTCCGGGTGCTGGAGGAGGTGGCCGCACGGCAACCGGTCGGGGTGGCCGAACTGGCCCGGGCCACGGGCATCCCCAAGAGTTCCGTGCAGCGGGCGCTGCGCACGCTGCAAACCGCCGGATGGATCCGCCCGGCCGGAGGCGGCATCACCCGCTGGGCCGTGACCACCAAGGCGCTGTACGTGGGCCGCCACGCCGCCGGGGACCTCAGTCTGCGCGACGTGGCCGTGCCGGTGATGGAGGACCTGCGGCGGCGCATCGACGAGACGATCCACCTGGCGATCCCCGAAGGCGACAGGGTCGTGCTGATCGAGCGCCTGGAGACGTCCAAGCCCGTACGCATCGTCCTGGCCCTGGGCACCAGCCTCCCGCTGCACGCGTCCGCGCACGGCAAGGCGGTGCTCGCGGCCGGCTCCACCGCGATGGTCGAGCAGCTACTCGCCGACGGATTGCCACGGCACACCGACACGACCATCACCGACCCCGGCGAGCTGCTCGCGGAGCTGGAGGCGATCCGCAAACGTGGATACTCGACCAACGGCGGAGAGTGGCGCTCCGACGTCTCCGCCGTCGCGGCGGCCGTCATGGACGGCACCGGGCAGCCGGTCGCAAGCATCAGCATCAACGTGCCGACCAGCCGCATGGCCGGCGAAAGCCGATCGACCTACGGCGCCCTGGTCCGCGAAGCGGCGGCAGCGGTCGGTGCCGCGCTGGGGGACGCGCACGGGCGGACCGGCCTCGTGCCGGGATAACGGCTGCGACCGATAGCTTTTTTCGGTCCCCTCTTGACGTCGCGCACGAGCCGCCCCATGCTTTCTGTGAATGGAATATTAATTCCGTATTGCGGAAACACTCACTCGTTTACCTGCTCGTGACCAGCTTCAGGTTCGTCACCGGCGACTGAGAGAAGCGAGGCCCCTCCGTGTATCGCCAACTCATCGACCCCGTCGGGTCACCCGCCCTGTCAGCAGCGCTCGCGGCTCTACCGCTCGTAGTGCTCCTGGTCCTGCTCGCCGGCGTCCGTATGAAGTCGCACTGGGCCGGGCTGGCTGGGCTCGCCACGGCCGTCGTGATCGCCGTGGCCGTGTACGGCATGCCCCTCGGTCAAGCCGCCGACGGGGCGATCGAGGGTGCGGCGTTCGGCCTGTTCCCCATCGTCTGGATCATCCTCAACGCGGTCTGGATCAACAAACTTCAGCGCTCGAGCGGGCACTTCGACATCATCGGGCGGGCCTTCTCCTCACTGTCCAGCGACACCCGCATCCAGGCACTCCTCATCGCGTACTGCTTCGGTGCGATGATCGAGTCCCTGTCCGGGTTCGGGACTCCCATCGCGATCACGTCGATCATGCTGATAGGGATCGGCTTCAAGCCGCTGAAGGCGGCCGTGGTGGCCACGTTCGCCAACACCGCCCCGGCGGCGTTCGGCTCGGTCGGCAATCCGATCCAGGCGCTCGCCAAGGCCACCGGATTCTCCGAGCACGACCTGGGATCGATGGTCGGCCGACAGTCGGCG
>JAOPYG010000129.1 GCA_025964685.1 Actinoallomurus sp. | reverse complement strand
AAGAAGGCGACGACCATCTGCGCGGCGAGTCCCGGCGGGTGAGGTCCCCCGCTCACGCGGCCGTGACGGTGACGGCGGGCGGTGTCGTTAGCGTCCGCAGCACGACGCAGTAGCGCTCGGTCAGGCGGATCAGCGTGGCGACCTCCTCAGGGGAGGCGTCGGTGTCGAGCGTGAACGACAGGCGGATCGCCGTCAGGCCCACCGCGGTCTCGCGGTCCACGGCGAGAGTGCCGCGAAAGTCCAGGTCGCCCTCTGCGCGGACGGTGCCGTCGCGTACGTCGAGCCCGAGCGACGTGGCGACCGCCCGGAGAGTGACCCCGGCACACGCCACCAGGGCCTCCAGGAGCATGTCGCCCGAACACAGAGAGACGCCGTCACCGCCGCTCGCCGGGTGGAGGCCGGCCACGGCGAGTGCCCGGCCCGTCTCGACTTTGCAGGTCACTCCCTCGCCGAGCGTGCCCTCGGCCGTCAGCGTCACCAGGGCGGCCGAGGGGTCCTCTCGATATCGGTCCTTCAGCGGCGCCTGACGGTCACGCAGGTCCTGACGATCCACGGCGGCTCTCCTTCGAATGCCTGAGGCTGGTCGCCCCAAGGATCGTCGCTCCCCGCGGCCGTGGCGACCGGCCGGACCGGATCAGGCCGGTACGGAGCTCGGGGCCCAGAGCCGGTCGATCGCTTCCTCGGCCTCGGCGAGGCTGCGGGCGGCCATCGGGATGAGCTCGGCCATCGCCGGCGTGGACTCGGCGAGCGTGAGCTCCGCGGTGATGAAGCGCGGCTCGAGGCCCGTGATCGCGACACCGTGCGGAAGCCAGGCCTCGGCGTGGTCCCAGCCTTCGCGGGGCGCGCCGCCGGTGTAACCGCCACCGCGGCTGGCCAGGACGAGGAACTCCCGGTCGCTGAGGAGGCCGGTCCCGGTCGCGGGGTCGAACGACAGGCCCGGCGCGATGAGGTGGTCCACCCAGGACTTGATGCTGCTCGGCGCACCGTAGTTGTAGAGGGGGAGGCCCAGCAGGACCGTGTCGGCCTGCCGGATCTCCGCGATCAGCTCGTGGGTCAGCTCCCACGAGGCTTCCTGCGCCGGGGTCCGCTCCTCGGGTGGCACCAGCCGGGCCAGGCCGGTGGCCGTGTCGAGGTGGGGGAGCGGGTTACTGCCCAGGTCGCGGTGGGTCACGGTGCCGCCCGGGTGGCTCGCATGCCAAGCGGTGGCCGCCCGGGCGGTCAGCCTGCGGCTGATGGACTGCTCGCCCCGGATGCTCGAGTCGATGTGCAGCAGGTGGGACATGTCGCTGATCCTCCATGGATAGTTTGTGTAAGACAAGCTATTTGTACCATAGGGATAGATGGGCGACTCGGCTAGACTCCCCTTCGTGGCCTCTCTGCCGGTCGTCAACCAGCCCCTGCACCGTTCGGGTGCGCTGCTCGACCACCTCGCGCGGCGCATGCGGCTGCGTGCCGAATCGGTGCTGGCGCCGCTCGGTCTGCGCCCCCGGCATCTCGTCGCCCTCACGGTGCTGCGCGAACACGGCGGCTGCTCACAGCAGGCGCTCGCCGCCATGCTGGAGATGGACGGCACGAACGTCGTCGGGCTGCTCAACGACCTCGAGACCCGCGAGCTGATCGAACGACGGCGCTCCCCTGAGGACCGGCGCCGGCACGTCGTCGAGCTCACCGACACCGGGCTGCGGGATCTCGCCAAGGCGGAGTTCGCGCTCGCCGCGGCGGAGAACGAGGTGCTCGGCGCGCTCGATGACACCCAGCGCGAGACGCTCTACTGCCTGCTCCAGCAGGCGGCCACCGGCGCGGCGATCAGCTGCTCCGCGGCCCTCGCCGAAGACACCCGCTGAGCCCGGTGGGTCAGCGGTGCGGGAAACGGATCACCCAACGCTCTTGCCAGGGCGTCTCGACGGCGCGGCGATGGTAGTTCGCCCGCGTTCAGGCGACCGCGTCGCCTGGGGGTAGCCCGGTCAGCACGGTCAGGCAGCCGGATCGCACCTGCGAGCCGGGACTCGGTCATGGCCCGTATTGTCGCGCGCGGCCGGGGTCCGGTCCGCCGACGAGCGGCCGCGCGCGGTGAGTGTCAGCGCGACGATGAGCCCGAGACAGGCGAACCCGCCGGCGGTGCCGAAGGCGGACCGCTGCCCGAGCGCGAGCCGGCCGGAGTCGGACGTGACGGCGGTGGCGACGCTGCCGCAGACCGCGACACCGAGGGCGGTGCCGATGGCGAACGAGGTCTCCACCAGCCCCGCCGCCAGGCCGGAGTGCTCTTCGGAGACGCCGGTGAGCGCGGCGATCTGGCCGCAGACGGCGGCGGCGCCCATGCCCGCGCCGAAGACCAGCAGGGCGATCGGGATCAGTACGGCGGCCTCGCCCGCCGAAACCGCCGAGACCGCCGCGAGCAGCGCGCACGCGCAGGCGAGCAGTGAGGTGCCCACGACGGCCACGCGCCGCAGGCCCAGCGTCGTCGCGAACCGCTGGCTCACGAGCGCGCCGGCCACCGACGTCACGGTCATCACCGCGGCCACGAGCCCGAACCGCTGCGCCGACCAGCCCAGCACCTGCTGCCCGTAGGACGTGAGGGTGACGAGCATGCCGTCGACCACCATGCCCGCGACGAAGGCGAGAAGGTTTCCGCGGACGACCCGCCGCAGGATCGCGAGGGGGACGAGCGGCGCCGCGGACCGCCGCTCGATCAGGACGAACAGCGTCGCCGCCGCGATGCCGCCGGCCAGCGGTATGGCGGTATCCGCCCAGCCCGCCACCGGCAGCCTCGTGATCGCGTACACGAGCAGGACCATGGCCACGGTGACGGTGACGGTGCCCGCCAGGTCGAAGGGCCGGCCGCGCACGGGGCCTCGGCTCTCCGGCAGCAGGCCCGGGGCCAGGGCGAGGACGGCGAGACCCACCGGCAGGTTGATCCAGAACACCCACTGCCAGCCGAACGCCTCGGTGATGAGCCCGCCGAGCAGCAGCCCGGCCGTGGCGCCGACCCCGCCGAGACCACCCCAGATACCGAGTGCCCGATGACGTTCGGCGCCCTCGGGGAAGGCGCCCACGACCATCGACAGCGCAGCCGGGGCGATGATCGCCGCCGACAGGCCCTGGAGGGCGCGGCCCGCCACGAGCACGCCGGCGGACGGCGCGAGACCGCACACGAGCGAGGCGACTACGCGCAGCGCCATCCCGCCGAGGAACATCCGGCGGCGGCCCAGCAGGTCGGCCGCGCGACCGCACAGCAACAGCGGCCCGCTGAACGCCAGCGCGTACGCCGTCACGGTCCACTGGATCGCGGGACCACCGAGCCCGAGCGCGTCCTCGATCGTGGGCAGCGCGGTGAGCAGGCTGGTGCCGTCCAGGATCGTCATGAAGAACGCGGTGCCCAGCAGCGCGAAGATCTGCCGGCGGCGGGTGCGGCTCATCGCCGGAGTTCCGCGTCCAGTGCGTCAAGCCACGTACCGGTGCCCTGCTCCCGCCAGGCCGCGTCCTCGTGGCCGTCGAGGTAGGTGTCCTGTTCGGTGAGGACGAGACGGGTGCCCTCCTCGGCCGGGGCGAGCTCGACGGTCGTCAGCGACACCGTTGTCAGGACCGCGCCGGCGTGGAGAGTGGAGGAGTAGACGATCCGCTCGTCCGGCACGATGTCGTGGTAGCGGGACTCGAAGGTCAGCAGCGGACCGTCGCCGTGCCGGCCGCGGTTGACCTCGCGGCCGCCGACGCGGAAGTCGAGCTCGTGCTCGCCGCCGGGCCCGGTGAACCAGGTCGCCTTGGCCTCGGGATCGGCCCAGGAGACGAAGACCCGGGCGGGTGCCGCCGGGTAGACGCGCTCGAGGGTGAAGGTCGCGTGGGTCACGGAGTGGTCGGTCATGATCTGTCCTCTTGTCCTGGAGAGTCGGGGCGGTGCGTGAGGTGGTCGCCGAGGCGATCGAGACGGTGCTCCCAGGTGGTGCGCTGCCGGCCCAGCCAGTCCTCGGCCATCCGCAGTGCGGTGGGCTCGATCTGGCAGGTGCGGACGCGGCCGACCTTTTCGGACCTGACCAGGCCGCATGCCTCGAGCACCTGAAGGTGCTGCATGACCGCCGGCAGCGACATGGCGAGGGGTTCGGCGAGTGCGCTGACCGAGGCCGGCCCGCGCGTGAGCCGCTCGATGATCTCCCGTCGCGTCGGGTCCGCCAGCGCCTGGAACACGCGGTCCAGGGATCCTTGATGGTTAAGCACGTACTTAAGTTAGCGTGCGAACGCTCAGATAGTCAAGTAGCTGCTTAAGTATTGGCGGTGACCTTCGGATTCCGTAGGTGCGGCGGCAGTCAAGGCGGCTCGGTGTCCGAATGCGGACGCACCCTGGGCCGAATGCCCTTTACGTGGCGAAATACACCGACAGTCAACTTGCGGTAAGAAAAATTCCTTCCTTGGCATTGCTACCAAAGTCAAAATCTGTCGAAATCTAGGTGCTGCCAGTCCTCATGGACCCCGCCCCCTTGAAGGAGACCCCCATGGCCGCATCCCCCCGCCGCCGCTTCGGCTGGCTGAGATCCGCCACGACACTCGCAGCCGTCGCCGGTGTCGCGGCTCTCGGCCTCACCGTCCCCGCCGGTGCGGCGACCCCCAACCCCATGGCCCACCCGGAACGTGACTGGATGGGCTCGACCATCGCCGCTCACGAGCACGTGACGCCCGCCGCCGGCGCGCGTGCCCTGGCGGCGCCCGCCGGCCTGCCCGGGCTCGATGTGAGCCACTGGCAGGGCACGATCAACTGGACGACGGTCAAGAACCAGGGTGCGAAGTTCGCCTACATCAAGGCGACGGAGGGCACGACGTACCGTGACCCGAACTTCAGCGCCAACTACACGAACGCCTACTACGCCGGCCTCGTCCGGGGTGCGTACCACTTCGCGCAGCCGGCCAGCTCCAGCGGTGCCGCGCAGGCCGACTACTTCGCCGCACACGGTGGCGGGTGGTCGAAGGACAACCAGACGCTGCCCGGCATGCTCGACATCGAGTACAACCCGAACGGCGCCACGTGCTACGGCCTCAGCCAGGCGTCGATGCGTTCGTGGATCACCAGCTTCCTGAACGAGTACCACGCCAAGACCACGCGCTGGGCCACGATCTACACGACCACCGACTGGTGGACGACCTGTACCGGCAACACCAGCGCCTACGCGAACAACGACCCGCTGGACATCGCGCGCTACTCCAGCAGCGTGGGCACGCTCCCCGCGGGCTGGGGCTTCTACACCTTCTGGCAGTGGGCCGACTCGGGCACCTTCCCCGGCGACCAGGACGTGTTCAACGGCTCGCAGGCCCGGCTGGTCGCTCTCGCGAACAACACTCCCTGACGCCGCTTGCCGCGATGGCGCCCAGCGGAAGCTGGGCGCCATCGGCGTATCCCGTGCCCATGAATCATGGCACGAATCATGAAGTTTCTTCGTATTACTTCGATATCGCTTCTGGAACGAAAGAGTCGACGGGACGGCGTCCATCGCGACGTGCGCGGCAGGTCCTGCGGCGTGTGATGACGATTCCATTCGCCGCCGGGGATCAATTTCCTGGAGTATTTATAATGGCGCCACGAAGGTTCTCAATTTCCTCAACCGAGGCCACCGGATGGCAATTGTCGGCGCCGTGCCGACAGTGTGCGGCGGCGCTCGGGGCGACCGGGCCGACACGCCCGGCCGTAGGAGCCTCTCCGTCACGCGTTCGTCCGTACCGGACGGCGTATGACCTCGGGAAACGGCGTAACGGTGCGAAACCGGTTTCTGTCGCCAAGGGGTCAATGACCCGCGTCCAGTGGCGTACTGGGACACTTTTCACGTGGAGTTGAGGCAGCTTAACTATTTCGTGGCTGTGGCGAACGAGAAGAGCTTCACTCTCGCCGCCAGACGGCTGCATGTCGTGCAGAGTGCCGTGTCGGCGGCGATCGCGTCCCTCGAACGCGATCTGGGCGTCACGCTCTTCGAGCGCAACGCCCAGCGGGTCGCGCTCACCGAGGCCGGCGCGGCCCTGCTGCCCGAGGCGCTGGCCGTCCTCGACGCCGCTCAGGGCGCACGTGACGCGGTGGACGAACTCGGCCGGGGCGTGCGCGGATCGGTGCGGGTCGGCATGCTCGCCGGGCTCGGGCTGGTGGACCTGCCCGCGCTTGCCAGTGAGTTCCGCCGCCGCTACCCCGGCGTCGAGCTGCGCCTACAGGAGGCACGGGGATCGACCGGGGTCGCCGCCGCCCTGCTGAGCGGGGAGGTGGACGTCGGTTTCCTCGGCGTCGTCGACACCGTCAACCGCGACTTGTGCACCCGTGAGCTCATCCGGGTACCGCAGGTCCTCGCCGTGCCGGCCGGGCATCCGCTGGCGCGCAGACGTACGGTCGCGGTCACGGACCTGGCCGAGGAGGACTTCGTCGACTTCCCGCCCGGCTTCGCGAACCGCGCCGTCATCGACCAGGCCTTCGCCGCCGCCCGGATCGAGCGCCGCATCGCCGTGGAGGTCGGAGGCGTCGAGCACGCCGCGGACTTCGTCCGGCACGGTGTCGGCATCGCGATCATCCCGGCGTTCGCCGTGCGCGGCGACGGGGCCGTGCGGATGCTCAAGGTCAAGGACCAGAGCCTGGAGTGGTCCCTGCACCTCGCGACACCGCGTAAACGCAAGCCGACCGCCGCGCTGCGGGCTCTGGCCGGACTGGTCGACGCGCATCTGCGCATTCCGGCGGACTCGCTGCCGGGCCGTACGAGCGAGGCCATGACCTGACATCACCGGCCGGAGGGAGGTGTCCTGCCGCTCCTCGCCGACCGGATCGGGCAGTTCCGGCAGGCGTTCTCGGTCGGCCCTTCCGGCCTGCCGCGGACGGCGGAGCAGCTGCGGCGGCTCTGGTACGACCTCGCCGGGAGTCCGCTGCCGAACCGGCTTCCGGCCCTCGAGACGATCGCGGGCACCGGCCACCTGCTGTACGGCAGCGACTACTGCTTCACGCCGGCCGAGGGGGTCGGCCGGCAGGTCGCCGCCCTCGACGCGGACCTGCCGGCCCGATGTTCCGCACGACCAGCGGCAAGTACAGCCCCCACACCTGCCGGCGGACCGGCGAGCTGAGTACCTGACCCGGAGGGCCGGCGGCCGTCTCGTACGAGTACCGCACGCCCCGGGCCGGGACCAGCCCTCCGCCACCCGGTGGGTCATTCGGGTCAGGCCACCGCCGGCTGAACGCCTCGCCGCGGCCGGTTCGGACCGTGGCCGGCTCAGACCATCCGGTCGGACAGCGCCCTGGGGGCGGCGTGGGTCGCGTGCGCGCGGACGTGGTGCCGTTCCCTCAGCGGGAAGTCCGCCTGGACGGTGAACCCGCCCTCGTCCCGTGGCCCGGTGCGCAGCCGCCCGCCGAGAGCGGTGACGCGCTCGCGCATGCCGATGAGGCCGATTCCCGGCGTCAGCGGTGTGCCGGGCCGGGCCTGCCCGTTGTCGTCGACGCGTACGCATAGAACGTGCGGGCGGTAGGTGATCACGACCACCGCGGAGGCGGCGCCGGCGTGCCGGGAGACGTTGGTGAGCGCCTCCTGGACGATCCGGTAGGCGGTGCGGTCGACCTCGGTGGGCATCGCCCGGCGTTCGCCGTTGATCGTCAGCATCGCGGACAGGCCCGCGGCGCGTACGCGGCCGATGAGGGCGCCCAGGTCATCGAGGCCGGTCGAGGTGGACGCGTCGTCGGAGTCGCGCAGGACGCTGAGGGTCGCGCGGAGCTCGCGCATCGCCTCGCTGCTGGCCTCCTGGATGGCCAGGAGGCTGTCGGGCACCGGCTCGCCGCGCTGGCGGGCGAGGTGGACGGCGATCCCGGCCTGGACCTTGATGAGGGAGATGTTGTGGGTCAGCGAGTCGTGCAGCTCTCGCGCGATGCGGCGGCGTTCTTCTCCGGCGCGGCGCAGCCCGGTGACGGCGTTCACGAACATCGCACCCAGGCCGTACACGAAGAGCATCAGGACCACGGCGGCGTCGGGGATGCCGATCGCACTCAGCGCCGGGACGCAGTAGGCGTAGGCGCCGTAGCCCGTCACGATGCCCAGCGCGGTGATCGACAGCATGGTCGACACGTTCGGACGGTGGGCGAGGACGGCCCGGGAACGGAGCGGTGAGCGGGGTTTGCCGGGCAGCCAGGGCATCGTGAGCAACACACCGACGCCGGCCAGGAGGCAGACCATCGACACGGTGGCGAGCGCGGCACGCCAGCCGAGCCACCGGCCGGCGACCTCACCGAGACACAGTCCCATGGTGGTGGCGAGGGCCATGCCGCCGACGATCACGCTCAGCGCCGCGACGCGGCTGCCGGGGCGTACGAGCGCCGTGCACACGGCCGCCGCGATCGGTGTGTACGCGGCGGCCCCGCCGGCCGCGAGCACCCGGCCGGCGATGAGCACCGGCAGGGTCGGGGCCAGGGCCGACACGAGATTGGCGAGGCCGAGCACGAGCAGCGCGGTGATCAGCAGGACGCGTCGCGGGACGCGGGCGGTCGTGGCCGCGAGCACCGGCGCCAGGACCGCGTACGCGAGCACGAACACGGTGACCGACTGCCGGCCGTCGGCCGTCGAGACATGCAGGGCGTCCGCCATCGAGGGCACGAAGCCGGCGATGACGAAGGCGTCCGCGCCGACGGCGAAGGTGCCAAGGGCCAGGACCAGCGCCGAGCTGAGGTCACCCGGCCCTCGCGTGACACGGCCGGCGGACCGGCCGTGCGAAATCGAGATACTAGACATCCAGTTTCTCCTTGCACCTGTACCCGCGAGACCGGTTCAGCCGACGCGGTCGAACCAGTCTCGAGTGCGCTCCGCCGCCGCTACGGGCGCTGCGGCCAGCATGTCGGCGAGAGTCTGGGAGGCCAGCTCTCGCCGCCACGCGAGCTCCGCCTTCCGCATCGCGGTGGTGATCACGCACTGTCGTTGGAACTCGTGCGCCGGCCGCTCGGCCCCCGCACCCTTCTGCCGGATCTCCGTGCAGCGGAAGGCGTACTCCGCGCCTTCGGTCGCCGCCACGATCTCCATGAGGGTGATCTTTTCGGGAGGCCGAGCCAGACGGAACCCGCCGCGGGCTCCTGGTGTCGAGCTGAGTACGCCCGCACGGACCAGCGTCTGAAGACGCTTATTCAGATATGCCGGCGGAAGATCGAAGGTCGCGGCGAGCTTCGCCGTGGACACCGGCTCATCGGTCTCGAGCCAGCCGAGCGTGAGGCAGCAGTGCAGTGTCCACTCCACCCCTTCGCCCAGTCGCATAATCCGGATATTACATGTCCAGGTTCGGGCTGACCACTTCGATATGCCCTCTGACCTGCGACGATCATGCGAACCCCGTACGAATGCGGGCGGAAGTGCCCGGAAAAATCATGCGCTCGGGCTCTGGGGACCATCGTCGGCCGGTTCCGCCGGTAGCCGGGCGGCCGGTACGGGTATCTGCGCTGGTGGCGGCCGCGCGGTGGGTCGCCATGACTGCAGGGGGAGCGGCCGATGGGGTCCTGGGGCAAGTGTGACCAGATGATCGTGCACGACGCGGAGCCGTACAACGCCGAGCCGCCGCGTACGGCCCTCGCCGGACGGCCCCTGACGCCCGTCGAGGTGTTCTACGCGCGCAATCACGGTCCGATCCAGCAGATCGACCCGGACATGTGGTGCCTCGAGCTGGGCGGGCTTGTCGAACGTCCGAAACGGCTGTCCCTGGGGGAGCTGCGGGCCCGCTTCGCGCACCACGACGTCGTCGCGACCCTGCAGTGCGCGGGCAACCGGCGCGCCGGTCTGCTGGCGGTGCGTGCCATCCCCGGCGAGACACCGTGGGGATCCGGGGCGATCTCGACCGCACGCTGGACCGGCGTGGGCCTGGCCGACGTCCTGCGCGAGGCGGGGCTTCGGCCCGGCGCCGCACACGTGGAGTTCACCGCGCCCGACGTCGCCACGGAGGCTCGCCCCCCAGGTCCGTACGGTGCCTCGATCCCGCTGTCGAAGGCCACCGCGGGGGAGGTGCTCCTGGCCTGGGCCATGAACGACCGGCCGCTGCCACCCGTGCACGGCGGCCCTGTGCGCGTCATCGTGCCCGGCTATGTCGGCGCCCGCAGCGTGAAGTGGGTGTCGCGGGTCACCGTGCGCGAGCGGCCGTCCGACAACTACTTCCAGGCCGTCCGCTACCGGCTGCTGCCACCCGGCGCCGACACCGAGCGCGCCGACGGCGGCCTGCAACTGGGGCCGGCGGGGCTGAACGCCGACATCCTCATGCCGGACGACGGCGCGGTCCTGTGCGCCGGTCCCACCGAAGTCAGCGGATACGCCTTCGGCGGCGATCACCGTGGCGTCGCCCGGGTCGACGTCTCCCCGGACGGGGGCCGGTCCTGGCGGCAGGCCGAGCTCGGCCCCGTCACCGGCGCCTGGGCGTGGCGGCTGTGGCACACCGTCCTGGACCTGCCGGCGGGAGAGGCGACGATCACCGCGCGGGCCTGGGACACGGCCGCCACCTGCCAGCCGGAACACGCCGCGTCGCTGTGGAACCCGGGAGGCTACGTCAACACCGCCTGGCCCCGCGTACGCGTCCAGGTCCGCTAGAGCGCGTCGGCTGCGCGAAGGGGATTCATCAGACACGCCCTAGAGCCGTGGCCAGGGGTTGGCAACGCGCTGTGATTGAGCGATGCTGATGAGTCACCGGCGATGAGGCCGGTCGGGGGGTTTCCCGCCCAACTCGTGGAAACCGTTGTGAGGTCGCCCATGGACATCGTCCTTGAGATGGCAGTCGTCGATTGCGCGCGTTATGTCCTCGCCATGCCGCGAGGCGAGATCGACGCGTACACCGAGCCTGCCTTCCGGCAGCAGCTGTTCGACGTCATACGGGCCCGACCACTGATCATCGACATGACCGAGGTCTCGTTCCTCGACTGCTCGGCCCTGAACGCCATCATCGCCGCCGACCGGCTCTGCCATGAGCACGGCGCCGAGCTCGCGGTGGCCGGGCTGCGGCCGGGCGCCGAGCAGGTCTTCCGGCTGGCGGGCGCCGCCGAGATCGTGCCGCTCTGCCCCACCATCCAGGACGCCGTGTGGTGCGTGGTGCCGCTGACCGATGAGGAGATCGCCTCCTGGAGCTGAAAGTGGCTGGATCCGGCCGGTGCCGCACGTGACCGCGGACGCGCTCGCCGGCGTCGAACAGATGACACCGACACGCGATGGGGTGCGATGAACGACGACCTCACCACACTCGACTTCTGGGCCCGGCCCCCCGCCGACCGGCTGGCGGCGTTCGCGCGGTTGCGGGCACTGGACCGGCCCGTCTTCTTCCACGAACAGCGGATCCCGTTCCTGCGCGCCGGACGCGGCTTCCACGCCCTCGTACGCCATGCCGACGTCGTGCACGCGAGCCGCAACGCCAAGGTGTTCAGCAGCGAGCCCGCGGCGACCTCGCCCGAGCCGCCACCGTGGATCGCCCTCCTGTTCGGCCGCCCCATGGTCAACATGGACGACCCACGCCACGCGCGGCTGCGCCGCATCGTGTCCCGCGCGTTCACCCCGCGCCGGCTCGCCCAGATCGACGAGCACATCGCCAAGACCGCCACCGCCATCGTCGACGACGTCCTGCGGGCGGGCTCGGGCGACTTCGTGGCCGACGTCGCCGCACGCCTCCCCATCAAGGTCATCTGCGCGATGATGGGGATCCCCGAGCACTACCACGCCCACGTCGCCGCCTGCGTGGACGCCATGACCGAATACTCCGGCGTACGCGGCGACGTGGCACGCCTTCGTACGCTCCGGCTCTTCGGCGGCAACGTCAAGGCCATCATCGACCTGCATCGGCTCGTGGCCCGGCTCGGCCGGGAGCGCCGCGAAACGCCGGGAGACGACCTCATCTCGGCCCTGGTGGGCGCCGACGTGGACGGCGAGCGGCTCTCCGTACGCGAGCTGGGCGCCTTCTTCGACCTGCTGCTCGTGGCCGGCAACGAGACGACCCGCAACGCGCTCGCCCACGGGCTGAAGCTGTTCACCGACCACCCCGACCAGCGCGCTCTGCTCATGGCCGACTTCGACGCCCGGATAGGCGGCGCGATCGAGGAGCTCGTCCGCTACGTGTCGCCGATCATGCAGTTCCAGCGGACGCTGACGTGCGATCACGAGATGAACGGCCACCTCTACCGCAGGGGCGACAAGGTCGTGCTGTTCTACCTGTCCGCGAACCGCGACGAAGAGGTCTTCACGGACGCTGACAGGTTCGACATCACCCGTAAGCCGAACCCTCACGTCGGGTTCGGCGGCCCGGGCCCGCATCTGTGCCTCGGTGCGCACCTGGCCCGGCGGGAGATCAGCGCGATGTTCCGCGAGCTGTTCACCCGGGCGCCGGACATCCGGGCGGCCGGCGAGCCGGAGCTGCTCCTGTCCAACTTCGACAACGGCATCACACACCTGCCCTACCGCACGTAGGGGAGGCCCGCGGACGAGTGAATGCCGGGGTCTTCGCCTCCCCACCGGGGGCTTCGCTCCCACCCACGGAGGCGGCCGGCGAGTGGGAGGTGTTCGTGTCCAGCTTCAATATCTGGATCACGTGCCTGCCCCACCGCAGGCAGGGTGCCCTGGACGAGCGTGACCGGGTGCAGGGGCCTTCGCCCCTACACCCGGTCCACCCTGGGCGGCTCAGTGACCCGGCGGCCTTTGCGGCCGTTCCTGACCAGGGTCACCGTTGCGGCGGTACACGAGCGCCGCGTGAGCCGTCCTAGTCGCGATTCCCGGCCGTCCGGAAGTCGTTGCCGACGATGATGTTGTCACCGCGGTCGTCATCGTCGCGGTCGCGGCCCCATCCGTCGTGCTCGAAGCCTCGGTTGCAGCTGAAACCGCAGCCGCGGTGGTGCCGGAAGAGCCCGAAGTCGCTGTCGCGGTCGTGGTCGCGGCCCGCCCACGCGGTGTTGACGTTGTCGTTGTGGACGTTGACCCGCACGACGACCCCGTTGCGGTTGCGGTTCCAGTTCGCGTTGCGGTTGTAATTGCGGTGGATCGAATAATGGTGATGCCGATGTCCTTGCACCAGAGCCCCCGCCTGCGCGGGCGAGCCGGTGAGCAACACACCACCCGCCGCGGCGATGGCCAGACCGGTAAGGGCGTATGTCTTCTTCTGCACGTC
>JAOPYG010000121.1 GCA_025964685.1 Actinoallomurus sp. | reverse complement strand
GGAAGTCACACGCGATGATCTGGCGGGCCTGGGCAGACAAGAACTCACTCCACGTCGGGCCACTACGCTGTGGCGCAGGGTCGATTCCAGCCTTCCTGAGGATCTCCCACACGGTCGAGTACGCGATCTTGTAACCCACCCGAGCCAACTCCCCCTGGATGCGACGATCCCCCCCACCCGGGGTTCTGCCGGGCCATCGCCACCACCAACCGTGTGACCGACACGGGGGTGGATGGCCGGCCAGGAGCCGCAGGGCGCGGGTAGGTCCATCGCCAGGCGACCAGCCGGCGATGCCACCGCAACAACGTCTCCGGGCCGACATCGAACACCTGAACCCAGCGACGCCGTGGGATCAAGCGGGCCAGCGCGGACAGCCATATCCGGTCGGCGGATTGATACCGCACCCGTTTCACGTGACGACGCAATACGGCGTTCTCATGACGAAGCACCAATAGTTCAACGTCCCTGGACACCTCACGGCGCACAAGGATGGTCACCACGACGAGCACAAACCTCGTGATCATGTAAATCAACGTGAGAAGCACACCGCGAGGCTCTCAGCCGCAACGACCGCTCCGCAGCAGGACTTCGCAGGTCAGCGCCCCAACCCTATTTTCGTGCGGCACACGCTGGGCGGACGGACATAATGTCTGGCCTCACGATGCTTGAACCATGGCGAATCCGCCTCGGGTCACAGGGACACCGCCGCAGGTCGTACGGACGAACGTCGACTACCGGCTGGACACCACCGACGCCCGCGACTTCCTCGGCCACTACGTCACACTGCCGTGAGCCTGCGCCAGATGAGCCAAGCGAGAAGACTCGGCGCAAGGATGCGCATCGGCCCGGGCGCGGTACGCCTCGCGTGAGAGCGGCAAATGGTTTTGCCGGTGACGGTGCCGGTGTAACAGAACCGATCCCCCAGGCGCTGCAGGTGGTATTGCGGACGTGACCTGGAGGACGGATGAAGGTTCGCGCACGACCACGCACAGGGTTCATCGTCGCAGCCGCGGCGGCCCTGGTGACGGTGATGACGCCGGCGCTCGCGGGTGCTGACGGCGGCGACACGCTGGTCACCAATGGGAGTCCGTCGGGAACGTTTTCTCAGAACAAACAGAACGAGCCTTCGGTTGCCATCGACGCGCACGCGCCCTCGGTAGTGGCGGCGGGCGCGAACGAGGAGATCGACGACGAGAGCTGCGCCGCCGGTGACCCGACCACCTGCCCGTTCACCCCGGGCGTGGGGAGCTCCGGGGTCTACTTCTCCGGCAACGGCGGAAGCTCATTCACCCAGCCCACCTACACCGGCTGGACGGCGCGTGACTGTCTCGGCCCGGCCCCGTGCACCCCGCACGTCGGCGCGATCGGCACCCTGCCCGGCTACTACGAGGCGGGGCTGTCCTCCGGAGGCGACCCGGCCGTGACGTTCGGGCCGCGTCGAGGCGCCGACGGCAAGTTCGCCTGGAGCAACGGCTCCCGGCTGTACTACGCCAACCTGACGGCGAACCTGAGCACCGAGCGCTCCGACGCCGCCTTCCGCGGCTACGAGGCCATGGCCGTTTCCCGTACCGACGACAAGGGAGCGCACTGGAGCGCCCCGACCGTCGTCTCCCCGCAGTCACAGACCACCTTCTCCGACAAAGAGCAGATCTGGGCCGACAACGCCGCCTCCAGCAAGTTCTTCGGCAACGTGTACGTCTGCTGGGCCGACTTCCGTAGCAACAGTCAAGGACAGGCGCTGCCCACACCGCTCAAGGTGGCCCGGTCCAGCGACGGCGGTGACTCCTGGACCGTCAAGCAGGTGAGCCCGGCAACCGACAACGGCATCAACAGCCAACCCGACGGCTGCACCGTCCGCACCGACAGCACGGGCAACGTACTGGTCTTCGGCATCGCCTCTCGCGGCGGGCAGACATTCCAGACCATGTACCGCTCCGCCGACGGCGGCGCGCACTGGACCGGCCCGACCCTGATCGCACCGGTGACCGAACCGGGCGTCATTGACCCGGTGATCGGCCGGCCGGTCATGGACGGCCTCGCCGGTCCGCGGATCGACCTCGCCGCCGGACCCAGCGTCGACATCGCCAACGGAGCCCCCAGCGGCTCGGACGCGACCAACCTGATCGTCATGACGTGGGCCGACGGCCGCGACGGCCTCAACAACGAAAAACTCATGATGACGACGTCCCGCGACGGCGGCGACACCTGGAGCACACCCTCGGCCGTGACCATCCGGGCCGGCGACCGCCCCGTCTACACCGCGCCGGCCTTGTCCCCCAACGGCAAAGACGCCTACCTCGTCTACAACGCCTACACCACACCGTTCCGCCACGACACCACCACCCCGCGCTCGATGCTCGGCGTCGTCCTGCACGCCGACGTCACCGGCGGGACCCCGGGCACATTCTCCGAACTGCACCGTGGCGTGCCGGGCGACCCCCGAGGCACCGCCCAGAACGACCTGCAGGCCGGATTCATCGGTGACTACGTCTACGCGGCCGCCACCCGCGACGGAGTCGTCGGCGTCTGGAACGACGCACGCAACGCCACCGACTGCCTCGCCATCGACCGCTACCGAGCATCGCTGGAAGCCGGTAGCCCGACCGCACGACCCAAACCGGCCACCGACTGTCCCGCCACATTCGGCAACAGCGACATCTACGGCGGCCGGTTCACCGACCCAACCCCCTGACCACCCCCCTCGACCACACCAAAAGCCGGGACGTGGGTGGTGTGCTCCTCCGAGCGCATCACCCACTGCTCCCAGATGACCCCTTGTCCCTTCCGGAGACCCATTTGTCCAGCAAGAGATCACGTACTTTCTACGTCCGGACGTGCGGCGCCACGTTGATCACGGCGGCCGTCTCGCTCAGCATCGCGGGCCTGAGCGGCGCCGACGCGACGGCCGCGACCAATCACCACTCGGCCAACGGCGACAACGGAACGGTGAAGGTCCATCGCTCCACCACCTCAGCGGACGATCCACGTAACGAACCGCACGTCTGCGGTTTCTACCTGGTCGGATTCCAATTCGACGCCGGCCAGCAGGTCTCGTGGCAGATCGTGTCCTGGCCACCGACCGGGAATCGGACCGAGGTGCTGCACGGCACGCTGACGCTCGACCAGAACGGTCAGGGCCGCACGAACGACCTCAAGCTTTCCAACGGGCACTACAAGCTGTACTGGAACTTCAACGGCGAGAACGGCAAGGCCAAGCAGAAAGTCTTCTGGGTGAAATGCGGCCCCGGCAAGCCGACAATGCCGCCGACCGGCACTCCAGAGCCCACCATCCCCCCGACCGGCGCTCCGCAGCCCACCGCGACCCCGTCCCCAATCCCCTCTACGCAGAGCCCGGCACCCGTCCCCACCCCCGTGCCGTCGGACCTGCCCGTCACCGGCTGACCGCAGCCCCGCCGGACGGCTACCCGGACTCCAGGCGACCGGCCATCTGGTCCGGTCGCAAGTCGCGGGCCCACCGCTCTGCGGTGGG
>JAOPYG010000080.1 GCA_025964685.1 Actinoallomurus sp. | reverse complement strand
CGGCCGCCCAGAAGGTGGCGAACTACTGGACGCCCGACCGGATGCGCCGTGCCATTCCGGTTCCCGAGCAGACCCCGGGCCCGGTGACCAAGTCACAGCCTGCGCAGCCGACCGGCCTACGCGGATCGACACCGCCGGCCAAGGCCGTCGCCTCGGGGGCCGGCTCCGTCACACCCATGATCGCCGAGTCGGCGGTGGCAGGGAAGGTCTACTTCCACAAGCCGAGTGGCGGCGACTGGCAGTGTTCGGGCAGCGCGCTCAACAGCCCCTCCAAGCAACTCGTCATCACCGCCGGCCACTGCGTCCACGAGGGCCAGGGCGGCGACTGGATGCAGAACTGGACCTTCGTTCCCCGCTACCGCAGTGGATCGCGCCCGTTCGGCACCTTCGCGGCCAAGCAGCTCCGTACGTTCAACTCCTGGGCCAGCAGCAGCGACCTGAGCCGCGACGTCGGCATGGTGACGACCTGGCCGCTCAATGGCAACCAGCTCGTGAACGTGGTCGGCGGCCATGGCCTGAACTGGAACTGGGGCAACAGCGTCGCGATCACGATCCTCGCCTACCCCGCCAACGCCAACAACGGCGAGGTCCAGCAGTGGTGCCAGGGCACGACCGCTGACGGCGGCGGTGGAACCATCGAGATCCCGTGCAACTTCAACGGGGGTTCCAGCGGCGGCGGCTGGCTCATGAGCTTCAACGACAGTACGGGGCTCGGGCAGGTCGATGGCGTGATGAGCACACTCGACAGCACAGGCATGAATCGAGCCTCCTACTTCGATGACTCCGTCAAGGCCATGTACGACGCCCAAGGCAGTGTGACCTGACGGTCGATGTCAAATGGTCCCGCCGACACCTACACTGGTCCGGCGGGGCCATCAGCGTGGAGTAGAGGTGCACGACGGTGAGACCTTCCAAAGTACGCAAAATCGCGATGATCGCCATCGCCGCAGCGGCCGTCGCCGGGATCGCAGCGATGCGTTCCGCGACCGGTTCGCCCGCTCCTCCGGACAATGGCTCCACCGGAAGCCAGATCCAGCCCTCTCCGACAACCCAGTACTGGACGCCGGACCGCATGCGCGACGCCAGACCGGCACCAATGCCCACGCCCTGACGGACCAGGTGCGGGCCGACCGGAGGTCGTGTTCCTGGCGCGCACCGGGTCGCCGACGTTGAAGCGGGATTCGGTGTCGATGGTGCGCAACGAGTCGTCGGCGGTCGGCGCGTAGTCGGTCTTGTCGGATTCAGGGATCGGCGGCACGCACTGGAGGTCTCCGCCTCCCGGGGGATGAATGGCAGCAGCAGGTAGGACTGCCGGTCTGAGGACGTCTTCGGAGCCGGTTCACTCGCAGAACTGCGCAGTGCCCTGACCTCGTAACTTCGCCTCCCACCGCCGAGGCGCGAGGTCCCTTTATTCATCGTCCGTGAGCGCCTGCTCCTCGTCTGACCGTCACAGAACGGTCTATGGGTGCCGGAATCATTCGGTTATTCGGTGGCCATGGTGGAGCCTCAACACGGCTGGTGCAATGAGTTATCAGATACCCGTGCCCAACAGAACGAAGGGTGCGGGTTCCGCGACGGCCGGTGTTCGTCGTATCGCCTCAACCGGTAACCAAGGAGAAAGTGGTACAGAATGACGAAGCATCGCATCAGATGATCGGCGCGTCGGCCCTGACCGCGGCGGCCGCCATGGTGTCCGCGGGGCCCGCGGCCCTCGCCGCGCCAGCACAGGTCCGGCCGGTATCACCACGCAGATCGTAAACTACAACAGCAGCAAGTGCCTCACCATCGCCGGCGGCGGACTCGGTGACAACATCAAGGCCGTCCAGTACGGCTGGGACTTCCATCAGTCCCGCCTGTGGTACTTCCGCTACTGATTCCCGACGGCCATATCAGCGGGCATGCGGGGCACCACCGACGCGGTGGTGCCCCGCGGGCGCCGGACCGTTCCTATCCGGTATTGGTTTAGGCTCGCCTCGTGTCAGGGAAGGCGGCCCACTGGTGGCGGTCGCTCGACGCCAGGGTGCAAGACGGCGTGGTCGCGGCCATTCTCGCGACACTCGCGTTCCTGCCGGCGCTCGCCCGCAACGGTGTGAATCTCGGCGAGCCGCCCACCCGGCCGGGCGCTCCAAGCCATTAACTTGTTGTGACTACAGGGAGACGCACAGCATGACGAAGGTCTTTGAGCATAAGGATTCATCTGGCCGAATCACGATTGCCGTGTTTAGAGAACAGGCCACGGTCGAGCAGGCTCACTTTCACGATTTTGCTACCAATGTGGATATTGATCTGGTGGCCATCGGCGGCGGGGTTGAGGCGGCGGAAACTCCGGAGGGCGCACTGATCACCGCCTCCTATCCGAGCCCCAACCGGTGGGCTTGGCTGGGCTCCTCCAAGGACCACAATCATCCGAATCCGCATCTAATAACGGTCTACGCGATAGGAATGAAGATCGAGGGGCTGAGCCGAGATGCCCTCATGAGCAACCTGAGGTTTTTCGGAAAACGCAGCGACGTCGCGCCGCATCCGGCCGAGGAGGCCAGCGTACCCCCCGGATTCCTGCTGATCGGGGGTGGTTTTCGCATAAATTGGCCGCCCGGCACAGGTAACATGGCTACTGCCTCTTTTCCGGATAGCGACTCGACTTGGAAGGTGCGGTCCAAGGACCACTTCACCCCCTCCCCCTGCACCATCGATGCTTTCTCCGTCGGACTGAGGTCGTCAATTGACGGGTTGGGCACGTTTGAGCGTCGGGTTACCCAAAAGACCAGCCGAACGGCCGCACATCCGTTCATCAGTTTCTCGCTCGACGATAGATTTGCGCTGACCGGAATTGGCGCCGAGGTGAACTTCAACGAACCTGGCTCGCTGCTCTGGAAACTCATACCAGGTAATGGCGGTTCTCAGGGTATAACTGCAGCCTCCAAAGACCATGAAGTATCATCGCCTGCCAACATCGACGCATTTGCGATCGGCATTAAGCTCGCATTCGCGCGATGAGGGCGGCGGCGGTTGTAGTGCCCCTCGTACCGGGGTGACGAGTAAGCCGATCCGCCGGGGTCGGGCAACGACCGCGCCAGCGCCGCGATCAACGCCCGATCAGCCCACGACGGACGGCCTCCCGCGGTTCCCCGGGATCAGAGCTCGCGGAGGCGGGCGGCGGCGGTATCGGGGAGTACGTCGTTGATGTACGCGCCGCCGCCGGTCGGCCGCCACCTGCGCGACCTGGCCGTCAACGCCATGCGGGAGCGCGTGCACCGCGGCCGCCTGACCCTGGACATCCTGGAGCGTCTCGGCGCGGACGGGGACACGTCCCCGCTCGGCTCGCGGCTGCCCGGCACCCTCAACCGCTTCCCCACCGACGGAGACCTGCGATGACGTTGCTGTACGGGGTCGACCCGCGGACCGGCGAACGGCTGGAGCCGAGCGTGCCGGAGACCACCCCCGAGACGGTCGCCGCGCTCAGCACGGCCGCCGCCGACGCGGCCCGCCCGCTCACGGAGCTGCCGTTGCCTGACCGGGCCGCACTGCTGGACGCCGTCGCCGACGCTCTGGAGGCGGCCGCCGACGAGCTGGTGACGCTGGCCGACGCGGAGACGGCGCTCGGCCACACGCGCCTAAGCGGGGAGATGGAACGTACCACCGGGCAGCTGCGCCTGCTGGTCGGCGACGCACGCCGGGACGGCTTCCAGCGGGACGCCGTCGAGCCCGGGTTCGTGCGTGCGCTGCTGCCGATCGGGCCGGTCGCGGTATATGCCGCGAGCAACTTCCCGTTCGCGTTCTCCGTCGCGGGCGGCGACACGGCGTCGGCGTGGGCGGCCGGCTGCCCCGTCATCGTCAAGGCCCACCCCGGGCATCCGCGCACGTCGGTCCGTACGGCGGAGATCATCGCCGACGCGCTCGCCAAGGCGGGCGCGCCCGAGGGTGCGTTCGCGATCGTGCACGGGTTCGAGGCGGGCCTGGCGCTGATCAAGGACCCCAACGTCAAGGCCGCCGGGTTCACCGGCTCGGTACGCGGCGGGCGTGCGCTGTTCGACGCCGCCGTGAGCCGTCCCGACCCGATCCCGTTCTACGGCGAGCTGGGAAGCGTCAATCCCGTGTTCGTCACGCCGTCGGCGGTGGCCGCCCGCGGGGATGAGATCGCGCGCGGCTACGTCGGCTCGTTCACACTCGGGTCAGGGCAGTTCTGCACCAAACCGGGACTGCTGTTCCTGCCCGCCGGGCACGGGCTCGAGGCCGTGCTGGCCCAGGCGATCGCGTCGGTCGGGGCGCCGTCACTCCTGACGCCGCAGATCGCGGGCGCGTTCCGTACCGGGATCGAACGGCTCGCGGCCGGAACGCGCACGGTGGCGGAGAGCGCCGGGGCACACCTGTTCGCGGTGACCGCCGAGGAGTTCACGGCCCGGCCCGAGCTGACGGAGGAGTGCTTCGGCCCGGCCTCCGTCATCGTCGAGTACGCCTCGGAGGAGGAGCTGCGCGCCGCTGCCGCCGCCGTACCCGGCTCACTCACCGCCACCGTGCACGCCCAGCCGTCCGACGCCGACCTGGCGCGCGGGCTCGTCGCCGAGCTGGCCCGGCACGCCGGCCGGGTCGTCTACAACGGCTGGCCCACCGGCGTCGCCGTCAACCGCGCGATGCACCACGGCGGGCCCTGGCCCGCGACGACCGCGCCGCTGCACACGTCCGTCGGCACGGCCGCGATCCGGCGCTTCCAGATCCCGGTCACCCTCCAGGGCCTGCCGGAGGAGCTGCTCCCGCCGACCGTGGGGTGAGTTGTCCGTCACCGACAAGCCGGCGCGGCGCGAAGCGGCGGCTGAAGACCACCATCAACTACTCCAGGATTCTGTCGCCGGCGCTCAGCCGGTGACGTCGGGCTCCGCCCCGCCGCCGGAGCACGCAGGCGCCGAGTGCAGGCGCTGGTCGGAGCGGTATTGCAACAGGAGCACCGAGCGTACGGGGCCCTCCAAAGGGGTGTAGGTGTGCGGGAGCAACGCGTCGAAGCCCACATAGTCGCCCGGTCCCAGCTCCACCTCGCGGTCGTCGACCCGTACGCCGAGGCGGCCGACCTGCACGACCGTGTGTTCCGAGCCCACGTGTCCGAGTGACTCCTGGTGGGACCGTACCTGCTGGTCGTACACCTCGAAGACCGTGTCGCCCGTCGTGATGCCGCGTAGCGGGCGCAGGTCGACTCCCTCGCCTCGCAGGACCTCGACCTCGGCGCCGCGGACGACGGTCAGGCCGTTGCCGCGCCGCTGGTCCAGCAGGTCGGAGATCGGTACCTGCAGCGCGCGCGACAGGCTGAACACCGTCTCGATCGTCGGGTTGCCCGCGCCCGCCTCGAGAGCCGACAGCGTCGCCTTGCCGATCTTGGAGAGGCGGGCCAGCTCGGACAGCGACAGGTTCCGCGCCGTACGGGCACGCCGGAGGTTGACGGCGAGCACATCTCGCACCGACTCGTCAGCGACGCCCATGACCCACCCTCGTTCGCTTTGCCGAACGATAACCCCACACCACCGTTGACATCCCCGCAAAAGCGAACATAGCGTTCGGATCATCGAACAACCGGGCGGGTGATACGCGGCGTGCGGGCGATTGTGATGGGTGCCGGGATCATCGGTGCCGCATGCGCACGTGAGCTGGCTCTCGCCGGTGTCTCAGTGACTCTCCTCGACCGTGACGGCGCCGCCGGGGCGACCACCGCGCACGGCGAGGGCAACATCCTCCTGTCCGACAAAGGACCGGGTCCCGAGCTGAGGCTGGCGCAGCTGTCCCGGCGCCTGTGGCCCGCGATGGTCACGGACAGCGTCCCCGGGGACCGCGCCGAGTGGGACACCAAGGGCGGCATCGTCGTGGCCGCGACCGACGAGGGCGCCCGTGCGCTCACCGAGTTCGCCGCCGGTCAGCGAGCCGCCGGCGTACGCGCCGAGCCGCTCGACCCCTGCGCGCTCTCCGCCGCCGAACCCCACCTCACCCGCGACGTGACCGCCGCCGTCCACTATCCCGAGGACGCCCAGGTCCAGCCCGCCGGCGCCGCGAGTGTCCTGATGCACGCCGCCCTGCGCGCCGGCGCGACGCTGCGGACCGGCTGCGAGGTGCTCGGCGCGGTGACCTGGAAAGAACGCGTCACGGCGATCCGGACCACCGAAGGCGTGCTGGAGGCGGACCTGTTCGTGAACGCCGCGGGCCCGTGGGCCGGCGAGCTCAGCCGCCGGCTCGGCGCTCCCGTGGACGTACGGCCCCGCCGCGGCGAGATCCTGGTGACCACGCCCCTTCCGCCGACCGTCTTCCACAAGGTGTACGACGCCGACTACGTGGGCGCCGTCGGCAGCGACGCGGACGAGCTCCAGGCCTCGGCCGTGGTCGAGTCGACCCGCGCCGGGACGGTGCTGCTCGGCTCCTCACGCCGCGCGGCCGGGTTCGACGGCCGGCTGCGGCCCGAGGTCCTCTCGGTGATCGCGGGCCGGGCGCTGCGCCTGTTCCCGTGCCTGTCCGGGGTACCGGTGATGCGCGCGTACGGCGGCTTCCGCCCGTACGTCACGGACCATCTGCCGATCATCGGCGCCGATCCTCGTCTGGACGGCCTGTGGCACGCGACCGGCCACGAGGGCGCCGGCATCGGCCTGGCACCCGGCACCGCACGCCTGCTCACCGACCTGGTCACCGGCCGCGCACCGGAGGTCGACGCCGGCCCGTTCCGCGTCGACCGGCCCGCCGTCATTCCTCGAGGAGCCGAATGAGGCCGATAAGGATCAGCCTGGACGGCGACCCCCTGACCGGCAGCGACGGGCAGACGATCGCGGGCCTGCTCCTCGCCGCCGGACTCCGGTCGTGGCGGCGCGCGCCGTCCGGAGCCCCGCGGGGGGTCTTCTGCGGCATCGGAGTCTGCTTCGACTGTCTCGTCACGGTCAACGGCGTCCGCGACGTCCGGGCCTGCCGCAGCAGGGCACGCGACGGCGACGTCGTCACCACCCAATCCCGTGCGGAGGCGCCGTGACACGTCACGTCGTCATCGTCGGCGCCGGGCCGGCGGGGCTGGCCGCCGCCACCGCCGCCGTACGCGCGGGGGCCCAGGTGACCCTGCTCGACGCGGCCGACCAGGCCGGCGGGCAGTACCACCGGATGCCGCTCGACACGTACGAGACAAAGCGCCCCCGGATACTGGAACGCTGCGACTGGTGGCCCGGCGGCGCGGTCTGGGCGCTCGAACGGCACGACGAGAGACGCCCGCCCCGCGTGCACGTCATCAGCGGACCCGACGGCGGCACGCGGCGCCGGCACGTGCTCGAACCCGACGCGCTCGTCCTCGCCCCCGGCGCCCACGACCGCACCCTGCCCTTCCCCGGCTGGGAACTGCCCGGCGTCTTCACCGCCGGCGCCGCGCAGGCCCTGGCGAAGGGCGAAGGCGTCGCCGTCGGCGACCGGGTACTGGTCGCCGGTTCCGGGCCGTTCCTGCTGCCGGTGGCGGCCTCCCTGCTGGCGGTGGGTTCGCACGTCACCGCGGTGCTGGAGGCGAACCCGGCCGCCACCGTCCTACGCGGCTGGACGCAGTCCCCTTGGCGGCTCGCCGCACAGGCGGGCAAGGCCGCCGAACTCGCCGCGTACGCCGCCCTGCTCGCCCGCCGCCGCGTCCCGTACCGCACCGGACGGGCGGTCATTGAGGCCCGCGGCGACGGACGCGTCGAGGAGGCGGTCACCGCACGCCTGCGCGCCGACTGGTCGGTGGTGGCCGGCAGCGAGCGGACCACGGCCGTGGACGCGCTCTGCGTCACCCATGGGTTCAGCCCGCAGCTCGAACTGCCCGTCGCCGCCGGCTGTGCACTGCGCGACGGCTTCGTTCTCGTCGACGAGGACCAGGCGACGAGCAGCACGGGCGTGTACGCCGCGGGCGAGGTCACCGGGATCGCCGGAGCGCCGGCCGCGCGCGCCGAGGGCGTGGTGGCCGGCTGGGTCGCGGGCGGCGGGTCACCCGCGCGGCTGCGTACGGTCCGCCGGCGGCGCGACGAGGGCCGGACCTTCGCCGTACGGCTCGCCGCCGCGCATCCCATCGGCCGTCGCTGGTCCGGCTGGCTGCGCCCGGACACACTGGTGTGCCGCTGCGAGGAGACCGACTACGGGACGCTGTGCCGTACGGCGGACGTCTCCGCACGCGCCGTACGGCTCGCCACCCGCGCCGGGCTCGGCCCGTGCCAGGCGCGGATCTGCGGTCCCACGCTGGCCGAGCTCCTGGACACGAACCCGCACGACCGGCCGATCATCTCGCCGATCCGGCTCGGCGAACTCGCGAACCCGCCCGAGGAGAAGGAGAGCACTCCGTGAGCAAGCAGGTCAAAGGGCTCGGTGGCGTCATCGTCGCCACCGCGCTGCCCTACCGTGAGGACTCCTCCGCGCCCGCCGGCCTGGCGGTCGACTACGACCGGTACGCCGAGCACTGCGGCTGGCTGATCGACGGCGGCTGCCGGGGCGTGGGTCCGAACGGCTCGCTCGGCGAGTACTCCTCCCTGACCGATGAGGAACGCCGCCGGGTCGCGCGTACGGCGATCGAGGCGGTCGGCGACCGCGCCGTCGTCGTGGTCGGCGTGCACGGCCCGGGATCGCACCTGGCCCGGTACTGGACGGAACTGGCCGCCGAGGACGGCGCGGACGGTGTGCTGTGCCTGCCCCCGACGATGTACCGCGCGAGCCGCGCCGACGTCATCGCGCACTACGAGGCGGTCGCCTCGGTCGGCCTGCCGGTCATGGTCTACAACAACCCGATCGACACGAAGGTGGACCTGACGCCCGACCTGCTCGCCGAGATCGCACAGATCGACAACATCGTCGCGGTCAAGGAGTTCTCCGGTGACGTACGCCGCGTCCTGGAGATCCAGGAGAAGGCGCCGGGTCTGGAGGTCGTCGCGGGCGCGGACGACGTGACGCTGGAGGCTCTCCTGATGGGCGCGACCGGCTGGTTCGCCGGCTTCCCGAACGTCTTTCCCGCCGAGTCGGCGCTGCTGTACGACCTCGGCGTCGCGGGCCGGCTGGAGGAGGCGCGGGAGCTGTACGAACCGCTGGTGGCGGCGTTCCGCTGGGACTCGCGTACGGAGTTCGTGCAGGCCATCAAGCTGGGCATGGACCAGCTGGGCCGGTACGGCGGTCCCTGCCGTCCGCCGCGCGGCCCACTGACCGACGAGCAGCGCGCCCAGGTCACCTCCGACATGGAACGCGCGATCGCCGCGCTGGAAAAGAGGAGGGCCGCCCGGTGAGATCGATCCGTACGATCAGCGCGGTCGACTCGCACACCGAGGGCATGCCGACGCGGGTCGTCACCGGCGGGGTCGCCCCGATCCCCGGCGCGACGGCCGCCGAACGACGCTCGTACGCCGTGGAGCACCTGGACGACCTGCGCCGCTTCCTGGTCGACGAGCCGCGCGGGCACGCGGCGATGAGCGGCGCCCTCCTGCAGCCGCCGCTGCGCCCGGATGCCGACTGGGGCGTCATCTACATCGAGGTCAGCGGCTTTCTGCCGATGTGCGGCCACGGCACGATCGGGGTGGCGACGGTCCTCGTGGAGACCGGGATGGTGGAGGTCACCGAGCCGGAGACCGTCGTACGGCTGGACACGCCGGCCGGTCTGGTGGAGGCACGCGTCGCGGTCCGCGACGGGCACGCCGAGCGGGTCACACTGCGCAACGTCGCATCGTTCGCGCTGGGCCAGGACCTGACCGTGAAGGTGCCAGGGCTGGGCGAGGTCCGCTACGACATGGCGTACGGCGGCAACTTCTACGCCATCGTCGAGCTGTCCTCCCTCGGCCTGCCCTTCGACCGCGCCCGCAAGGACGACATCCTCAAGGCGGGCCTGGCCATCATGGCGGCGATCAACGAACAGAACCCGCCGCGCCATCCGGCCGACCCGCTGATCGAGGGATGCAAGCACGTCCAGTTCCTGGCCCCAGGTTCGGACGCCCGCCACTCGCGCAACGCGATGGCCATCCACCCGGGCTGGTTCGACCGCTCACCGTGCGGTACGGGCACGTCGGCCCGGATGGCCCAGCTCCACGCGCGGGGTGAACTCCCGCTGGGAACGGAGTTCGTGAACGAGTCCTTCATCGGGACGCGCTTCACGGGCCGCCTCCTGGAGACGACGACCGTCGGCGAGGTCCCGGCCGTGATCCCGGAGTTCTCCGGCCGCGCATGGATCACCGGCACGGCGAACTACCTCCTCGACCCGACCGACCCCCTGCCGCACGGCTTCGTCCTGTGACGGCTCAGGCCGTTGTCGCGGCGGCCTGAGGGATCCACTCGGCCTTTCACACCGTGCGCTCCTGGCCGCGTCGATGAATCCGTCGCCGTTGAAGTCCGACGGGCTCGTACTGGCACAGGCCGCGGCCTTCGAAATCGCCGAGCATCGGCGGCGCCGACCACGCCGGAAACCAGCGAGCCGCGTCAATCGCGGATCTCCCTTTGCGGGCCACGGTTAATAGGAATGAGAGCAATTGTTACCGCGCTCTCGTTCGATCAGGGAATGATGACCTCGGTTGCGGAGACGATGCGAACCGACGTGACGGGGATCCCCTCACGCTGGCAGCGGTCCAGGACGTAGTCCCGTAGCGACGGGCTCAGGTCCTCCAGGTGGTTCCGGCTTTCGATGGGGCCGTTCTTCGACGTACGCGGTCTCTTAGGAGTCAACTCGATGATCGCCTCAATTGCAGGAGGGGTGATCCGGACGCTGTAACGAGCAGTATCGGGGTAACTACGATGCCTCATCCGATTCATCGCGTCGTCCCACGTCGGTCCAAGATACCCGTCAATAGGAGTGGCCGGTGCGGAGGTGCGGGTGTGTCGCCTTGATCAGTCACACAAAGTTCTGATGCCCAGAATTATGCGACCTCGGGTTTCCCTGCCGTCGCAAGCATGCGGATTGTGCCCACTTCCATCTGCGTGGCTTCCCCGCGGGATTCGAATCCCCGCGCCATCCAGGTTCTCACGGCCCTCGGCCCGCCGGGCGACGACGGCTCAGAGAGCCGCTGGACGCCGCTCCCGCCGGCCGACCAACGCACTCGCGCCCAGTGCGGCGAGCCCCAGCACGGACAGCCCGGCGCCGACCAGGCTCGGCGCGGTGTAGCCCTCCCCGGCGGCGATGACCAGGCCGCCGAGCCAGGCCCCCAGTGCGTTGGCCAGGTTGAGCGCCGAGTGATTGAGCGCCGCACCGAGCATCTGGGCGTCGCCGGCCACCTCCATGAGCCGCAGCTGCAGGCACACGACCAGCACCGACCCCGCCGCGGCGACGGCGAGGACGGCGAGGACGAGGGTCGCCGCGGAGTGCGCGGCCAGCAGCATCAGTGCCAGCACCGCTCCCATCACGACGCCGGCACCGGTCAGCGACGGGAACAGTGCCCGGTCGGCCAACCGGCCACCGAGCGCCGTCCCCGCCACGCCGCCGACCCCGAAGGCCAGCAGCACGACCGGCACGAAGCCGGAGCTTGCCCCCGCCACCTCGGTGACGGTAGGCGCGATGTAGCTGTACATCGCGAACATGCCGCCGAAGCCCACGACGCCGGTGAGCAGGGTCAGCAGCACCTGGGGCCGGCGCAGTGCCCCCAGTTCCGTACGGACCCCGGCGCCCGGGGAAGCCGGCGACGACGGCACGAGGAGCAGGACGGACAGCACGGTCAGCCCGGCGATCACGGCCACCGACCAGTAGCCCGCGCGCCAGCCCAGTTGCTGGCCGAGCCAGGTCGCGGCGGGCACCCCGGCGACGTTCGCGACGGCGAGGCCGAGCATGACCGAGCTCACCGCCCGCCCCCGCACCTCGGCCGGGACCAGGGAGGCGGCGATGAGCGAGGCAACCCCGAAGTAGGCGCCGTGCGGCAGGCCGGCGACCAGCCGCGCCAGCAGGAGCGTGTTGTAATTCGGCGCCAGCGCGGTCAGCGCGTTGCCGAGCAGGAACGCGACCATGAGGCCGAGCGCGAGCCGGCGCCGCGGCAGCCGGGCGCCCAGCGCCGCGATGACCGGCGCACCGATCACCACGCCCAGGGCGTAGGCGGAGATGAGGTGGCCGCCGGTCGGGATGTCCACGCCGACCCCGCGGGTGATCTCGGGCAGCAGGCCCATGGACACGAACTCGTTCGTTCCGATCGCGAAGCTCCCGAGTGCGAGTGCCGCGATGGCGAGAACCGCCCGGCGGGACGCGGGGCGGTCCGACCGGGTAGGGGTCGTCGGTTGGCCGGTCGTGGTGAGTGTGTTCACATGTCGCACTCAAGGCGCCCCGCGCCCCGCGCATTCCCGACCTGCGCAAAAGACCGGACTCGCCGGGCTGGGCGTGGCGTCGAGCTCCCCGCCGCAACGTGCCGGACCGGGGCCCGCTTCGTCCTCGCGTGAGGGCGAAACCATCATCATCGAGACGTAGCGGTCGATTTCTACTCAGTTCAAACAAGGCGCCGCTAGGCTTCCGGCGGGCGACAGCGTGGGGAGGTCAGCCTTGGATCGCACGGGAACGAACCTTCCCGCCGTCGGTGAGTACAACCAGACGGTC
>JAOPYG010000043.1 GCA_025964685.1 Actinoallomurus sp. | reverse complement strand
CACTGCGCGGCGGGCAGCCGTGGCTGCTGATGGAACAGGCCCCCGGCGCGGTCAACTGGCGTCCGCGCAACGCCGCCAAGCCGCCCGGCGCGATGCGGCTGTGGAGCTGGCAGGCGGTCGCGCACGGCGCCGACGCGGTGATGTTCTTCCAGTGGCGGCAGGCCCGCGGCGGCGCGGAGAAGTTCCACTCCGCGATGGTGCCGCACGGCGGCCCGTCGAGCCGGATCTTCGGCGAGGTACGCGAGCTGGGCCGGGAGCTGGCCGCCGCCCGTACGCTGGCCGGCGCGCGTGCGCCGCGGGCCGACGTCGCGATGGTGGTGGACTGGCCGAGCTGGTGGGCGCTGGAAGGTCAGGCCCATCCCAGCTCGGACGTGCGCTTCCTCGACGCCGCATGGGCGTGCCACCGGCCGCTGTACGACGCCGGCGTCGCCTGTGACGTGGTGCGCCCGGACGCGGACCTGTCCGGCTACCGGCTCGTCGTCGTACCGAACCTCTACCTGACCTCCTCCGAGACCGGGCGCGGGTTCGAACGGTACGTCGAGGACGGCGGCACGCTGGTCATGTCGTTCTTCTCCGGGATCGTGGACGACTGCGACCGCGTCCACCTGGGCGGCTACCCGGCACCGTTCCGCCGGATGCTCGGCCTTCGCGTGGAGGAATTCCATCCGCTGCCCGGCTCCGTGGAGCTGTCCCGGGGGTCCGGGAGCGTGTGGTCCGAGGAGGTCCGCCTGGAGGGCGCCGAGGCCGTCGAGTGTTTCACGACCGGCGCCCTCGCCGGGGAACCGGCCGTCACCCGGCACCGCTTCGGCCAGGGCAGCGCGTGGTACCTCGCCACCCGGCCCGATCCGGCGACCATGCGCCACCTGTTCGACCGCGTACGCGCGGAGGCCGGGGTTTACCCCGTCCTGCCCGGCCTGCCGGACACCGTCCAGGCGCGCGCCCGGCAGACCGAGGACGGCCTGTACCACATCGTCCTCAACCACGGGACCACGGCCGCCGCCGTACCACTGCCCGCGCCGATGCACGACGAGCTGACCGGCACCGGACCGGTCACCTCCCTCCACCTCGACGCGCGCGGAGTCGCGGTGCTGCGCCCGGCCTGACCCACTGCCGTAAATGCCCTCGACGTGGGTCCGGCTTCCTTCGCTCCGGTCATCTCGTGATCCCGGTGAGTGGAACTCCGTGCGCGCGGTCATCCTCTGCTGGGTCACGCTGTGGCAGCCGACCATGTGACTGCCGAGGACGACCTTAGGGATCAACGATGAGCAAGACCAAGGTGGCGATCATCGGATCGGGCAACATCGGTACCGACCTGATGATCAAGGTGATGCGGCTCTCCGAGACCCTCGAGATGGCCGCGATGGCCGGCATCGACGCCGAGTCCGATGGGCTCGCCCGTGCCGCGCGGATGAAGGTGCCGACGACCGCCGGCGGGGTGGACGGGCTGGTCGCGATGGAGGGGTTCGAGGACATCGAGATCATCTTCGACGCGACCTCCGCCAAGGCACACCTCGCGAACGCGGCGCGCCTGGCGTCCTACGGCAAGCGGCTCGTGGATCTCACGCCTGCGGCGATCGGGCCGTACGTCGTGCCGCCGGTCAATCTCGACCACCATCTTCAGCGGGACGCCGCCAACGTCAACATGGTCACCTGCGGGGGCCAGGCCACGATCCCGATCGTGTACGCGGTGTCCCGCGTCGCCCCCGTGCCCTATGCCGAGATCGTCGCCTCGATCGCCTCGAAGTCGGCCGGTCCCGGAACCCGGGCGAACATCGACGAGTTCACCGTGACCACCGCGGCGGCGATCGAGGCGGTCGGTGGCGCCGACCGCGGCAAGGCGGTGATCGTCCTTAATCCGGCGGAGCCGCCGCTCATCATGCGTGACACGGTCTTCTGCCTGATCGGTGAGGCCGATCACGAGGCGATCCGCGCTTCGGTCGCGGAAATGGTCGAACGAGTGCGGGAGTACGTCCCGGGCTACCGGCTCAAGCAGGAGGTGCAGTTCACGCCGATCGCCGGCGGCGAGCCGGTGCACAAGCTCCTGCCTGACGGTGCGGGCCCGGTGACCACCAAGGTGACGGTGTTCCTCGAGGTCGAGGGAGCCGCGCATTATCTCCCGGCGTACGCGGGGAACCTCGACATCATGACGTCGGCCGCGCTGCGCACCGCCGAGAGCATCGCCCGCGAAGCGGACCGGCACACGGAGGTGGTCCTGTGACCAGGCTTTACATCCAGGACGTCACACTTCGGGACGGGATGCATGCGATCCGGCACCGGATCAGTCCGGAGAACGTGGCGCGGATCGCGGCCGCCCTCGACCGCGCCGGTGTCGACGCGATCGAGGTCGCGCACGGCGACGGGCTCGCCGGCAGCAGCCTCAACTACGGCCCCGGCAGCAACACCGACTGGGAGTGGCTCGAGGCCGTGGCGGAGAACGTCGAGAAGGCCGTCCTCACCACGCTGCTGCTACCGGGGATCGGCACGATCGCCGAGCTCGAGCAGGCCTGCGCGCTCGGTGTCCGGTCGGTACGGGTGGCCACGCACTGCACCGAGGCCGATGTCTCCGCCCAGCACATCGCGAAGGCACGCGAGCTGGGCATGGACGTCTCCGGCTTCTTGATGATGAGTCATATGGCTCCGGCCACGAAGCTAGCTGCACAGGCGAAGCTGATGGAGTCCTACGGCGCGCACTGCGTCTACGTCACCGACTCGGGCGGCCGCCTGACCATGGACGGCGTACGGGAGCGGATCCGCGCCTACCGTGACGTGCTCGACCCCGGAACCCAGATCGGCATCCACGCGCACCAGAACCTCTCGCTGGCCGTGGCGAACTCGGTGGTCGCGGTCGAGGAGGGCGTCACCCGCGTGGACGCGTCCCTGGCCGGCCACGGCGCCGGGGCAGGAAACTGCCCGATCGAGCCGTTCGTGGCAGTGGCCGACCTGCAGGGCTGGCAGCACGGCTGTGACGTGTTCGCCCTGCAGGACGCCGCGGACGACCTCGTCCGCCCCCTGCAGGACCGGCCGGTACGGGTCGACCGCGAGACGCTCACGCTCGGGTACGCCGGGGTGTACTCCAGCTTCCTGCGGCACGCCGAGACCGCCGCCGAGCGCTACGGCATCGACGTGCGCGAGATCCTCCTCGAGGTCGGCAGGCGTGGCCTGGTCGGCGGCCAGGAGGACATGATCGTGGACATCGCGCTCGACCTGGCCGCCGCGAACGGGGGCTGACGATGACGGCCGCGCACCACCGCACCCTGCCCGGCGTCCTGCGCGCCACGGCGAGCGCCCATCCCGCCCGGCAGGCGCTCCTGGACGGCGACGTCTCGCTGTCGTACGCGGGCCTGCACGCCGAGGTCAGGACCACGGCCCGCGCACTCGTCGGCCTCGGGGTCGAGCGCGGCGACCGGGTCGGCATCTGGGCGCCGAACTCCTGGCAGTGGGCGGCCTCCGCGCTGGCGATCACCTACATCGGCGCGGTCCTCGTCCCGCTGAACAGCCGGTACACCGGGCACGAGGTCGTCGACATCGCGCGCCGTACGGAGACCAGGGCACTGTTGGTCGCCGACGGGTTCCTCGGCCGGAGCCAGTTCGACGAGCTGTGCAAGGCCGCGGCGGCCGAGGGAGGTGACACCCTCCCCGTACCGGGCCTGGCCGACCTGGTTGCCGTGGTCCGGATCCCGTATCCGGGCGCCGGCGAGGTGGACGCGGACTGCGTCGTCACATATCCCGAGCTGACCGACCTGGCCCGTGCCGTGCCCCTGGAGACGGTGGAGGCGCTCGCGGACGAGGTCTCCCCCGACGACGACGCCGACATCCTGTTCACCTCCGGAACCACAGGACGGAGCAAGGGCGCCCGCTCCGCACACCGCCAGACGGTGAACACCGCACGGGAGTGGGCCGAGCACGGTCAGGTGGGGCCGGCCGATCGGTATCTGATCGTCAACCCGTTCTTCCACAGCTTCGGGTACAAGGCGGGCATCCTGGTCTGCCTGCTGAACGGCGCGACAATGCTGCCGCAGGCCGTCTTCGACCTGCCGGAGACGCTGCGGCTGATCCGCGAGGAGAAGGTCACCCTGCTCGCGGGCGCTCCGACGAT
The DNA here is from genome assembly GCA_025964685.1 of Actinoallomurus sp. Taxonomy (GTDB): domain Bacteria; phylum Actinomycetota; class Actinomycetes; order Streptosporangiales; family Streptosporangiaceae; genus Actinoallomurus. The sequence goes on along the minus strand of JAOPYG010000043.1, from coordinate 191 downwards.
CTTCCAGGCGCTGCTCGACGCCCCGGATCGCGGTGAGCGCGACACCGGTTCTCTGCGGCTCGCCGTGACCGGCGCGACCATCGTCCCGGTCGCGTTGGTCGAGCGGATGCAGGCCGAGCTCGGCTTCGACCTCGTGCTGACCGCGTACGGGCTGACCGAGGCGGTGGTCGCCACGATGTGCCGGCCCGGCG
>JAOPYG010000042.1 GCA_025964685.1 Actinoallomurus sp. | reverse complement strand
ATCGACGCTGTGGCCGGCCCGCTCGGTGACCTCGGTGGCCGGGACGCCGGAGTTGAGCCAAGCGACACTGCGGCGTGCCTGAGGTCGTACGGGCGGCGGGCCAGGGGTGAGTCCACCCGCTCGGGAGACAGCCCGTACACGCGTGCGTCGGCCCAGATTCGACCGTACGTGGTGGAACCGACGATCTTCCCTCGCTCGGTCTGGAAGAGGCGACCGTCCTCGGCGGTCCCGAACTCCTCGATGTGCGCGCGCAGGATCGCGACCAGGCGCGGCGGGACGGGACGGGCACTACGCGTACGTCTTTTACCGCTCGGCGCTTGAGTTGCCGCCGCTCGTGGGTTGTGCCGCAGCGGCGGGGAGCTGCGCCGACCATCAAGAGCTCTGCCGAATTTGGCTGTATTGGATCAAGGCGACGGCGCTCCGCGCCGCCGCAGGCCGCCCGCTCCGGCACGCCCTACGGGCGGGCGGCGTGGGCGCCGGTCCCTCCGGCCATGCCGATCGGGCGGCTAGCAGACCGGCAGCCGACCTCTATCGCTGCCGAGGCAGTCATGGGTCCGCGCCGTTAAGAGCGTCCGCCAGTGGATGGTGCACCGGAGGAACCGGGTGAGGCGCCGCCTCCGATCCGTCCGACGCCAGACCACGCCGGCCGTGCCTGAGGAAGGCGGAGCCCGAAACAGGCTCCGCCCGACTCGCCGGGCTCATAAAAGGCATCGCCACCGTTGGCCCGGGCCAGGCTCCGGACGATCCACAGACCCAATCCCGATCCCTGGGCCTGCCGCGCCGTATCCGGCCCTCGGCTGAACCGCTCGAACAGGTGGGGCCGGAACTCCTCCGGGACGCCTGGATCGCCGTCGCATACCCGGACCTCGATCCAGCCATCCCGCTCGGCCACCCGCACATCGAGCGGCGGAGATCCATGGGTGAAAGCGTTGTCCAGGTAGTTTACGAGCATCTCGCAGAACTCTCCGCGATCGACGAACGCCTCCAGAGCCGGGCTACAGGACACGTGCACGTCCTGGGCTGTGGTGTCGGACTCGGCCAGCAGGTCAAGGATGAGCTGGAGCACGGGCACGCACTCCTGGGGGCGGCGCTTAGGCTGCGTGTCGATCCTCGACGCAGTGAGGAGCTTGCGCACCAGCGCCTGGAGCACCTCCGCACGTTCGGCGATGCGGTCAGCGATCTCCGTTCTCTGTTGTGGGGTGCCCGGATAGTGGGGGTTTCGCAGCGGATGCGTGAACGCTCTGATCGCCGCCAGCGGATTCTGGAGCTCGTGGGCCGCGATGGCGACGACAGAAGTCTGGTGATCCAAGGCCGATTGGAGCTCTCGCTCCTGCTGCCTTCGGCGAGCGACGTCACGCAGCGCCACCACGTAGAGGTCTTCCCTGTCCACGGTCGTGCCGGCGACCGGCACCTCACCCTCACCGATCCGCAGGCCGCCGCCGTGCTGTATCGACTCGACCTCCGCGCGCAACAGAACGTGGGCCAGTTCGGCGGCGAGTTCGGCATCTCGGTGACGTTTCTGGATCTCCACCGCCCGCGACCTGGCCAGATCCGCGACGAACCCGGCGAGCAGCGCGACGGCAAGGAAAACCGCGAGCACCAGCCACTCCTCGAAGTTGCTATCGACGTAACGAGGGGTGGGAGGGAGGTGGAAGACGGCAAAGGCGACCGTGCTCGCGACGACGGTCAGCGCCCCCAGCCTCAGCCCCCACACGGCCGCGACCAGCAGGACGCCGGGCAGGTGCACGACCCCGAGCGACGCCCCGTCCGAGACCAGCCCCACCGGATACGCCACAAGTGTCTCGATCACGATGCACAAGGCGGCGACCGCGATGCCCCAAAGGAGCGGAGGGCGTGTCGGACGCAACAGCAGCGACGACAGCGACGCTTTCCGAAGGGAGCGGAGATCGGTCCGGATCGCCACGACGACTGCATCGAGCCGGCTGTGGGCGCCCAGCTTCCTCATGACGTTCTTAACGTGCCCGCGGGAGAGAGCCGAGGCCCGGTTTTCCCCGCGCGCGACCTGCGGTGGTTCTTCGCGCTGCTGCTGCTTGGCCAGCGCCACGAACGTGGCACCTCCGACCGGGATCGTCTTGCCGGGCGGAGTCCTGATCGCCATCAGGATGTTGTGGAACGGGGTGTCCTTCGCGATGAAGCCGGCGGCACCGGCCGCGGTGGCGTCTTCGAACAGCTCTGGAGCGGCGTCCGCGGTCAAGATGAGGACACGGACCTCGGAGTCAGACGCCTTGATCCATTTCGTGCCCTCGATTCCGTCGACGTCGGGCAAGTGGATGTCCATCAGCACCACATCAGGGTGCTGTTCGACCGTGAGCCGGAGGGCCTCGTGTGCCCTCCTCGCGACGCCGACACAGTCCAGATCGGGCTCCGCGTCGATGGCGATCCTGAGGGAGTCGGCCAGCGCCCGCTGATCCTCCACCACGAGAACTCGGGTCATCGGATGCCGTCGTTGGCTTCGCGGAAGTGATCGTTATCGTCGACGATGAGACAACATGGGGTCGAGCCGTTGGCGTCATGGCAATAAGTACGCTGCTCCAACGCCGTACGGCTTGGAGTCGCGGCAGCCCTCAATTGCTGGGTCAAGGCAGTCCCCTGAGTTCGATGGATCTGGTCGTCCACCAACTCTCCGGCCTGCTCCCGCTACCGACACCGGCAGGACGTGCCAGCTCAGTGACCAGGCGTGCCAGCCGACCGGAACTCGCCAGGAGTGTGGCCCGTTTCCTGGCGGAACACCCGGTAGAACTGCCGCTCACCAGCGAACCCGCAGGCTGACGCGATCGACTCGACCGACCGGAAGGGATCCACGCGCAGTAGCGCCTGCGCATGCTCGATGCGGACCCGCCGGAGAATCCCGCTCACCCCGCCGGGGTCCGTTTCGAACAGCCGGTACAGGCTGCGCCGGGACACCAGGCAGCCCCTCGCAATGTCATCGACGCAAAGGTCAGGGTCGCTATGCCTGCTCCGCAGGAACGCGCGAGCCCGTTCCCGGGCCAGCGAACTCGCGGGATGCTCCCGAAGGGGATGGCCCGTGGCCAACGTGAGTACGGATGCAAACAGGCCGCGTCCGTGTGCGGCCACGGCTGCCGCTCCTCCCGGGTCTGCCGCGTACGTCTGGGAAAGCCCCTGGAAGAATCGCGCGACGACCCCCACCGGTCCCCTGTTGGCGAGATTCACCGCGGTCACCTGGCCAGCGTCGCGCAGACCGCACTCGGCAAGGATGTCTACCAGCGGCACCTGCACGACGACCTGTTCGAAGGCGTCGTCGAAATGCAACGTATACGGGCGGGTGCTGTCGTAGAGGGCCATCGCGCCCGGTTCGAGCATGGCCACCCGCCCGTCCTGCTCGACCCGGCCCCGCCCTCGGGTCTGAATGCTCGCCAGCAGGTACTGCTCGCTCGCCCTTGCGATGAGTTGTGGGGTCCGACGAACCTGCTGCCCGCCCGCGCACACTGTGGAGATCTCCAGCCCGCCAGCCTCGGCGTGTGCGATCTGCCCGGTGAAGTCACCTGGGCGGACTGGTGCGGCGGTCAACTGCACAAACGTGTCGCAGATGAGATCACGCCAGTACTCGAAGGCATGCAGCGGATCGACCGCCGAGGTCGACGACACCTCAGCGGCCGCAGCGGGCTGCGAACCGCTCATTCTGACATGATGCGGTACCCAAAACCTGGTGTCCACTGATCGCGTCCACGGTGGGTAGGCTCTTAGTGCTTGCCGGGCTCATCGCGGTTACTGCTGCGGTCCTGGTGTCTCCCCTTGGCGACCTCGTCCGTATCTGGCTCAGTGACCTCTTCTCGTAACTTGCCGCCACCCTTACTACATGCCTCCGGCAGGGGCTCTCTGGCTCGGGGATCGGCCGCCGGGGCGCATCGGTGCACGTGGTCAGTGGTTCGGGTGGAAGCCTGGTGAACCGCGGCGTAGCCAGTCGTAGTCCAACCCGTACGCCAACCTCATGTGGATCGAAGACGGCCCCACGTACTCGCACGCAGTGACTCCAGGTGCTGGAACACCAGTATGTGGCGGCGTCCTCCGAGTCTTCGTCTGCTCCGGTGAACCTTGGAGCGGACGGTCACGCTGGGATCGCTGCCCCAACTGCCTGAAGCAATGCCCCATCTGATCAAGATCCGGAATATACCCGGAATGCGTCGACGACATGGAGAGCGCCGACCGGACTTCTGCGCAGGTCAGCGGGAGAGTGGCGCCGGGATCCATGGCGCACTGTAAATCCGTCGGCTTAGCCTACCCAGGTTCGAATCCTGGACCCGCCACCCTCCTAGAACCGGCCCCCGACCAGCATCAACGCGGTCTGGGGCCGTTCTGGTTCTTGATCACCATATGCAGCCAGATGCCACCGAAAGCGGCTGTCGGCCGCTGGTCGCGGGATATACGCGGGATGGAAATCGGCGCGTTCTCGCAGGTCGTACCCAA
>JAOPYG010000041.1 GCA_025964685.1 Actinoallomurus sp. | reverse complement strand
TCCCGCCGACCTTCAAAGATCGAAAATGGCTCCGGGCCAGACCCGCGCGCGCCTGACCGGCGCGGACCTGACCGGCGCTACCGGAAAGGTTCGCGAGTGGTTGATAACGCGACCTTCTGATCCGTAGTCGACGGCGGCGCACGCCCGACGCCCTATGAGCGTGGGCGAACGGTGGCCGACGGTCGGGATCGTGTGCCGTCGGTTGTCGTCGTTGTCGTCAGACAGAACCCGCGTAGTCCGGCGCTAACCCGACCGGCCCGCCGCAAACTCGCTGGGCTCACCCTGTGGGTGGCCTTCAGGCATCAGCTCACCATGGGGCGCTGTTCAAGATTCCTCCGGCGGGGGCCTCGGGCTCGGGGATGAACCGGAGTCACGCACTGCACGGTGGTCGGTGGTTGAGGTGGAAGCTGGGCTGCACAAAAGACGGCTCGCGAAGGGTTAGCGCGCCGGCGGTGACGCGGCGAACATGGGCGTGCGATGTCGATTCGGCGGTTGCGCCGTTCGACTCATGGGTGAGAGAACAGTGCAACGCAGCGCGGGTGAGCACAACGATCGGCTCGCGGCCGTGCTGACGAGACGGAGGCGAACACACGATGACTGAGCGACCGACCACGACCGAGATCCCAGCTGACGTCTACGACGTGCCGACCGATACCGATTCCCCGCCCGTGCGGCCCGGCGCGCTCCTGCTCGAACTCATCCCGGTGCCCGTCGCCGACATCGACCGGGCCACGTCCTTCTACGCCGAGCGACTCGGGTTCCACGTGGACGTCGACGTGCGTCCATCCGAGGGCGTACGGATCGTGCAGCTCACCCCGCCCGGCTCGGCCTGCTCCATCACGCTGACCGAAGGGCTCGGCGCCCTCGATATGCCGCCCGGCACGTTGCGCGGTCTTCACCTCGTGGTCGCCGACATCGAGGCGGCACACCGGACATTGGTCGAAAGCGGCGTGGACGTCGGCCCGATCGAGGACCTCGGCGGTGTCTACTACGCCTACTTCGCCGACCCCGACGGCAACACCTGGACCCTGCAGCACATGCCCTGGCGGCGTTGAGCGCGGCCCTGAGGGCGGTGATCGAAGGGGAATCGGTCGGCACTGGACGGATCCGCACGCGTACTATGCGCGTATTCCAGAGTCGAGCGCTTCCTGTCGGAGCGTATCGCGTCGCAGGTCACGCACCAGATCGGGTCGAGATGCGATACCACCCTCCGGAGCCGGGTGCGTTGACGGCAGTGACGGCAACGGTGACGGCAACACCGACAGACGACGCCGGATGATCACGACTACGGGCGGATCGGACGGTGTGACCTCGGTCGGAAGCTTGATCACCTGGACTGAGATCGAACTGATAAGGATGAGGTCGACGGACCAAACCGGAGGTACGCCCGTCAGCCGTGAGCGAAGACAAAGATCACGGTCATGCCATCCATGATCGCTACGTCCTCAAAGCCGTGGCATCCGCGTGCCATTAGCGTGCCAGTTACGGCGGTGTTCAGGGGGGAATCAGAGAGAGTGACGGATCATGGAACGACGAGGCCCCCACGCGCGTCTACGCAGGTGGGGGGCTCTTTGATCAGGTGGTGGCGGGTCCAGGATTCGAACCTGGGTAGGCTAAGCCGACGGATTTACAGACCCACCGCGCAACCGCTCTGACCTGCGCTTTCGTCCCAACCACCTACGATTTCGGCCTGTATTCGGCCCGATCACGGGGTTGGGCAGCTTCCGGCGACAGTCTTGCGTGAGCCGTACCTGACGCACGCCACGTTCCCGCTCCCGGTGGCCCCCACATGTCCTGCCCGTTCCGCTCGGGATGGGTCAGGTGAAGTTGACGCCGTTCATGGTGGGCTGGAGTGTGCCCAGGGTGAGGCTGTCGCAGATCGGCGGCTGGTAGCCATCGTCGAGGCCGTGGTAGGTGAGCGGGGTCCAGGTGGCGCCCCAGGCGACGCCAAGGCCGTCGGTGGTGCCGCCGGGGCAGCCCTTTGTGGTGTGCCACTTGGTTCCGGCGAAGGCCGAAGTCCCGGGCCGCAGCGTAATGGTCCTGCCGGTACCGGGGTAGTTCACCCGGGTCGAGGGAATCGCCGTGTAGTTGTTCTGCCCGCCCTTTCCGATCGGCACCCAACCGGTCGGCAGGTAGCAGGTTTCGCCTGAGCGGTTGGTGAGGATCAGTGTGGCGATCGCCTTTTCCGCTTCCTCTTCGTTGGAGTTGGGCGGTTGGAGCTGCAGCTCGGGGTTGAGCTCGGATGCCATGCATTGCGGCGTGTCGCCCTGACCGGTGTGTGCCGCCCCCGGACCCTTGTCACGGCTGCTGTTGGCGGCCGCAGTCGTCTTCGTCGAACCCGACGCCGTCGACGCCGTGCCATCGGCGTTGCAGCCGGTCAGCGCGAGAGCGATCATCCCGCCACCACAGGCCAGAGCGGCGGTCGTACGCAGGTTCTTGAACTGCATGGGTGAAACCTCCACTGTTGCTTACTGACTCGGTTAGTTCGATGTCCGGTAATGGCGCGGAGGTTCGGAGAGAAAGCCGGATTACTCGTCTTTTTCTGCCGTGACGGTTGTCACACGAACCTGGGAGGCCGGTAGGGCATCATAGGGGTAAGCGGGAGTGTTCACGCGGTCGGCCGGTGTTCCAATATTCCCGCCGTGCGTCTCTACGGCTCGGCACTGAAGTGAGATATTGAAAGGTTTGGCATGGTGGCGCGCCTTTGAGCGGTCCTATCGCTCCGCGAGCCATCCTTATCGTGTGCTACGTCTTCTGAACGCAGCCCGTGCTGAAGCGGCGTTGGGGCGAGTTCGCGACGTTTCCGATGCCACGCGCGGGTCAGCGACGTAGGCCACGTCCGATTTGTCCCGACGGTCAACAGCACCGCGTTAACCGATGCGGGCTTACGTGTAACCCCTGCCAGCCGGTCTCACCTCAGCACCACATGTCCACCGAACCGGCATAGGAAGCAGACACGCCATGGGCGTCATGGAACCAGGCTCGGACGTCAGTTCTGCTGCCGAAGATCGCGAAGGTCTGGTCTGCGCGCTGGGCGGAGTACCGACCGGCAGCGTCCGTTGTGACGACTTCGGCCCGGCCATTCGAGGTTTCAGGCGTTGGCCTGGGATGGCAGGGGGTCTCCTTCGGAGAAGGTGCCGGTGCGGCGGATGACATGCCAGCGGAGCCGTGCGCCCAGGATCGCGGTGACCAAGGACTGGATGACGACGAGGTACATCAGCTGGCGGTAGACGACCTGCTGGAGCGGGAGTACCCAGAGGGTACGAAGGCGCTCGCCGTCGAGGCGTAGCGCGTACATGGAGGCCAGTGCCTGGGCGCCCGCGAACGCCAGCCATGACGCCGTGACGGTGAGGGGATTGAGGAAGATCAGGCCGTAGCCGGCGAAGATGTCGACCACGGGCGCGAAGACCGGGAGCAGGACCTGGAAGATCATCAGGTACGGCAGGCAGCGGCGGCCGAACCGGCCCGAGCGGCCGCGTTCGACGAGCGACCGCTTGTGCTTCCACATCGACTGCAGAGTGCCGTAGCACCAGCGGTACCGCTGCCGCCACAGCTGCCGGAGCGAGGAGGGCGCCTCGGTCCAGGCGATGGCGGTCTCCTCGTACACCACCCGCCAGCCGGCGCGGCAGATCGCCATGGTCAGGTCGGTGTCCTCGGCGAGGGTGTCGGTGCTCAGGCCGCCGGCCGCGGCGAGGGCGCGGCGGCGGAAAGCGCCGATCGCTCCCGGGACGGTGGGCATGCATTCGAGCACGTCGAACATGCGGCGGTCGAGGTTGAAGCCGATGACGTACTCGATGTGCTGCCAGCGGCCGATGAGTCCCTTGCGGTTGGCCACTTTCGTATTGCCGCTCACCGCTCCGACCGCAGGGTCGGCGAGCTGCCCGACGAGCTTGCCGATGGTGTCCGGTTGGAAGACGGTGTCGCCGTCTACAAGGACGAGGATTTCGTAACGGGCACGGGCGATGCCGGTGTTGAGCGCGGCCGGCTTGCCGCCGTTGGGCCGGCGTACCAGCTCGACATGGGGGAACTCCTGTGCGAGCTGGTGGCCGATGAACGGGGTGTCGTCGGTCGAGCCGTCGTCAACGATGATCACTTCGATCGGCGCCGGATAGTCGGTCCGCACGAGCGACCGTACGGTGGCGGCGAGGCCGACCTGTTCGTTGTATGCGGGAACGATTACTGAGACCGGTGGCGGCGTCATGCCCGCGGCCAGCCAGGGCCTGGCGCGGCGCCGCCGCTCGCGCCGAGTGCGCCGGACGTGCATGCGGGCGAAGATCGGCAGCGCCAGCAGCCGCAGGCCGGTGAGCACGGCCGCCACCGCGAACAGGGCGGCGAACGCGCCAGCCAGCCAGCCGGCGGCGCGCTGACCGTCGACCAGTGCCGTGCCGGTCACCTTCGCGGTGGTCGAGGCGCTCACGTCGGCGGCCGGCAGGTGCGTCGCCGCGCTAAGCGTAGTGAAGTGGTATCCCTTCGCGGACAGGCTGGTCAAAAGCGTGTCCAGTGCCCGTACCGTCTGGGCGCGGTCGCCGCCGGCATCGTGCATCATCACGACCGCGCCCGCTCCGTTCGGTGGCGTCGCGGCCCGGACGATGTGCGCGACGCCCGGCCGTCTCCAGTCCTCGGTGTCGCGGTCGGTGCTCACCAGCACGTAGCCCAGCCGCGCGGACTCCTGCGCGGCACGGTATTCGGGCGCGGACATGTCGGCGGTCAACGAGGAATACGGCATGCGGAGCAGCCGCGTATGGATGCCGGCCGCGCCGGCCAGAGCCCGCTGCGTCAGGCCGAGCTCCAGCCCGATCCGCCACGCCGACGAACTGGCCATGTCGATGTGGGTGTAAGTGTGAGAGCCGATCTCGTTGCCCTCGCGGAGGGCTCTACGGACAAGGCCGGGGTGATCGGCGGTGTGTGCCCCGACGACGAAGAACGTGGCGTGGGCCTGGTGGCGACGCAGTACGTCGAGGATCTGCGGGGTCCAGCGGGGATCGGGTCCGTCGTCGAAGGTCAGCGCGATGGTGTGCCGAGGCATCCGGACGCTCTGCGGCCGTCCGCCGGACAGGTTGAGCACGGGCCCGCCGTGGGTCACGGCCGCCGGCGCCGCGCCGCCGCCGGAGTAGTCGTGCTGGGATGACTCTCCCACCGCGCCGTGGGCGTACCCCTGCAGGAGAAGCCCGGCGGCGAGGATGAATCCGCCCAGGAAGAGAAGGATCCAGTGCCCCCGCGGATCGCGGCGCGAGCTTCCGCCCGCCATCAGGGCTTCCTGGGATTCGGGCTCTTCGTGCGGCCATACGCGGGGGCGTGGTCCTGCCCGGGTCGAGCCGTCGACGCCGCAGCCGGTGCGGTGCTCCACGCCGTGGTCGGGGCGCTGCTGGCCGGGTGCACGCGCTGGCTTCGCACGGTCGCGCTCGGTGTGGGCTTGGCCTCCGGCCGCGGCGTCTCCTGCCGAGCCGCGCTTCGGTCATGACGGGGAGGAACGGCGCGGTGCGTGGGCTTGGGAGCGGGCCATGGAGTCATCGGGGCGTCGGCTCCGCTGACCAGCCCGAAGGCGACGACAGCAAGGTAGGCAGCGAGTAGACATCCGACGGCAATTCCGGCATTGCGGGCAAGCCATCGGCGCCTACCCGTCCGGTCGACGAAGACCGGCTCCGGTTCCAGCACATCCGTCGCCGCAGGATGGTTTTGTCTCATCTGGTCCCAAAGATCGCAGATACCCCAAGCTCAACACCATCTCAGCGTCATAGCGCCCCGTGGCGTTACAGCCCGATGGATCCGGGGCCACCGGATCTTGTGCCTCCCCGCTGCGCTTGCGGGAGTTAATCGAGGACAAGCCGACCGCAGGGCCGGCCACGGCCCGAGGACTGGAAGCGGCGCGGCGTGCGCCACGAGGCGCTGTTTGACCGTGCGGAGGTGAAAGGACTCCGCCGATGACCCGTCGTAGCGGGTCGTTTGAAGTTGGAGGCAGCAACCGCCCGCTCTCCACGACGGAGGACGGGCGGTTTGCTGTGCAGGGAGGGTCGCGGCTCGACCCGAAGGGGTAGTCACCTGGTCATGTCAGAACCGAACGAGCAGGCCAGCGTAGGTGACGTCTTCAAACCCGGACAGAAGGTGCGGGCCAGCGGCATCTACAAGTGCGACTCCGGCTGCGGCCACAGCTACAGCACGAACGTGAAGGGCCACACTTTCCCGCCGATGGACGACGGGTGCAGCGGGCAGGGCTGGAAGCTGGAGAGCAAGACGCCGGCGGGAGACTGAACAGCGCCTGTTTGCGCTGGTCACGTACGCCGACGCGCGTGGGCGGGCGGATGGTGGACCGGTACGGGCGGCGCGTCGAGGTGATAGTCCTCGACCGCGGCCACGGACCGCAGCAGTGGATCCGCGTGTCCTGGTGCGGCATTCTCCTCGGGCCCGGTGCCGCGTACGCGGGGATCGGGCGGGGCTACTACCGGACGGTCGCGGCCGCGCTGCGCCACGTCGACGTCGAGTCCCTCGTCGAGCTGGTGCCCCTGCCCGTGGCGTCAGCGCACGCTCCGAGGAGTCCAGCCACACCGCCTGCACCGGCCTGACAAAACAGAAACCGTCCCGCTTTCCCGAGACCGGAGGTGAGCGGGACGGTTCTCGTGCGCGCTGGGTCAGCCGGTGACCGGCAGGTCGGTGTTCACCGGCGTGGGGACGGGCGCCTCACCCGCCGGCGTGGACGTGCTCGGCGTCGGCGTCGGGGTGGCCGTGTCCGAGGAGCTCGGCGTGGGAGTCGGCTTGCCGCAACGCTTCCCGGTGATGTTCCCGGCCGCGGGACCCTGGCCGTCGCTGTTGACCGAGGAGTCGAGCCACTTCTCACCGCACAGCGTCTGGTAGGCCCAAGCGTATTTGCCGCCGGTGACGGTCGTGCCGTCGGAGAACAGCGACTTCACGTACTCCGTCGAGGACAGCGACGTGTCGCCGTGCTTGCCCGTGGGCGTCCCGCCGGTCGCGGTGAGGCTGTAGAGGCCGTACACCACGCCGGGGACGCGGTTGAGGATCTGACCGCCCGTACCGTTCGGGGTGCCCGCGCCCTTGATGGTCCGCAGCCTGCCCTTGTCGGTCAGCGTGATGTCATATCCCGTGGAGGTCTTGCAGATCTTGGTGGAGCGGTTCAGGGACAGGTCCGCCCACTCCGAAGGCGTGCCGTGACCGTTGTCGGTCTTGTTGACGTGGTCATGCACGGTGGTGCACTTGCCGGTGCCGGTGGTCGCCGACGCGACGGATGCGACAGCGGGGATGGCGAGCACGGCGACAGTGGCAGCGCCGGCTCCGGCTAGAAGTCTCTTCACGGAGGTTTGCTCGATTCTGCGGGGGGAAATGCTAATTGGACGTCCGTGTTACCTGTGTGGTTGACGGGGTGGCCGGATCGGGCCAGACGGTCACGTGTCCGTGACCGGTACACGGTGTTTCGGCTCGCGTAGCCGGGCCTGTTCGATCGTCGCCAGGCACGAAACCGCCCCGCTCGACCGTGGTGACCATCCCCGCAGAATCACTGCGAAGCACCAGGACGAACGAGGCGGTGTGTGCAGGACACTACCGGCGTGGACGCTTCCAGGCGGTCCCTGTCCTGATGATGACATCGTGTAAACCGGTCAATGCCCAGACGCGACGGAGGACGGCCGCTCAGCCATCCGCGGGCTTCTGGCGCGCGGCCTCCCGAAGCGCCATCCGAAGCTCGTGCCCGTTGCCGTGCTCCTGCATCCACGGATGCCGGTGCAGTTCCATCGTCAGCTCGTGTGCCGCCTAGTACGCCTCGTCCACGGCCTTCTGGTCGCCGCGGTGGGCGGCGTCGCGCCAGCGGTCCTCGGCCGCCCGCCAGTCCCGTTTCAGCTGCCTCTTCCAGACCGAGCGAGGGAAGATCGCCGGCTCCACCACGTACGGTCGGATCTGGGCCGACGCACGCGTGTACGGGCTGCTCCCGAGCGGGTGGACTCACCCCTGGCCCGCCGCCCGTACGACCTCAGGCACGCCGCAGTGTCGCTTGGCTCAACTCCGGCGTCCCGGCCACCGAGGTCACCGAGCGGGCCGGCCACAGCGTCGAT
>JAOPYG010000038.1 GCA_025964685.1 Actinoallomurus sp. | reverse complement strand
CGTGCACGAAGTTGAGCCCGGCCATCTGCTCGTGCCCGACCTCGGGGTTGAGGCCGACCATGTCGGCGTGCTCCAGCGAGCCGATGAACGCGAGCGCGTGACCGACCGTGGGCAGCAGGATGTCGCCGCGCGGCTCGTTCGGCTTGGGCTCAAGCGCGAAGCGGATGACGTAGCCGCGGTCGACGACGTAGCCCGCGAGCGTGTCGATGGCCTCGCGGAACCGGTCGAGCGCGGCCCGCACGTCCTTGCCCGCGTCGGACTCGGCGCCCTCGCGGCCACCCCAGAACACGTACGTCTCGGCGCCCAGCTCCGCGGCCAGGTCGAGGTTGCGCATCACCTTGCGCAGGGCGTACCTGCGGATGTCACGGTCGTTGGAGGTGAACGCGCCGTCCTTGAACACTGGGTGGGTGAACAGGTTGGTGGTCGCCATCGGCACCGCCATCCCGGTCTCGTCGAGCGCCTTGCGGAAGGAGGCGACCGCGCGGTCGCGGTCCGGCTCGACGGCCAGGAGGTCATCGTCGTGGAAGGTCACGCCGTACGCACCGAGCTCCGACAGCCGGTGAACGGCCTCGACCGGGTCCAGCGGCGCGCGGGTGGCGTCGCCGAAGGGGTCGCGCGCCTGCCAGCCCACCGTCCAGAGGCCGAAGGTGAACCTGTCCTCGCGCGTGGGTTCGAACATGCTGGCTCCTTAATTCGTCCGCGACCTGGACTAATTAAATCGCGCAGGCCCGAAGTGTCAACCGGACGGGGGGTACAGGATTAGTCTGTGACGATGCGCCAAGAGGTCGCGCCCCTGCGCCACGGCACCATGCGAGAACGCAACCTGGCCGTCGTGCTGGGCGAGATCGCCCGCCGCCAGCCGGTCAGCCGCGCCCGCCTCGCCGAGACGACCGGCTTCACCAAGACCACGGTGTCCAGTCTGGTCGCCTCGCTCGCCGGCGCGGGCCTGGTGCGCGAGGACGGCCCGGTACGCGACGGCGAGCGCGGCCGGCCGGCCACGGCGGTCTCGGTCAACGGCGACCGCGTCGCGGGCCTGGGACTAGAGATCAACGTCGACTACCTGGCCGCATGCGTCCTGGACCTCGGCCGCCGGATCCGGCACCGCCACATCGTGGCCGCGGGCAACCGCGGCCGTGCCCCCGAACGCGTCATCGCCGCGCTCACCCGGCTCGCCGAGCAGGCCATCGCCGCGGCGGCCGACCAGGGGCTCTCGGTGGCCGGCGCGGTCGTCGCGCTGCCAGGCGCGCTCGACCTGGACGGCGGGCGGCTGCGCACCGCGCCCAACCTGGGGTGGAGCGACGTTCCCGCCGGTGAGTTGCTGCACGCCGGCCTGCCGCCGCTGCCGCTGCCCGCCGACTACGACAACGAGGCCAACCTCGCCGCCCTCGGCGAGCTGTGGTTCGGCGACGGCCCGGAGCTGGGTTCGTACGTCCACGTGTCGGGCGAGATCGGCATCGGCGCGGGCATCGTCGTGGACGGCCGGGTGTTCCGCGGCGCGCACGGCTTCGCCGGAGAGCTGGGCCACATCGTCGTCGATCCCGGCGGCCCGCCGTGCGCGTGCGGGGGACGCGGCTGCCTGGAGCAGGTGGCCGGGCAGGAGGCGATCCTGCGCGCCGCCGGCATGGCCGAGGCCACCGCCACGTCATCGGCGAGCCCGGACGGCCCGCTGTCGGCGCTGGTCGCCCGGCTCGAGGAAGGGGACGAACGGGCCCTGGCCGCCGTGACCAGGGCGGGGGAGTCGCTGGGTCAGGCCCTCGCCACGGCGGTGAACCTCCTCGACCCCGACACGATCGTGCTCGGCGGCATCTTCTCCGGCCTGGCGCGGTGGGCGCGGCCGGCCGCGGAGGCGGGCCTGGCGGCCGGAGCGGGAGTCGTACGCCGCGCCCCGCCGCGGATCACGGTGTCACGCCTCGGCGGCGACGCGGCCGCACTGGGCGCCGCCTCACTCGTCGTGGAGCGCATACTCGACGATCCGTCGCGGCTGGTGGCCAGGCGCGAATAGGGGGCTTACTGCGCCGCGAGCTCGCGCCAGCGGCCCTGGGCGGCGGCGGCCCACTCGGCGCGCCGGTCGGCGAACAGCGCGCGTGCGTGGTCACCGATCCAGCCCGCGGGCAGCAGCTCGCCCGGAAGGCGGGGGTCCAGGAACGGGAACCGGCGCCACTCGTGCACCAGTCGCGCCTGCGCGAGCATGGTGTCGTGGGCCGACACCGGACGCAGGTCACCGAAGGTGCCGACGAAGCCGGCGTACTGCGCGGCGACGGCGTCCAGATCCCACGCCCGCCGTACCATCTCCTGCTCGCTGCCGACCGCCGCGAACCGCGCCGTGAACGACATCGCTCCATCGTCCAGGCCCAGCCCCTCGACGACGGAGAGCACCTCCGCCTCACGCGCCGGCAACGGCGAGATCCACATGCCCGGCCCCGGTGAGCCGAAGCCGGCCCACGTGAGCTTGGTGCGGAGCCTGTGGCGGAGGCGGCGCTTGGACTCGGGGACCGAGACGTACAGGATCAGCCACAGGCCGTCCCAGGCCGGCGCGGGCGTGCCGAAGGCGTAGATGCGCTCGGCGCCCTCCGAGAGCAGCCGGCGCCCGGCCGACGTCAGCGACCAGCGGACACTCCGGCCGACCCGTTCGGAGACAAGCCAGTCGTCCGCCGCCGTACGGGCCAGGGCCTGCCGCGCGGACTTCTCCTCAACGCCGAGGCTGTCGAGGACGTCGACGATCGTGGCCGTCCACACCGGCTCCCGCTGCGGAAGGGCGAACTCACCGAGTAGCGTCAGCAAGAGCGAACGCGCACTCGTCTCCCCCACGGCATGGCGTCGACTCAACGTGGGGCGCGTGGCGGTCACGCGTTTCACTCTACAGATCTCTGGTGCATCATGGCCGGAAAGTAGAACCATGATCCCGAGGATGAGGACGGCTTCGTGCTCGATGGTCACCTGCTCGTCGACGCGCACACGCATCCGGCCCGGCTGCCGACGCTGAAGCGCGCGTGGCACGACTGGGCCGCCGCCTTCGGCGACGACGCCGCGATCGGCCAGGTGTACGACGCCGAGGGCACGCCGGTCCCGTCGCGGTTCGGCGAGCTGCTGGACGCAGAGGGCGTCGACATCGCCTTGATGTTCTGCGAGTACAGCCCGAAGGCCACCGGCATCCAGCCCATCGAGGACCTGCTGCCGCTCGCCGCCCACGACCCCGGGCGTATGCGGCCGGTCGCGAACCTCAACCCGCACCTGCACTTCCCGGTCGCCGACGAGGTCGAGCGCCAGCTCGGGCTGGGCGCCGTGGCACTGAAGCTCCATCCGGTGCACGGCGGCTTCGCGGCGAACGACCGCGCGCTGTACCCGGCGTACGAGGTATGCCGCGACCGTGGCGTCCCCGTGATCGTGCACTGCGGCACGAGCAGCTTCCCCGGATCCATGAACGGCTACGCCGACCCGGTGCTGCTGGACGAGGTGCTGCGCGACTTCCCGACGCTGAACCTCGTGCTCGCCCACGGCGGCCGCGGCTGGTGGTACGACGCCGCGGCGTTCTTGGCACTCTCGCGCGAGACGGTGTGGATCGAGCTCTCCGGCCTCCCCCCGAGACGCCTGCCGGAGTACTACGCGCGGCACGACTTCGGCCGTCTCTGCCGCCGTTTCATCTTCGGCACCGACTGGCCGGGCGTCCCGGGCATCGCCGCAAACGCCCGTGCGGTGGCGAAGCTCTGCCCTGACGAGGAGACCGCCGGTCTGGCGCTGGGCGGCAACGCCTTGAGGGTTTACGGGCTGCTGGCCTAGGCCGACGTGGTGATGAGCTCGTCGGTGACCCACTGTGCGACGTTGGCGGGGTAGGGCGCCGGCAGTCCGAGGACGATGTGCTGGAAGCCGGCGTCGATCGCTTCGCCGATCGCATCCTGGGTGATGCCGGGCTGGTCGTAGGAGACTGGCAGGTGGATCGAGCGGGTGACCGAGGCGGGGTCGCGACCGATCTCGGCGCAGTACTGGTCCAGCAGTGCGCTGCGGCGGACGGCGTCGTCGATGTCGCCGCCGGGGATGTTCCACAGGTCGGCATGCTCGGCGACCACGTGCAGCGTCGCAGACGAGCGTCCGCCGATCAGGATCGGAGGGTAGGGGCGCTGGACCGGCTTGGGGTTGCAGAATGCCCCGGTGAGCTGGACGTAGGTGCCGTGGAAGTCGAACTGTTCGGTCTCGGTCCACAACCGCCGGATGACGGTGCAGGCCTCGGCGAGGCTCCCCATCGAGTGGGCGAAGTCGTGGAAGGGCAGGCCGTGTGCCTCGTACTCGCGCCGGGCCAGCGGGTGGTCAGGACGTGAGCCTGCGCCGATTCCGAAGTCGAGCCGTCCGCCGGAGACGATGTCGACGTTCGCGGCGATCTTGGCCAGCATCGCGGGCGGCCGGAAGCGGTTGCTGGTCACGAGCAGGCCGAGGCGCAGTCGTTGGGTCTGTGCGGCGAGGGCCGAGAGCAGTGTCCAGCCTTCGTAGGTCGGTCCGCTCGGGTCGCCGCCGATCGGCATGAGGTGATCGAACAGCCACGCGTGCTCGATCTCCGGGATTGTGTCCGCCTCGCGCCAGACCCGCAGGATGTCGTGGTAGTCGACCTGCATGGGGGCGGTCATGATCCCGAAACGAGGCCGGGGTGTTTGCGGCATGGGGTCCATTCGTCCTTTCGACATGGGGTTCGGTGACGAGCGATCAGCGACGTCGCCGCGCCGCGTCAAGCAGGGCGGGAGGCGTGTCGTACTTCTCGTCTGCGGCGAGGTCGACGCCGGGAGCCACGATCTCGTCGATCGCGTCGAGCACGTCGGCGGAGAGCACGGTGTCTGCGGCGGCGAGCTGCGAGTGCAGGTGGTCCATAGTGCGGGGACCGATGATCGCGCTGGTCACGGCGGGGTGCGCGGCCACGAAACCGAGCGCGAGCTGGATCATCGTCAGACCGGCCTCGTCGGCGACCTTCGCCAGTTGCTCGACGGCGTCGAGCCTGGCGCGGTTGGACGGAATGGAGATGTCGAAGCGTTGCGGCATGAGTGTCGAGCGGCTGGTGGTGATTTCCTGGCCCTCGCGGATCGCGCCCGACAGCCAGCCCGAGGCCAGCGGGCTCCACACCAGCACGCCGAGTCCGTACTGCTCGGTCACGGGCAGTACGTGGGTCTCGATCCCGCGCTGCAGGATCGAGTAGCTGGGCTGCTCGGTGACGTAACGGCCCAGATGGTTCTCCCGGGCGGCCCACTCGGCCTGCACGAGGCGGTACGCGGGGAACGTCGAGGAACCGAAGTAGCGAATCTTTCCCGCGCGTTGCAGGTCCGTCAGAGCCGACAGCGTTTCCTCGTCGCTGGTTGTCGGGTCCCACCGATGGATCTGGTAGAGATCGACGTGGTCGACGCCGAGGCGGCGCAGGCTGTTGTCCAACTCGGTGACCAACCAGCGGCGCGAACTGCCCTGATGGTTGCGCTCGTCGCCCATCGGCATGCTCGCCTTCGTGGCCAGCACGATGTCGTCGCGGCGCCCGGCGATGGCCTTGCCGACCATCTCCTCCGACTCGCCCTGGCCGTACATGTCGGCGGTGTCGATGAGGTTGATCCCGGCATCGAGGGCGGCGTCGACGATGGCGGTGGCCTCATCCTGGGTGGTGCGTCCGATTTTGCCGAAGTTCATCGCGCCGAGTACGAGGGTGCTGACCTGCACACCGGTGCGGCCCAAGGTGCGGTACTGCATGACTGTTCCTCCTTGGAAGGTGCAGCGAGTTTGCGATGCGTGGCTTGGTTTGGCTCGCCTGTTCTGGCATCCTGAACAAACGGAGCC
>JAOPYG010000002.1 GCA_025964685.1 Actinoallomurus sp. | reverse complement strand
GGTCGCCCGCGGCCTGCAGGAGCGGTCGCGGGCGCTCGTCCTCCAGTCGCTGCCCGCGATCGCGGCCGGGCACGCCGCGTCGGTCTTCGTCGTCGCCGCGGTCGTGACGCTGACCGGGTCGGTGCTGACCTCCCGGGTGGTGTCGATCGCCGGGGGCGTGCTGCTCGTCGGGTTCGGTCTGTGGCGGCTGCTGTCCAACCGGCACTTCCGCTGGGTGGGCATGCGGTTGTCGCTGTGGCAGCTCGCCGGCTGGTCGTTCCTGATGTCGTCCGCGCACGGGGCCGGCCTGATGCTGCTGCCGGTCCTCACGCACGGGTCGGTCGCGGTCCACGGCCACGCCCACGGGATGACCGCCGGCGCAGGCGACGCGCTGTCGGCCGCGATCTTCGTGACGCTGGTCCACACGCTCGCCATGTTCGTCGTCGCGGGCGCGATCGCCGTACTCGTCTACGAGGTGGTGGGGCTGGCCGTTCTGCGGCGGGCGTGGTTCAACCTCGACCGGCTATGGGCGGCCGCGCTCATCGGCGCCGGGGCGGCCACCCTGCTCATCACCGTCTGAACTCGCGCCCTGGTAGAGGGAGCCCATCCAGATGTGGGTCAGCACGTCGACGAGCGCCTCCTCGTCGTCGAAAGGCGGCACGCCGATGGCCGCGAGGTAGTAGAGGCGTTCACCGAGCCAGGTGAGGGCGGTCGCGAGCGCGCGGGGGTCGACGGCCGCGCCGCTCCCGTCCTGCTCGATGCGGGTCGTGGTGGCGGCGGTGTAGCCCTCCATCTGCTGGAGCCAGAGCTCGGTCAGCTTCGGGTCGCTGCGCCAGTTCTCCACGATCGCCCGCAGGACCGGGGCCTGGTCGCGCCACAGCCGGGCGCCTTCGCTGATGCCGTGCCGCACGGTGGCGTACCGCTCGTCCTCGTCGCCGTGCCGCAGCCATGGCCGTGCCGCCGTATGCCCCTGGTCCACGGCCTGGCGGACCAGCGCGGCGAGCACGTCGTGCTTGCTCTCGAAGTAGAAGTAGAAGCTGCCGCGCGAGATGTCGGCAGCGGCCAGGATGTCGGCCACCGCGATCTCGTCGAGGCGGCGCTCGGCCAGCAGCTCGCGGGTGGCCTCGAGGATCGCCCGGCGGATGTCGCGATCGTCCTCGCGCCCCGCCCGGGTGCGCCGTTCGCGGCGCGGCCCGCCGTTCGCCTTTTCCTCCATGGTCGCCAGCCTAGCGATGCAGTGTCTAGACAGACTATCTAGACAGACTATCTAGACAGAGCGTATGGTCTGCCTATCAAAGAGGAGAAGCAATGAGATATCGGACTTTCGGCCGCAGCGGACTGCGGGTATCCGAGGCGTTCCTCGGCACGATGACCTTCGGTGAGGACTGGGGCTGGGGCGCGTCGGCGGAGGACTGCCGCACCATGGTCACCGCGTACGCGGAGGCCGGCGGCAACGTGATCGACACGGCCGGCAACTACACGGACGGCGCGAGCGAGCGGATCGTCGGGGAGCTGCTCGGCGCGGACCGCGAGCACTTCGTCCTGTCGACGAAGTACACGCTGTCGCTGGACCGCTCGGACCCGAACGCGTCGGGCAACCACCGCAAGAGCCTGACGCGCTCCCTCGAGCAGAGCCTCAGGCGCCTGCGCACCGACTACGTCGACATCCTGTGGGTGCACATCTGGGACCGGCACACGCCTGTCGAGGAGACGATGCGGGCCCTGGACGATGCCGTCCGCGCGGGCAAGGTGCTCTACGTCGGGATCTCCGATGCCCCGGCCTGGGTGGTCGCCCGGGCGAACACCCTGGCGGAGTCACACGGCCTGACCCCGTTCACCGGCCTCCAGGTGCCGTACAGCCTGGTGGAGCGCGACATCGAGCGGGAACTCCTGCCGATGGCGGACGCTCTGGAGCTCTCCGTCGCAGCGTGGTCCCCGTTGGCCGGTGGCGTCCTGTCCGGCAAGTTCACGCGTTCGGACGCGGAGGGCTCGACGCGGAAGAACCGTGCCGACATCTCCGAGCGCGACCTGCGCATCGCGCGCGAGGTGGACGCCGTCGCCGACGATCTCGGCGTGGAGTCCGCACAGGTGGCGCTCGCCTGGACGATGGCACGCCACCCGTGGGTGCATCCCATCATCGGCGCCCGTCGCCCTGACCAGCTGACGGCCAACCTCGCGGCGCTCGACCTGCGCCTTCCCGACAAGAGCCTCAGCCGGCTCGACGAGGCGAGCGCGATCGAACTCGGGTTCCCGCACGACTTCATCGGCTCGACCCGGGACTTCGTCTACGGTCCGGCCGGCCGGGACGTCCTCGGGCGAACCGAGCGCTGACGTTCCGCCGCCCACCGTCGCCGGTAGGCGGCGGACGTGCTCAGTGGCGGCTGGAAGCGGCCCAGATATTGATGCCGGCATCGACCGCGTCCTGGTCGATGCCGGCCAGCTCGTCGTCGGCGAACTCGAGGTGGTCGAGCGCCCCGAGGCTGTCCTCGAGCTGCGCGACGCTGCTGGCGCCGATCAGCGCGGAGGTCACCCGCGGGTCGCGCAGCGTCCAGGCGAGTGCCATCTGCGCCAGCGTCTGGCCGCGCTTCTTGGCGATCCCGTTCAGCGTGCGCACGTGCGCGAGGGTCTCGTCGGTGAGCAGGTCCGGCGACAGCGACTTGCCCTGGCTCGCGCGCGATCCCTCGGGGACACCGCCCAGGTACTTGTCGGTCAGCATGCCCTGCGCCAGCGGCGAGAACGCGATGCAGCCGGCGCCCACCTGCTCCAGCGTGTCCAGCAGGCCGCCCTCGATCCAGCGGTTGAGCATGGAGTACGACGGCTGGTGGATCAGCAGCGGGGTGCCCATCTCACGCAGGATCGCCGCCGCCTCCTGGGTGCGCTCCGGGGAGTAGGACGAGATGCCGGCGTACAGCGCCTTGCCCGAGCGTACGGCGTGGTCCAGCGCGCCCATCGTTTCCTCGAGCGGCGTCTCAGGGTCGTGGCGGTGGCTGTAGAAGATGTCGACGTAGTCGACGCCCATCCGGTCGAGCGACTGGTCGAGGCTGGCCAGGAGGTACTTGCGCGACCCCCACTCGCCGTACGGGCCGGGCCACATGTCATAGCCCGCCTTGGTGGAGAGGATCAGCTGGTCGCGGTACGGCCGGAAGTCCTGCTTGAAGATCTTCCCGAAGTTGGTCTCGGCTGAGCCGTACGGCGGTCCGTAGTTGTTGGCGAGATCGAAGTGGGTGACCCCGAGATCGAACGCACGTCGGAGAATCGCCCGCTGCGTCTCGATCGGCTTGTCGTCCCCGAAGTTGTGCCACAGTCCGAGGGAGATGGCGGGCAACTTGAGCCCGCTCCGCCCGGTGCGGCGGTAGGAGATCTGGTCATACCTGTCATCGGCGGCCTCATAACTCATAGGCGGCAGTCTGCCCTGCCCCCGGACGTGCTGTAACGGCGAGGTCGGTGTACGGCACGGGCGGCCTGCAGCAGGATAGGAGAGAACAGAAGAATCGTCACGGGAATCATCCGAATGAGCACACACGGTGACGGAGACGTACCTAATATGCACGACGCCCGGAGGAGGTCCATCTCGTTGTTGAAGTGGTCTCGCCGGAATCAGAAGAGCGCGACCGTAAGGCCAAGCCGCCACGCTACGCGGAGGCGGGGATCGCGCATTTCTGGCGGTGGAGGAGAACGACGGCAAGCCGGTCGTCTACGTCTACGAGCTGGACCCGGCCACCAGGGCGTACGCGCTCACCGGTATTCACCACGGCAAGCTCAGTGTTCCGGTGCCGTTCCAGATCGGGCTCGACCTTGACGGGCTGCCCCGGTAGCGATCAGGAGGCGCGGCGACGGCCGCGTGCTCGCCAGGCCCACACCAGGAACGCGAGGCCGATCAGGACCGCGACGATGCCGAGCACGGCGTACTGGCCGTGGCCGGACATCGATGAGCCCTTCATGGCTCCCTCGCCCTGGGCGATCCAGATGCCACCCAACGCGCAGAGGACGAGGCCGACGAGACCGCGAATCACCATGGTGCTGCTCCGATCTGGGACCGGCCGATGACGTTACTCCAGCCATGTGCCCTGCGGACGTTCCCGGGCGGGGCCGTAAGACTTTCGACAGATCTCAGGGCCGGGGCGGGGCGGTCGAGCCGCGGATCATGAGTTCTCCGGGCAGGGACACGTCCGGTGGGGCGTGGCCGTCGAGGCGTTCGAGCAGGGCGGTCATGGCGCGGGCACCCAGTTCTTCGGCCGGTAGGCGGATCGTGGTCAGCTCCGGTTCGAGGGCGGTCGCGACGAGGATGTCGTCGAAGCCGGTGATCGACAGGTCGTGCGGCACGTCGAGGCCGAGCGCGCGGGCCGCCTTGTACGCGCCGGCCGCGATCAGGTCGTCGTCGCACACCAGCGCCGACGGGCGGTCGGGGCGGTTCAGCAGGGTGAGGGCGGCCGTACGCGCGGCGGTCACCTCGATCGCCGACGTCGCGCGGCAGACGACCGGCGCCTCCTCGGCGAGCACCTCGCCCCGTACGCGGAACGTCCACGCGTCGACGGCGGCGGCCAGGTGCCCGATCCGCCGGTGTCCGAGGCCGGTGAGGTGGCCGGCGATCGCCCGCATGCCGCCGGCCACGTCGAAGTTGACGGCCGGCGCGGGATCGGCCGGGTCGTTGTCCAGCACCACGAGCGGCACCTCGGACATGCCGGTGACGCCGCCGCCGAGCGAGGAGGCGAGCACGCCGTCGATGGCCTCGATGTCGACCGGGCTGCGCGCCGGGACCGCGTCGTCGTTCCAGGGGTGGACGATGATGCCGAAGCCGCGTTCGCCCGCGACCCGCGCGGCCCCGGTGTAGACGGCGCCGAAGAACGGGCTGGCCAGCGTGGGGACGACGAGCAGCACCGTACGGGTGCGGCCGAGGCGGAGGTTGCGGGCGGCGAGGTTGGGCCGGTAGCCGAGCCGCCGAGCCGCCTCGCGTACGGCCTGGCCGGTCTCCGGTTTGACCCGGCCCTCGGACTTTCCGGCCAGCACGAGCGAGACGGTCGACTGGGACACTCCCGCGGCACGTGCCACGTCACGGCTGGTCGGTCTCTTGGACACGCGTTAAACAGTAGAGCCTCGACCCCGTTTAGTGATACGTATGACTACATCTTCCGGTAATACGTATGACGGGACTCCATGCGCGCCTATCTCGACTTCCTCCGCAGGCCGTACGCCGCCCGCCTGCTCGGGGGCACCCTGCTCGGCCGGCTGCCCAACGGCATGGGCCCGCTCGCGATCGTGCTGTTCGCCCGCGCGCACGGCGGCGGATACACGCTCGCGGGGGTGCTGTCGGCGTTGTACGGGCTGGCGATGGCGGTGGGCCAGCCCGTGCTCGGCCGGGCCATGGACCGGTTCGGCCAGCCGCGGATCCTGGCGACCGCCGCCGTCGCGGCCGCCGCCGGGTTCGCGGCGCTCGCCGTGGCCGGCCTGCGCCCGCTGCCGGTCGCGGTCGGCGGCGTACTG
>JAOPYG010000497.1 GCA_025964685.1 Actinoallomurus sp. | reverse complement strand
ACACCCATGACGGCCGCAGCGAGATGGTGCTGACCTTCGCCTACAACTCCGCCCAGTGGCAGTTCCGCACGATCGGGCACGGGATCATCACGTGGCTCACCAAAGGCGTCCACCTCGGCTACAGCCGTAACTACTTCGCCGTCCACGTCGACGACGTCTTCCTGCCCGACGCCCGATGGGACACCGGGCACAACTGCACCCCGGGCGAGGACTGCCCGGCGGGCGTGACGACGCCGGACATCCGCATGACGCCGGCCGACGTCACCGAGGCGGTCAACTGGGAGCAGCGCAACGGCTTCACCCTCGACCTGCTGTACAACGGCGCGGGCAGCGACGAGGCGGTCACGCAGAACGGCTCGGACCCGCTGACCACCTCGCTGCTTTCCAGCAAGTCCAGCTTCCGCTGGGCCGACCACACCTACGAGCACCCCTACCTCGGGTGCGTGCAGGACATCACGGTCATCCCGTGGCGCTGCACGACCGACGCGGCAGGGAACGTGCAGTACGTCTCCAAGGCCGAGATCAAGAACCAGATCAGCAGCAACCTCAGCTGGGCCAAGGCCAAGGGGCTCAGTGTCTCGGCCGAGGAGCTGGTGACCGGTGAGCACTCCGGTCTGAAGATCCTTCCTCAGCAGCCGGCCGACAACCCCAACCTGGCACCCGCGCTGAACGACACCGGGGTCAAGTGGATCGGCTCCGACGCCTCCAGGGACAAGGGGCAGCGCCCGGTGGGTGGCGCACTGACCCTGCCGCGTTACCCGATGAGCGTCTTCTACAACACCGGCACCAAGCAGGAGATCGCCGACGAGTACAACTGGATCTACACCAGCAGGGCTGACGGCGGCAGCGGGATCTGCGAGGACAACCCCGGCACCGTGACCTGCATCCGGCCGATCGACACGGCCACCGGCTATGACGACTACGTCATCCCCGTCGACGCGCCGATCACTCTGTCGCACATCGTCGCCAACGATCCCCGGCCGCACTACGTGCACCAGTCCAACCTGACCGAGGACCGGATCCTCTACCCGATGCTCGACCGGATCCTGGCCGGCTATCGGGCCGCCTTCGCCGGCAACGCGCCGGTCGTCAACCAGCGGATGTCCGCTCTCGGCGCGGAGCTGAAGCGGCAGGGCGCCTGGCGGAACGTGATGAACGACGTCACGGCCTACGTACGCGCCGGCAAGGTCACCGTCCAGCGGCCCAGCGGAGTCTCCGTACCGATCACCGTGCCGGAGGGCACCCGCAACTGCAGCGGGCTGCTCGGGTGCCTGCTCGGCAGTCCGTCGTACGGCGAGCAGTACGCGGGGGAGCGTTCCGCCTACGTGACCGCGAACACCTCTCTCATGCTCCCGGCCGGGGCTACGGGCTGACCTGAATCAGCAGGCCACCAGGATCAGAAGGGATCGGGGTCTTGAACATCACGCTGGCCACGGAGGGCACCTACCCGCACGCCTATGGTGGCGTGAGCGTCTGGTGCGACCAGCTCGTACGCGGCATGCCAGAGCATTCGTTCCACGTCGTCGCCGTCACGGGCACCGGCGCGGAACGCCTGGTCTGGGAGCTTCCCGCCCACGTGACCGCCGAGTCGGTGCCGCTCTGGGGTTCCCGGGCGAGTGGGCGCCCCCCGCAGGGCGTCCTCGCGCGCCGCTTCGAGCGGCTCTACCGCGAGCTGCTGGAGCTGATCCTCGACCCGTCCGATGAGGCGGCGGAGGTCTTTCCGGACGTACTGCGCTCGCTGTTCGAGTTCGCCCAGGGCGGTGACCTGCGGGCAGCGCTGAGCGGGGAGGGGCCTGTCCGATGGCTCGTCGACGCGTGGCGCGCACGCGGCGCGGAGTTCGCCCGCATGGGCGTTCGCCCCACCGTGCACGACGCGCTGACCGCGGCGGACCTGCTGGAGCACTCGATGCGCCCGCTGTCGGCCGTGGTCCCGCGCGCCGACGTCACCCATGCCGTCTCCAACGGGGTGGCGGTGCTGCCCGGGCTGGCCGCCAAGTGGGCGTACGGGACGCCGCTGTGCCTGACCGAGCACGGGATCTACCTGCGGGAGCGCTACCTCGGGTACGCGAGTTCGCCGTACACCTGGCCGATCAAGGCCGTGATGCTCGGGTTCTTGCGGTTGCTCAGCGGGGCCGGCTATCGGGCCGCCGACCTGGTGACCCCCGGGAACCTGTACAACCAGCGTTGGGAGGTGCGCTGCGGTGCGCGGCCGGACCGCATCCAGACGGTCTACAACGGTGTCGACCCGGGCGACTTCCCGGCGGCAGGCGGCGAACCGGCGACTCCCACGATCAGCTGGGCCGGGCGGGTCGACCCCATCAAGGACATCGAGACGCTGATACGGGCGTTCGCCCTGGTCCACGTCGAGCTCCCCGACGTACGGCTGCGCCTGTTCGGCGGCACGCCCAAGGGCGGGGAACGCTATCGCGAGCGGTGCCAGGACCTCGCCATCGAGCTCGGCGTCGGTGAGCAGGTCGCGTTCGAGGGCAGGGTGGACGATATCCGTGACGCCTACGTGGCCGGCACGGTCGTCGTGCTGTCGAGCATCTCAGAAGGCTTCCCCTACACCCTCATCGAGGCGATGACCTGCGGCCGCGCGACGGTCGCCACCGACGTGGGAGGTGTACGGGAGGCGGTCGGCGACACCGGTACCGTCGTGGCTCCCCGCGACCCCGAGGCGATGGCGCAAGCCTGTCTGCGGCTGCTGCGCGACGAGGTCACGCGCCACCGGCTCGGCGCCGCCGCCCGCGAACGGGCGCTGGAGTACTTCACCGTCGACCAGGCCGTCGGCTCGTTCCGGTCGATCTACGCCGACCTGGCCGAGATGGAGCT
>JAOPYG010000462.1 GCA_025964685.1 Actinoallomurus sp. | reverse complement strand
GAGGGTCCGACAAGCTCCGGCGCAGAAACGCATCATCGAGCGGCCTGACGAGCGCTTTCAAGGCGCGTGCAGACGGAGTGGACAACCAGCCGCTGAAGCTGGCCGCCTGCGCGGCATCGGCAATTTTACGGGGCCATGAACGAATTTGTCCGCAGCTCAGTCACCCCCACTGCCACTAAGGCTCCGGGATGGTCGATCACCGTCGGCGCCGCTCCGTCGGGGGGTGGCTGAGGTCAGAAGCCCGGCGAGTGGCGCGGCGCCGGTTCATGGGATCTCATTCGGCCGGTTTGTAGAAGCGGAGCAGTCCGTCGATGTTGGTCAGGTCGGTGGTGCCTTCCGCGAGGCGCTGGGGCCAGTCGTCATCGTCGCGGCGGGCGCTCACGCCCGTTTCCACCGCTGACGGGAGCGTGGTGCCCCACAAGGTCGTGTTGCGAGCACTCTCCGACCGTTGGTCGCGGTCCCACCACCGGGTCACGTGGGTGAGTTGCTCGGCTATGTCATCGCCCGGGATGCGGCGGCCGTACTGACGTTCCCATTGGGCCGTGAGTGGGTGGCGGGCGGCGTCCGGGGTGCGGCGGTGGGTCGCCTGGAGTTCTTCCACGACCAGGCACCAGCGGTACGGCGCGGTGAACCATTTCGGCTCTTCGCCGGTGCACACCTTCCCGCCGTTCAGGCGGGCGCGCAGGGTGGCGGTGAGGTGGTCGGCGAGTTCGCCGGGGTCGCTTCGGGCGGCGATGACCGAGGCGCGGGAGGCCACCGCGGCGTCTACGGCGTGGGACAGCGCGCAGTCGCGGAGGCGGTCGGGCATCGCCTTCAACGTATCGAGGATCGTCGGCGCGGGGACGGGGGAGGCCCAGCCCGTGAGGTGCGCGGCGGTGGAGAGTTCGACCCACAGTACGAGTGACGGGTTGTCGGTGAGGGCTCGCTGGGCGGTGCGCATGTCCCGCAGCGTGCACGGGGTGGCCTGGCAGTCCTTGCCGCAGGTGCTGCTGCGGGAGGTGACGAGCACGGCGGGGGAGGTCAGCGTCGCCGGGCCGGTGTTCTCGGCGACGGTGCCATCAGGCATGCGGGCCAGGTGGGGGTAGTCCATGCCGTCGGTGAAGACCGCGCCTTCGCCCGGGCGCAGGGTGACCAGGAACTCCGACTGAGCGTCGGTGATGTTCATGGTCGCGCCGACGGCGTCGCGGTCGTCCTTGGCGGGCAGGCGGTGCACGATCTTGACGGCGGTGTTCTTGATGACGTCCGGGACGAGTTTGGAGGGGATCTGTTCGGCCACGATGAGGCCCTCGCCGTACGCCCGGATCTCGGCCAGCAGGCCGGCGAACATCTCCACCGCGTGTGCCGCCGGGCCGGTCTCCTCGCTCTTACGGAGCAGCCGGTGCGCTTCTTCGAACACGCTCAGATGCGACAGGCCGGTCGAACGACCGCCGGTGGCGCGCTGACGCATCCGCAAGTACTCGACCAGGCGGACCAGGACGGTACCCATGAGGAAGGCCTTGTCGCGGTCGTCGCCGACGTCCTCGATCTCGAACACCACGTTGCGGGCCAGCAGGCGTTCGAAGTCGATGGGGTGACCGCCTTCGAAGAACCGTCCCGTCGTACCCAGCCGCAGGCTCGACAGGCGGACGCGGATGAACCCGCGGACGTTGTCGGTGATCTCCGTGCCGTAGCCGATCTCGGTGACGACCTGTTCGGCGGCGGCCTGCAGATCCGCGAGCGTCGGGTAACGGGGCGCGGTGCCGGGCGTGCGCGGCTCGCCCAAGGCCAGGTCCCAGCCGAGTTCCTCATAACAGCGGGTCAGCGCCGCCGAGAGTACCTGCGGGAACGGTTCGTCGGACTCGAACGCGGCCAGGAACAGTGCGCGTACGAGGTCGGCGTGCGTCTGGAGCGGGAACGCGCGCCCGTCGGCGTCCTTGGCGGGCTCCAGGGGGTTGATGCCGGCGGCGATCGCGTCGACGTCACCGGGGCGGATCGCGACCACCTCGGCGTCGGGGAGACGGGCGGCCATCAGCCGATACTCCGCCTTGGCCGGCTCGACCACCAGCCACGGCAGTCCCGCCGCGCTCGCCGAGGCCAGCAGGCCGCGTACGGTCTGGGACTTGCCGGCGCCGGTCGCGCCGCACACGAACGTGTGCCGGTTCAGGCTGTCCAGCGGCAACGACAGCGGACCGACGTCGGCGCGGTTACGGTCCAGCACCCGGCCCAGGGGCACGCTCCCCGCACCACCGGGGACGGACTCGGGGGTCACGTCGAACTCCGGCCGGATGACGAACCGTACGCCCGGCACCTCACGGACCGGCGGGCGCGCCAGAGCGGCGACGAGCCGCGAGCCGGCCTCGAACGGCCCAGCGGCTTCCGGCCACGGCGCCAGGGCGTACGGGAGGCCGTCGAGGTCGGCCGAGGCGCACACGAGGGCCGCGACTCGTTCGGCGGCCTTCGGGGTGGTGCCGCCGGCCAGCAGGTGCACCCGCCA
The DNA here is from genome assembly GCA_025964685.1 of Actinoallomurus sp. Lineage (GTDB taxonomy): Bacteria > Actinomycetota > Actinomycetes > Streptosporangiales > Streptosporangiaceae > Actinoallomurus. The sequence goes on along the minus strand of JAOPYG010000462.1, from coordinate 57,047 downwards.
CAGGCCGGTGGAGGCTGCCTGGCGTAGTTCTCGGTGGCGGCGTTCGAGGCGTTGTGCCCGTACGGCGTTCTCCGGGGAGCGTTCGGCCATCGACTGGGCGGTGTAGGCGCGGTCGGCGACGTCGTCGGCCAGCCGGCCGGTCTCGGTGGCGCCGATGGGCTCGGCGAGGAGCAGCCACGCGAACGGCTGTGTCCACACCGACAGGAGACAGTCCTCCAGCGACGGCCGCGTCATCGGGCCGGCCGCGTCCGGATGCTCGTCGATGAGCAGGCCGTCGGTGATCCCGCCGATCCGCGTCCAGTACGGCAGATCGTTCATCACGTCGGCGACGGCGCCCGGCCGCAGCATCCGGCCGCGTCCGCCCGCCGGCAGGCTCAGCACCGCCGTACCGGCGTCGCCTTCGGTGATCAGGCCCTGGCCGCCGACGTACACCTCCACCGGGCCCGTGGCCTGGGCGCGCCGCCAGCCGATGAGTACCGGCTCATCGCCATGGCAGGCCGACACCAGAGCCGCCAGCCGCTGATCCCGCGACTCGTCCCGCCCGGCGGTATCGGAGTCATCGGTGATCCGCCGCCGCGGAACCTCCGCCAACCGGCACGCGGGGACGCCGCGGACCACATCCCACACCTCGGCCATCATCGGTCCTTGGTGATCGGTACGGTGCCGGACGCCGCGGCCACCAGCCGTTCGTAGACATCCACGGCCGTCGTCTCACACCCCAGGCGATGGCCGGTGAGCTCGCCGTGGTCATCGCTCGATCCGGTGGCCGCCAGCCCGAGATCGGCCGCGAGGCTCCGCAGGTGAGTACGGGCGGCCGGGTCGTGGTCGAGATGGTCCACCTCGACGCCGAACAAGCCGATCTCGGCGAGCTCGGAGATCCACTCATCCGGGATCACCCGACCGCGCCGGCCGGCTTTGGGATGAGCGAGTACGGCCACCCCGCCCGCGGCGGTCACCAGCCGTACGGCGGTCGCCGGGTCCAGGGCGTAACGGCTGACGTACGCGCGGCCGCCGGGAGCGATCCACTCGGAGGTGAACGCCTGCGCCGGTTCGGTGATGGCTCCGGCCTCGACCATGGCACGGGCGATGTGGGGCCGCCCGACCACGCCACCGTTCGTCAGCGCGCCTATCTGCTCCCATGTGACGGGAACGCCCAGCTCGACCAGGCGCTCGACCATCTCGCGTCCGCGACGTTCCCGCGCGTCCCGGATCCGCCGGCACTCGTCCGCCAGCTCCGGCGCGGCCGGATCGAACAGGTAGGCGAGCAGATGGATGCTCATCCCGTCACGCCGGCAGGACAGCTCCATGCCGGGTACGAGCGTCAGCCCGGCGGGCAGCGCCGCCGTAGCGGCCGGTAGTCCGTCCACCGTGTCGTGATCCGTCAACGCCAGGACGTCCAGACCGGCCTCCCGAGCCCGGCGAACGACGTCGGCCGGCGGCTGCGTGCCATCGGAGGCGTCACTGTGGCTGTGCAGGTCGATCCGCATTGTTTCTCCGGGTGGCTTGCTCACCGGGGACGCCAGGCCATGAGGTTCTGGAACAGGTCGGCCTGCTCGATCGCGTCGTCAAGGGCGTTGTGCGTGTGCGGCCGCCGCGACGGCAGCTCGGCCGGCATCTGGCACTTCTGGGCATGGTTCCCATCCGGATCTATGCGCCTTGACCTGCCTCGGCGGCCGCCTTGGCCAGTACGGCGTACTGATCCTTGGTCAGCTCATGCCGCATGTACGCGGCATGGACCTCCTCGAAGGAACCCTCGAGGAGCGGCTCGGGATCACGTTCTTCCGCGGCGAACGCCTCGTGAGCGTCGCGGGAGGGCGCGGCTCCACGTGCCGGCCATTGACGGTCACGGAACCTGGTCGCGACCTCTTCCAGGCTCATGGAACCGGCACGCAGTCGCGCGAGCAGGTCCGCTATTTCACTCATCGTCGTTCCTTTCAGATCCGTCGCTGGATTCCAGCAGCATCGGACCACGCCCGTCTACGGAGTTGTCGTAGAGCTTCCACTTGTCGAACTGGGGTTTCAGCTCTTCGAAGGCGGCACGGTTCACGCTGCCCCACGTCGCCTCGGCGTTCGCGCGGATCACATCCGGCGGTACGTAACGTCCGCCGAGCCCTTCGCCGTTGCGGTAGTCCTCCAGACCCTGCCGGTGGCGTGCCTGTGCTCGCTCCACACTCGTCCCCACCGGGATGTGAACGAAGATCCCTTCGACGTTCTGGTAACCCGCCTCCCGCAACTGCTGTACACGCCGGCCGGCGGAAAGCCGGGAGGACATCGTGATGTCCCAGATCACGTTCTTGCGGTCGGCGTACGCCCGGCTCGCGAGCGACCTTGCGATCTCTGAGGATTCCTCGTGTACCAGCGCCGATCGCTCCATCGGAGCGAGCCCCTCCACCGATGGAACCATGCCTCGCTTCGCCAGAGACTCCTTGATGTCATCCGGGTTGATCGTCAGATAACTCGAGCGGTCGATACCGGCCTGATCCTCCAGCGTGGTCGATTTCCCGGCCCCGCCGAGGCCCCCGGCGACGATCGCCTGCCCGTCGTTGGGCACGCCGGCCGCGGCCGAATACAGATCATCGACGATCTGCTGATGGATCTCGGCCCGATCCGGATGCCAGATCGTTCGCTCCGGGTTCAGCGTGTGCTGGACATCGGTCGACTCGCCGCGCTTCACGGCATCAGCGATGCTCGACTCGATCTGAGCGGTGTGCTCGGTGTACTCGTGATCGGTCAAGGGCTCCAGCCACCGAGCAGGTGTGTCCCGTGGTGCTGCCACCACCGGGTCCTCGTCGACCTGAGCGGCCCTTCGCTGATCCTTGGCTGCCACACCGGGATTCGCGGGAGCGTCCTCGACCGGGATTCGATCCTTACGCGCGATCGCGTCGCTGTCGGGGACCACGTCGGAGTCATCGACGACACGGGGCTCATCTGGGAGTGGAGCGGCCTCATCCATCTGATCTACGTCGTCGTCCGTATCGATGACCTCGCGGTCCTCGGCGGCGGCTTTCTCCCCGGCTTCCGGGAGAGGGTCTTCTGCGGCGGGGTCCTGGCCGGCATCCGCCGGCGTCGTCTCTGTATCCGGTGGCTGCGCGGTCTCGGTGTCCTGATCGCGCGCCTCGTCTGCCGCTTCAGGCCCGATCTCCTGCTCGCCGGCAGCATCGTTCGCGGCGGCAGCGCCGGCGCGACTGTCCGCGCGGGAGAGCCCCGCGGGCTGGTCCGGCGTATCGGGCGGAGGCCTGTGCTCGACCGCCGGTGGCTCCTCAACGGTTTCGGCGTCGGCGGTCCGATCAACGGGCACGGGTCAGTCCTGACCTCGCCATGCCGACCGCCCCATGGTGACCGGCGAGCCCGACCATTGGCGTGCCTCCCCGAGTACCTTGACCGCCTGACGCGATGACCGCCGGACAGCGGCAGGGGCCAGGTTATTGAGCGTGTTGCCCGATGGGAAGCGCCGGTTCCACGCAGAAGTAGTGACAAGTCCGCTATCCCTCTGCTTGGGTTGTTGTCCGGGGCGGTCAGGCGAACTTGTCAAGGACCGGCACGCGGGAGGTACGGGGGGTTGCGGGATCATGACCGTGCAACCGGTTGATCGGCAGTCATTGCTCGAACGACGCTCGCTGTTGTTCTCGCCCGAGCCGCGGCTGGGCTGGCTCTTCCGTGACCGCTGGGCGTACTACACCCCCTTCACCGAGCCCCAGCCGCAGCCGCCGCGGCTGCCGGACTACCTGGCACAGCAGGTCACCTCCACGGCACAGGTCGCCCAGCAGCGTCTACGCCGCACCCTGCCGTTGAGCATCACCGCGTTCGTGGTGCTGGCGTTGTTCTCCGCCTGCGCGGCCGGTGACTACTCCCTCGGCAAGACGGCGGTGCCGCTCGGATCCATCCTGCTCGCGCTGATCTGCCTCGGGCCCGGTGTGGTGCTGACCGGCATCGCCGTCACGGCCCGGCGGCATGCCCGCGAGGCGTACGAGTCGGCCCGGCAGCAGGCCACCCGGGCGTACGAGGACGCGATGCGCGGCTGGCAGGCCCGCCGTCATCATCACGAGGCGAACGAGCAGGGCGCGGCCGGCGCCCGCTATGAGTGGGGTGCGGTCCCACGCCCGCTGGCACGCCGGCGCATGGACGTGTTCGGCGGCACCCTGTGGAGCTGGGAAGCGCTGCTGAGCACGTACGGGTCATCGGCGCTGTTCACAGGACCGCTCCTGGTCGTCGACCTGTCACGCGAGCTGGTGTGCGGTGAGCTGGCGACCCTGGCCCGAGCCGCGAACATCGAGGTGGACACCCAGCTTCTGCCCGCCCGCCTCGCCGAATCGACGCTGCTGTCCGGCCTGCGACCGCGTGAGCTGGTCGACGCGATCGTGGAGTCGATGTACGGCGGCTCACCCGAGGCGGCGCGCGCCGAACGCAGCATGGACGACCGGATCCTGTCCAGGATCTGTGACGCGCTGGGTGAGGACGTCTCCCTGGCCCGGATCGGCGCGGCGCTCCGCGCCCTGATGGGCGAACCGGACGACTCATCGGCGCTCGACCGCGACGAACGCGGCCGCATCACGAATGAGCTGTTCAGCGTGGAGTACCGCCGCCAGGCACACGCGAACATCTCCCGCATCGAGTCCTATATCCATCCGATCGAAGAACTCGGCACCAACCCCGGCGAGCTCACCACCGGGTACTTGACCTGCATCGCACTGGACAGCAACGCCCGCAACGTCCGCTCCGAACTGTTGACGGACCTGATCGTGCAGTGGGTCACCCACCGCGTCACCGCCTCCAGCAATCCGCGCCCATCGGTCGTCGTGGCCGGCGCGGACGACCTGGCCCGCCGCCACCTCGAGCGCCTGTCCGACGCCTGCGAACGCCGTGGCGTACCCCTCACCTTCCTGTTCCGCCGCCTCCGCGAGACCGGTGGGGAGATGCTCGGCGGTGGCGCGGTCGCGTTCATGCGTCTGGGCAACCACGAGGACGCGACCCGCGCCGCGGACTTCATCGGCCGCGACTACAGGTTCGTGCTGTCCCAGATCACCAAGAACGTCGGCGGCAACGAATCCCACACCGACACCGACACCGAAGGCACCGGTGACTCGGACAGCATCAACGTGTCCCGCTCGTCCGGCACCTCGACGAACCGGGGCACCACCCGATCCTCGGGCGTGACCCGATCCGGCGGCGGGCCACTCGGGCTGTTCGCCGACCGGTCCACGAACACCGGCGACTCCCGTACGCGCGGCGGCGGCACCAGCGAGACCGACACCCAGGGCGAGAGCCGCTCGGTGTCACGGAACTGGTCCAGCGCCTACGCGTACGCGGCGGGAACCAACTGGAGCGACGCCGACACGACCCAGCGGGTCTATGAGTACGCGGTCGAACCCGTCACACTGCAGCACCTGCCCGACCACGCCCTCCTGCTGATCGAGTCCCGGCCGGAGGGCGGCCGCAAACTCACCCCGGTCGAGTGCGACCCCGCCATCGTCACCCTCGAACGCGTCACGACCACCCCTCTGCCCGACCCCCCACCACAACGCCCCCAGGCCGCCCAGCCACGGTGGGCCGCGCCGCCGGCCGTCGAAGCACCGAGAACACCCCTCCCGTACGCGCCGGGCCCGCCGCCCGGATACCAAGAGGGCCCCCGAGCCGCGCCCGAGCAGCAGCCCGAAGAACAGCGGCGTCCCGGACAGATCTGGCCCCCCACCTCGCCGAGGCCCTCGGTTCGCCGTGAACCACCGAGACCCGGCCCACGCGACGACGGCGGGTCAGGCCCACCCCCACCGCTTTTCGGCGGAGGAGACCGCTAGCGCGATGCGGGACGAGACGCCACACGATGTCCGGAAGGCATCCAAGGGCCTCCATGTAGGCGGCCGCCTCAAACCAGTGGTCATGGCGGTGCACCCGTCGACCGAACGCCCTACGGGGGCGGCCGATGGGGATTGACCACACCAACGACGGTGCCGACGAAAACGTGGAACGCGCCACACCCGCGGACCGTGGCTCGCCGCTTCCACGCGACCGGCCCGGCGCCGACGCTTACCCTTCCCGCGCTGACGGCCGCGACGGCGCCGCGGCCGCCAATGACACTCAGAATAACGGCGGTCGGAGTGAAGAGAAGCCGGGGGCGGGTGAAGCCTCCCAGGAAGGCGCTGAGCGAAACGACAGCGTCGCCACCGGGAACGATTACGAAGCGTCGGGCGAATCGAATCTGAAGACAACCGAGTCGGTCCGCGTAAAAGAGACGGGGTTTGGCGAGAAGTACAACGACGGTCGCTCTATGCCGAATACCGCTGCTGTGACGAGTAAGACTGACGATCCTCTCGTACCGCAAAGCGCGAGCGACCGGGCCGGAGAGGAGGCCACCGAGACGACACCCGTTATCGGGGTCGGAGAGCAGGCCGGCTCGAACGACGATACGAACGAATCAGCAGCGCATCCGGCAGCAGAAGATAGAAGCCGCATTACTGCTGCGGACGGCGCGGAAGAACCTGACCGAGGTTCTCGAGACCGTAGCGGCGAAGCGGACATCGGAGAGGACACCGGCGCAGGCGATGATGCGCCCGCTGAGAGCCAGGGGGTCCTCGAAAAGTCGACGCTGAGCGAACGTCTTCTCGTGGAGGGCAAGTCGCTTCGTGAGCATCTCGACCCGATCGGGGCGGCCGCTTGGTCCAAAGAGATCGGCGACAAGGTTCCCGACCCAACTGACAGGCTGGGCAATCGCATCGCCGATATCTCAAACGACAAGCAATCGCGCCGCGAGAGGATGCGCAAAGAAGGATGGCGCGCCTCTGAGGATACCGTCGACTTCACACAGAAGCGGCTCAGCGATAATCAAGCGATCTTCTCGCCCCCGACAGGGCATGCCGTGGCCCGCAGCTCGCCGGAGCTGACCACCCTTTCCCATGAGGGGGCCAGTATCGTTGACACGGCGACGGCGCTGATGGCCGCTGGGATAGTGCTCGGCGAGCTGTACCGTCAGGGACATAAACGACTTTCACATAGGAAGGCGCATGACGATGGCAGTGACCGATGACCAGGTAGCGGCCCTACGCCTCTATCTGCGAGGGAATTTGGACGAGTATCAACGACTGGTGGAGCGACTTGATCGTGACGCTGCGAAGACCGGCTATAGCGCGCTCCTTGCCGCCGCGTTCTTTGAGGCGGTTGATCGTCGGTTCGCTGAAAACCATGACGATGCGGAGGTCGTAGAGTTCGTCGGTGCTGTACGGTCGCGATCGGAAAGGCTTGCCGAGCAGATCGACCCTAAAGTCGCTGAGCGCATGATCTGGCACTCACTCGGCAAGGGATCAATTGCCGATCTGAATGACGAAGCCGTTATCGGTACGCAATTCACTCTTCTGGCGGCGCTGGTTGTGGACGCACAGCTGAACGATTCCCAGCTGGATGCTTTTCTTGCCGAATCTCGCACGGTGGCTGATGAATGGACTGGATGATCTAGACGGCATCACACGATTGGTTCGTCGTGAGTGATACGTTGACGGCTTTGATGGCAACGGGGGCCGTGCGCTCGGAGAAACAGCCCGATTCGTGCACAAGAGTTCGCTCATGTGGAGGGACATGAGGATGGCGATCACCGCTGACCAGGCGGCTACCCTGAAGGCTTTTCTTGCTCGGGATTTCGCTACATACGAGCAGCTGTGTTGACGGCTTGATCCGGAGCTTGCGCAGACCGGCTAGACCGCGTTGATCGCCGATGAGGAACTCCGACGAGACCGGCCTGGATGACTTCCTGGCAAAGGCGCGTAAGCTCGCAGATGAATGGACTGCCTAAGGGGCAAGGAGGTCGAGGCCGTGTGAGTGATCGGCAGATTCGTCGTCCTGATTCAAATCGTTTTCCTGGCCGAGGGAAGTGTCGTCACCCTAGTTATCCACTGGAGCACACCCCGGTGCGAGCAGCTGTGGCCTCCGCCCAGCGGTTCCCAGACAGGCACACCAGTGCCATGCGTAGCGGAACATTCAGGCTGAGCGAGGCGACCGTACTGCTCCGCACCGCACACGCCGATTGGACCGACAAGGCTGGTCGTCCCTGCACCGAACACTCGTTCCGCAAGTACGCCGAGGACAGTCACGTCCTCGACCGCCACACCGAGCCGGCGTAAGGCACGGCCGATGGATATCGACCGCACCAGCGATGGCACCGACGCGGACACCGAGACAACTGAGGCGCAACCGGACCAGCGCCCGGCTCCTCCTGTGGACAGACCCGGTACCGACGGCTACGCCTCCCGCGCGGAGAGTCGCCAGGGCGCAGCCGCTGCGAACGAAACCGGCACCGGTACCTCTCAGACAGGCGAAGAGATCCACCGGCAGGAAGATGCCGTCGGCAAGCCAGAGAGCGGACGGCGCGCCGAGAACGCCAGCGGTACTGAAAGCACCGAACAACGGGACCAGTCACCTGGCAGCGCGAACATCCCGTACGACGCCACGACGTTGGCTGAGGCGGACGTACGGTCGGCGCCTGGCGACTCTTCCGGGCCGTCAGAGGACGCCGGAGCGCCGGACGCATCCGTTCCCGAGGTTGGTCATCAGACGGACGGCTCTGATCCCGGCGATACCTCCGGCAGTCTTGTCGCGGTGCCCGACGTCCGGCAGCCCTCAGGCGAGTCTGACGTTGCCTCAGGGGACGTGGGACCGTCCAGCATCCCGGACGCTCCGGACGAAAGTGTGGCGTCGGTAGACCGGTCATCCGAACCAGAGGCTGTCTCTGCCGGGGACACCGAGGTGGACAATCGTGGAGACACCGAGACGGCTCCCGAGAGCTTCACTATGGCTCTCGACCACGAGGACCGCTCGGAAGAAGCGCAGCAAGAGGCAGGCCCCTGGAAGTACGACCTCAGCGTTCAAGATGTCCCGTTGGAGGAATTCCTCGACCGCACCGCCGGAGACTACAGACGTTCGGACGAGCGGAATGCGGCGGCGGATGATCTGCCGGATGAGGGTCCTGATTGGGTGGAAAGGCGGAGTGATCTGCCTGGCGGAGAAGAACTCCGGGACATGGACAGCGATAAGCTATCCAGATTCGATAAGATGCGTAAGTCGGCCTTCAAGAAGGCTGACGACATACTCGATAACTCCAAAGAATACATTAACAGCGGTCACGATGCTCTTGGTCGTCCGCCAATCGGTAGCCATATGCAAGTCAGGCAGGCCGGTCCCGAATTCACTGATGCGGCACATCACAGTGCGACCATCGGTGATCTCATGACTGGAGTATTAGTCGCCGGATTTCTGCTAGGCGAGGGTGGTCGGCATATTTATCGCGAGCTTGTCAGAAAAGGAGACGATCATGGCGGTCACCGATGAGCAGGTGGCGACTCTGCGCGCCTACCTCGCAGGTGAATTCGATGAGTACGAGCGGCTCAGTGAGCGACTAGATCCGGACGTTGATGGGCTCGGCTACGGCGCGCTTATCGCTGGCGGCTTCTTTGAGGCGGTGGATCGCCGATTCGCAGGAGGTGGCACGAGGGCCGATGTGACCGAATACATCGGCGACGTGCGATCTCGCTCGGAGAGACTCAGCGAACAGATCGATCCTGTCGTCGCAGAGCGTTTGATCATGCACTCTCTAGGTAAGAATTCGATCGATGACGTGGACGATAAGATGGTAGTTCACACCCAGCTACTGCTGTTGATCGCGCTGATCGGGGATGAGCAACTCGATGATGCTGGGCTCGACAAGTTCATCGCGACGACGCGGGCACTTGGGAACCGCTTGTTGAGTTAGATCGGCAGGAAATGATAATACCGGATGAACAGATTGCGTCGCTTCGGGCGTTCTTGGCCGGCGATTCCGAAGAGGGAATGCGGCCGACCGGGCGGTTTGTCGAGTCCGGTGGTGTGGAGGGCTATGGCGAGTTGGTGTATGCGGCCTTCGCCGTGGTGGTTAGTCGCCGGTTCTCTCCGTCTTGGACGATCGCTGACGTTGTCCGGGGTGTCGCTGCCGTCCGGGCTCGGCTGTTGGATGTCGATGTTGACGTCGATCCGCGTGCCGCGGAGGTGATGATTCGGCGGGTGCTCGGGGACGCGGTGACCGATGACTTCGAGGACGAGAGCAAGGCTCGCGCGCAGGTCTTTGTGCTCCTCGTACTCGTGGACGACGAAGATTTCGACGACGCCGGCTTGGACGCCTTCCTATCCGAGGTCCGTAACCTGGCCGATCAGCTGATCGGATCGGCCCGCTCCTCCTGACCGGACTCCGGTTACGAGGCGAGCCGCCGGCGCGGTCGCTGGGCGTGGCGTACCGCCAGGGGTGGCAGGGCGATTCGCCAGCAGCGCCAAAGATGCTGAGGTCATCGAGTTCGTGAGCGAGGTTGGATCTCGATCGGACAGGGCTCGCTGAAGATGACGGCGTAGTGGGATACGAGCGCCTCGTATATGCGGCCTTTTCGGTTGCGGTCCGGCGCCGTTTCGTCGCGCGATGGTCGATTCCCGATGTTGTGCGGTACGTCGCTCGGGCGCGGATCGTACTCAGCGGCTCTGGGCTTGATATCGATCCTCGTGTGGCTGAGGTTCAAATGCGGCGCGCCCTTGGCGATGCGGCGTTCGGTGAATTCGGCGACGAATCCAAGGCGCGAACGCAGATCCTTGTGCTGGCTCAGCTCATCGATGATGAAGGTCTCGATGATACGCGAATGAGCGAGTTCCTCGAAGCTGTACGGAGTTTCACTGACAGCGCGGGCGGACACCCGTGACGGGCCATGTCGGTTGGGAATGGAGTCGTCGTTCGTATTCGCCGAAGACCAGAATGAGGAAGCTGATGGCGGATGATCTCATTCTCGGCACTACGCTGATCGAAATGCGGCCAGAGCCGGCGAGCGTCGGGAATTCGCCCTGCGGCGCGCATCCGGCCAGGTAGGCCAGGCCCTGTCTCAGGAGACCTCGCGGTCCCGGATCGAGGTGGGCCGCCCACGGAGGAGCACTCTCGCCGCGCAGCCAGGCATAGCAGGCCAATGCGTAACCGAATTCCGGCTCGCTGAGGTAACCCAGCCTGGCGTAGCCGTCATTGTGGGCACCGTGAAGCGTCTGCTCGCTCAGGTAGCCGCGTGGCTGGACGGACCAGTTGCGTGCGGTCGTGGAGAAGCTCAGTGCGGCATTGGCGGTGAAGACGCCGAAGCCGAGATAGATCGTGAGAAGGTCGGTCAGGCGCTCGTGGTCGCGCCTGTCGTGGTCGAGCCGGCGCTCGCCGAGTAGCCGGACATGGCCCAGCTCATGCGCGATGATCGCGGTCAGGAAGGCGGCGTCGGCGGCCTCACGCTCGTCCAGGGCGATGATGGCCTGGCCGTTCTCCTCCTGGTAGTGGCCGACCGTGCGCCGTCCACCCCTGAGTGCCTCATCCGAGCCGTCGAAATGGCGAACGATCAGCCGCTGCGAGGCATCCACCGACATCAGGTCGCGGATCCGGAAGACCAGCGCCTCGACCTGCTCCGGTGTGCCGGTATACGCGGCTGGAAGGAAGTCCGGGACAAGTAGGGCGACCTGCCCGAGTGCGGCCTGCCTCCCGAACTGCTCGATGAACCAGCGCATGGACCCTTCGATCCACGCCTGTGCCGGTAGAGCGACCGGGCAGTCGGTGCGCACCTCTGCCGACCAGGGGGGGCCGCTCGGCGAATTCTCCTCCATCGGACCTCCATGGCTGCCGAAGAATGGCTCTCGCGCGTGGCTTCCGGCATGTCGGATCACATGGCGAGCCGCCGGCGCAGTCGCTGGGCGCGGCGTACCGCCAGGGGCGGCAGGGCGAGCAGTCGTCGCGTGCGGTCGGTGTCGGTGTGGTTGGTCTCGATGGCGGTTTCCAGGGCTGCGAGGAGTTGCGGGCCCAAGGCGAGGCCGGTGACGGTGTGGTCGGCGGTGTATTCGGTGCGGTCGATCGCGAACCTCGACAATGCCGCGCCGATGACGGCGACGCCGGCCGGGAGTGCCGAGACGGCGAAGATGACCGCGACGGCGATGGCGAGCAGGAACGTCACCAGGAACCCGAACGGCGTGTGCCAGCGCACCGCCACCCGCCACATCCGCCGGACCGGGCGCCAGATATGGGTCAGCAGCCACCACACGGTGCGGATCGGCAGGGTCAGCTGGGTGTAGGAGAACACCGGTACGGCGTGCAGGCCGATGTGGTGGCTCAGCTCGTGGGCGATGACGGCTTCGGCCCGGTCGGGTGGCAGTGAGCGTGCCGCGTACGAGGTGATGATGACGGTCCGGCCGGTCATGGCGGGTGCGTTGAGCTCGTCGGATTCGCTGACCATCAGCCGGTAGCGGCCGGCTGTCACGCCGAGGCGGCCTAGTGCGCGGCGGGAGGGTTCGCCGAGGCGGCGGTGTTCTTCGGCGGTCGGGTCGCGGTAGCCGTACCAGGTCCGCTGGATCGTCTCGTTCGGCCAGGACGCCAGCACCGCCCCTGCCGCCCACACGGCGAACGGGACCACCGCACCCCACACCGGCCAGAGCAGATGCAGTCCGTACGCGATCGGCGCGACGATGGCCAGTGCGCCGACCGCCGCCGGGATCAGTGCCGCCAGGGCGGCCACGGTCGAGCCCAGCCCCGGGCCCGCCGGGCGATCCTCAGTGCCTGCCGACACCACCACGGGGGATGCGGCACGCGCCGGCAGTGCGGGAAGCGCCGCTCCGTACGCGACGGGCGCCGGTGTACCGCGGGTCGAGGCGGTCCATCCCCGGCCGTCCCAGTACCGCTGGAGTCCTCGGCCGCCCGGGTCCGGGTACCACCCGGGAGGGGGCTGGGCGGTTACCAACGATCCTCCCCCTTCTCGGTCTGGAACAGACATCTTCGCGTGCGACGTCAACGCCTGTCACCCCCGGCGGGCCACGCCGCGTACTCCGATGGTCACCGCGACAGGTCAGCGTTAAGGGACCGGCGTTGACGCCAGGCGGCGAGGCGGGCGCGGACGCTCAGCAGGTGAACGGCGGTCGCGGCGAGCACGATCAGTGCCCACAGCACGATCGCCGACGAGGTGAACATCGACCAGCCGATCACTATCAGCGGGCCGGCGGCGGCCAGGGCCGCGACGGCGAGGCACCCGCCGCCGACGCTGCCGAGCTTGCGGTCGATCCCGCCGATGGTGTCGCGGACCTTCCGCGGGAGTGCCGAACCAGGTGCCCAGGCCCAGGGGCCGAGCGAGGGATAGTCGCCGCCGAGCGTACGGGCGAGCGCCACTTCGGCCAGCGTGCAGGCGGCCCAGCACAGGGCGCCGGGCAGCAGCAGCCACAGCAGGTACCGCGGGGGCGGATGCGGGCTGGAGGAGTACGCGGAAGAGCCCAGCGCCGTTTCGATGTGGTGGGTACGGGCGATTCCCGCGATCACGTACGCGCTGAAGAACACCGCGATCGCGAGCGGGACGGACCAGCCCGCCGCGTGCGCCATCGCGGTACGTCGTCCGGCGAGACGCCGCGTCTCCGTGTCCTCTTGTCGCTCACCGCTCGGACGCGCGTCACATCGCGGGCACCGGCCACCGTGCAGCGGGTCGCCGCAACGTCCACACGTCATGACTTGGCGGCCCGGATGTCCTTGATGACCTCACGCACGATGGTCAGGTCGGAGGCGATCTTGTGCTGCACGATCAGGTACTCCACGACCACGCGCACCATGATCAGCTCGGCGAGCCACAGGACGGGCACGCCGACGACCATCGTCCAGCCGAGGAACGGCCAGAACCTACCCGCCGCGAGCGACCATCCGAACAGGAACATGACCAGGTTGAATCCGGTCACGCACAGAATCGCGAGCGTGTACATCATGCGCAGGAGCTTGGTGGTCACCAGGTTGTCGAAACTCAGGTCGAACAGCGACCCGAACAACCCCTTGCCCGGCCCTGGCGGCTTGTCGGCCGGCCCCTGCGTCGGGCCGGGTGGGGCCGCGGGCGGAGCGAGCTCGTACCACGGAGGAGGAAGGGGCGGGGGGCCGTAGGGCTCCTGCGGCCCGTGCTCTCGCCATGTCGGATCGGTCACTGATCGACCCTCCTCGCGCGTCGAACTCCCTGTTTGCCCGCCTTGACCGTACGGCGTGCTCTACCGGTTCCGCGAACGAATGAGGGCTACCGCGCGAAGGCGCAGGTCAGAAGTAGGGGTACTAATTACCTCTTATTAAGAGGTATCCTGATTTCGTGACTGATGAAGGGGTACGGCTCGCCGACGAGCTCATGACCGTCAACGCGGCGATGCGCCGGGTCGTACGGCGGCGGTTGCGCGAGGACGTGCCGTCGCGGCTGCGGCCCGCGCAGGTCGAGCTCATGGTCGTCGTCGGTCGCAATCCCGGGATCAGCGTGGCGGCCGCCGCGCGGGAGCTGCGGCTCGCCGACAACTCCGTGAGCACTCTGGTGAACCAGCTGCTCACCGCCGGGATGCTGCGGCGCGAGACCGACCCCGGCGATCGGCGCGCGGTGCGGCTGGAGCTCACGCCGGCCGCGCAGCGGCACATCGCGGACTGGCGTGACCGGCGGGCGCGGATGGTCGGGGCGCGCATGGCGGACCTGTCCGACGAGGACCGGGCCGCGATCGGCGCCGCGCTGCCCGCGCTGCGCCGGCTCGTTGCCGGTCTGCAGACCGAGCCAGAAGCAAGGGGGCACGAATGAGTGACGAGAAGTACGCGGTCGTCTGCCGAGGACTGCGGCACGCGTTCGGCGGTGCCGTCGCGGTCGACGGCATCGACCTCGACGTGGCCGAGGGAGAGATCTTCGGCCTGCTCGGGCCGAACGGCGCCGGCAAGACGACCGCCATCCGCCTGATCACCACGCTGCTTCCGGCGGGTCCCGGCATGGTCGAGGTCTTCGGGCGCGACGTGTCGAGCCACCGGATGGCGGTGCGCAGGACGATCGGGTACCTGCCGCAGCAGCTGTCCGCGGACGGCGCGCTGACCGGCCGGGAGAACGTCGAGCTGTTCGCCCGGCTGTTCGACGTGCCACGAGCCGAACGCAAGGAGCGCGTACGCGAGGTGCTGGCCGCCGTCGGGCTCGCGGACGCCGCGGAGCGGCGCGCGCAGACGTACTCCGGTGGCATGATCCGCCGGCTGGAGCTCGCCCAGGCGCTGATCAGCGCCCCGAAGCTCCTCATCCTCGACGAGCCGACCATCGGGCTCGACCCGGTGGCGCGCGACGGGGTCTGGGAGCGCATCCAGGAGGTACGCCGGGCGACCGGCATGACCGTCCTGGTCACCACGCACTACATGGACGAGGCGGACCAGTACTGCAACCGGATCGCGCTCATGCACCGCGGCCGGATCAAGGCGCTGGGGACGCCGGGGGAGCTCAAGGCGGCCCTCGAACCCGGCGCCACCCTCGAGGAGGTGTTCCGCACCTACACCGGCGACCAACTCGACGAACCAGGAGACAACTTCCGTGACGCACGCCGTACCCGCCGTACCGCCAGCCGGCTCGGCTGACTCATCGTGGACCACGTGGCGCCTGCTGCCGGCGCGCGTGGTGGCGATGTGCGTCGTCGAGCTGCAGAAGATCCGGCACGACCGGACCGAGCTGTACACGCGCGCGATCCAGCCTGCCCTCTGGCTGCTGATCTTCGGCGAGACCTTCTCTCGCCTGCGGGCCATCCCGACCGGCAAGGTGCCCTACCTCGACTACCTGGCGCCGGGCATCCTGGCCCAGTCGACCCTGTTCATCGCGATCTTCTACGGGATCCAGATCATCTGGGACCGTGACGCGGGTGTACTGGCAAAGCTCCTCGTAACCCCGACGCCGCGGGCCGCACTGATCACGGGAAAGGCGTTCGCGGCGGGTATGCGGGCGCTGACCCAGGCGGTGGCGATCCTGGTGCTGTCGGCGATCCTCGGCGTCACGCTGACGCTCAACCCGCTGCGCTGGCTGGGGGTGATCGTCATCGTGATGCTCGGCACGGCGTTCTTCTCGTGCCTGTCGATGACCATCGCGGGTCTGGCCATGTCGCGCGACCGGCTGATGGGCATCGGCCAGGCGATCACGATGCCGCTGTTCTTCGGCTCGAACGCGCTGTATCCCATCGGCCTCATGCCGGGCTGGCTGCGCGTGATCAGCCACGTCAACCCGCTGAGCTATGAGGTCGATGCCCTGCGGCACCTCCTCATCGGCACCCCGGGCAACCTCCCCCTCGACTTCGCCGTGCTCCTGGTCGCCGCGGCGGCCGGCATCACCGCCGCGTCCGCCCTGCTGGGCCGTCTGGTCCGCTAGGCCGACTCGCGGATGACGAGTTCGGTGGGCAGGATGACCGGCGCGGTCGGGGGTTCGTCGCCGAGCAGCATCTGCACGATGCAGGCCGCGACGTCGGCGACCGGCTGGCGGACCGTGGTGAGCGGCGGCTCGCTGAAGCTCGCCAGCCCGATGTCGTCGAACCCGGCCACCGCGACGTCGTCCGGCACTCTGCGGCCCGCCGCACGGAGGGCGCCCAGGGCGCCGATCGCCATCAGGTCCGAGGCGGCGAACACGGCGTCGATCTCGGGGTCGTCCGCGAGTAGCTGCTGCATGGCGGTGGTGCCGGACTCGCGGGTGAAGTCGCCCATCGCCACGATCGACGGCCGGTCCGCGGCGCCCATCGCCGCACGGTAGCCGTCGAGCCGATCCTGCGCGGCGGTCATGTCCCGAGGGCCGGCGATGGTGGCGATGCGCCGCCGTCCCTGGGCGATCAGGTGCTCGACGGCGGCCCGTGCGCCGCCGTGGTTGTCGCAGTCGCAGTACGGCACCGGCAGCGAGGACGCCGGACGCCCGTGGGAGACGATCGGCACCCGTGACCGGCCGAGCGACGCCGGCAGGGGGTCGGCGCCGTGCATCGACAGCAGGATCACGCCGTCGACGTGCCCGCCCGCGACGTATCGCTCGACCCGCGCGTGACCGGCCGCCGAGGAGACCAGCATCAAGATGACCTGCCGGTCGGCCGCCTCCAGCTGCTGGCTCACCGCCCGGATGACGGCGGAGAAGAACGGGTCGTCGGAGAAGACCCTCGACGGTGGTTCGGAGACGACCAGGGCGATCGAGTCGGTGCGCCGGGTGACCAGGCTGCGTGCGGCGGAGTTGGGGATGTAGCCGAGCTCCTCGACGGCGCGCATGACCGCGGTCCGCAGGTCCGGCTTGACGTTCGCGGCGCCGTTGACGACGCGTGACACCGTGGCCCGTGACACTCCGGCACGCGCCGCCACCGCCTCGAGCGTGGGTCGCGTCATTTGGCTCCGCCCTGTCGTGCGCAGAAGTGACCTTCAGGAGAGACGATACGAGATTCCCGATCTCGGAGGCGTACGGCGTCAGGGCGCGACCTGTCCGGGGGACAGCTCCTCGATGATCTTGACGAGGGCGGTGCGCAGATGGCGGCGCTCCTCGTCGGTCAGCGTCGCCGTGGCGCGTTCCTCCAGCCGCCGCCGTTCTTCCTCGACGGGGTGCTGGGCGGCGCGGGCGCGTTCGGTGAGGTAGAGCCGTACGAGCCGGCCGTCGGCGGGGTCGCGCATCCGGGTGAGCAGCCCGGCCTCTTCCATGCGGGTGGCGGTGTTGACGATCGTCGGAGTGGTGAGACGCAGCCGCGCGGCCAGCTCACCCGGCGTCAGACCGTCGGTCTCCCACAGCACGGCCAGGACGAGGTTCTGGCCGACGCGTACGCCGTGCCGGCTCATCGCCTCGTCCGCCTCGGCGCGCAGCAGCTTGTGCGCGCGAGTGAACAACGTGAGGAGCTCGCTCATGGGGCCCGTCCACCTCCGCGCTGATCAGGGCACCACGACAGTACAGCGGAGGAATTCGTTTGCGTGCTAATGACCGCCGCTCTAGAATTCACTAGCACGCTAGTGACTAGGAGAAGCATGATCCTCATAACCGGTGGCCTGGGCTTCATCGGCCCCCACGTCGCGCGGGCCCTCCTCGACCTCGGTGAGTCGTGCGTGGTGACGCGACACCGATCGACCCGGGTTCCGGAGTTCCTGGCCGGCGAGATCGGCACACGACTCTTCGTCGAGCCCCTGGACATCACGGATCAGGACGCCTTGCTGCGGATCGGAGACAGACACCCGATCACGGGCATCGTGCACCTCGCCGGCCCTGGAATCGGTACGTCCGACACCCTCGGCGCCCTGAGTCAGAACACCCAGGCGCTGGTGAACGTCCTGAGGGCGGCCGACGCCTGGGAGGTGTCCCGCGTCGGGATCGCCAGCACCATCGGGGTCTACGCCGGCGTGGACGGCAACCCGCTGCGGGAGGACGCCCCACTGCCGATGGAAAGCCCCCACCTGATCCCCGCGGCGAAGAAGCTCCAGGAGATCATCGCGCTCTGCGCGGCCGGTGACGCCGTCGTGAACCTCCGGATCTCCGCGATCTGGGGGCCGCTCGGCCGCGCCGCGTCGCCGTTCCTCCCCACGCCGCGTCTGGTCCACGCCGCCGTAGCGGGCGAAGAACCCGGCTTCGCGCCGTCCCGCATCCCGTACGCCGAGGAGGGGACCGACATGTGTTACGTCAAGGACTGCGGCCGGGCCATCGCCCTCCTGCAGACGGCCCCGACGCTGAACCACCGCACGTACAACGTCGGCAACGGGTACGCCACGACCAACGCCGAGGTCGGCGCGGCGATCCGCGCCGTCATTCCCGGCGCTCACGTGGACCTGCCCGAGGGGCACCAGGGGGAGCCCCTCTACCTCGACACCACCCGGATCCGGCAGGACACCGGGTACCGGCCCGCGTACGACGTCGACCGGGCGGTCGCGGACTACATCGAGTGGCTCAAGGCCGGACACGAACGCTAGGCGCGGTGTCAGCGTTCGGAGCTCGGCCGAGGGCGGCCTCGAGTCGGCCCCGAGGCTCGCGGGCCTCGGGGCCGTGGGTACTCGATCAGCCGACGGGTGTCAGGTGCTCGTCGGCCTGCTCCAGGTGCTCGGGAATGACCTTCGGAACGGTGCGGAGGGCGAACAGGGCGGCCAGGCCGGTCAGGGCCGCGAGTCCGGCGCTGCAGAAGACCGCGGCGTGCATCCCGTCGACGAACGCGTTCCGGGCGGCGTCGGTGACCTGTGCGGACAGTCCTACGGGCAGTGTGGCGGCGGTCTGCAGCGCGGCGCCGATCGAGTCGCGGATGTCATGGTCGGCGCCGGCGGGCAGTCCGGCGGGAAGCCGGAGGCTGGTCCGGTAGGCGGCGGTCAGGACGCTGCCGAGCACCGCCATCCCCAGCGCGCCGCCGAGCTCGGTGGCGGTCTCGGAGATCGCGGAGGCGGCGCCCGCCCGGTCCTTCGGCACCGAGGCCAGGATCGTGTCGGCGGTGACGGTCATGGCCATACCGACGCCCAGCGCACACGGGATCATGGCGACCAGGAGCGTCCAGTAGTCGCTCTCGGTGCCGGTCAGGGCGTACAGCGCGAAGCCGGCGGCGGAGACGCCCAGGCCGAGGGCGACGACGCGGGCGCGGCCCAGCAGGCCGATCAACGGGGCGGCCAGGACGGCACCACCGACGGCCGCGGCGACGCCGCCCGGCAGTCCGGCCAGGCCGGCGCGTAGCGGCGACCAGTGGAGCACGAGCTGGAAGTACTGCGAGAACACCAGCGACTGCGCGACCAGCGCGAACATGGCGAACAGGTTCGCGCCGATCGACCCGGAGAACGCCGGGTTGGCGAAGAGCCGGATGTCGATGAGCGGCTCGGGCAGGCGTACCTGCCGCCAGGCGAACGCCGCCAGGCCGACGACACCGATCGCGAGCCCGACGCCGATCCTGGCGTGCATGAGGCCGCTGTGGCCGGCCTCGGTGACGGCGTAGACGACGCCCAGGACACCGGCGATGGACAGCGGCACGCTCGGTACGTCGAGACGGCCGGGCCGCGGGTTGCGGGACTCGGGCAGGACGAACAGCCCGGCGATGAGGACCACCGCCATGATCGGCACGTTGATGAGGAACACCGATCCCCACCAGAAGTGGTCCAGCAGCGCACCACCGAAGATCGGCCCGAGCCCGACGCCCAGCGCGCCGATGCCGCTGGCGATCCCGACCGCCATCGTGCGCTGCTTCGCGTCGGTGAAGACGTTGCGGGTGATCGACAGGGTGGACGGCATGATCGTGGCGCCCGCGACGCCGAGCAGCACACGCGCGGCGATCAGCATGTCCGGGCTCGTGGCGTACGCCGTCAGCGCCGAGGTCGCCGCGAACGCCAGCGTGCCGATGAGCAGCAGCCTCTTACGCCCGATCCGGTCGCCGACCCCGCCCATCGTGACGAGCAACCCGGCGAGCGCGAAGCCGTACACGTCCGCGATCCACAGGATCTGGGTGCCCGACGGGCTCAGGTCGTCGATCAGGTTGGGGATGGCGAGATGGAGCGCGGTCAGGTCGATGGACAGCACCAGCACGGCGAGGCAGCAGATGGCGAGCGTCGCCCACCTGCGGGCGGTCCCTACGGGAGCGAAGGAGTTCATGCCCCCGACATTCGCCGGGGCCGCTGACCATCCACGCACCATCCACGCACCGCCCGGTAGGGCGGGCGGTCAGGCGGTCAGCCGGTCAGGCGGTCAGGCGGTCAGGGCGAGGAAGGCGAAGGTCGCCAGCCAGTGATCGCTGACGAAGCTCTTTCTCGTCACGTGCGGAAGGCTCGCGTCCAGATGGCGTGCCGCGGTCTCGCGCAGCACGGTCGTCCGTGAGTCGCCCGTGGGCAGGCCGGCGGCCAGCAGCCGGAACTGCCACGCGCGGGAGAGGTTCAGGCCGTACAGGTGCGCCTGGTGCCCGTCGGAGGCGTCATTCACCTCGGCGGGAGTGAACAGGGCGCGGGGCGTCCCGTCGGCCAGGCCCGGCAGGAAGCCGGTCAGCCAGCCGGGGAACTCCTCGGCCGGCAGGATGCGCCGCATCAGGTCCGCTTCGCACAGCGCCGGTGACAGGAAGTCCTGGCCGCTGGGCTCCCAGCTCGCCGGGTAGTCGCGGTCGTCGCCGAACCAGTCCGCCGCCCGCTTTCCGATCACGGCGACCAGCCGGTCGCGCGCGAGCGTGCTGCCGCTCTCGTGCAGGATCGCCAGGCCGAAGGCGGTGTTCGCGTGCACGCCGTGCCGGACCGGCGCCACCGCGCGGTCCAGCCACCCGAGAGCGAGCTCCTCGATCGTGTCGACGAGCGGCCGCAGGGCCGTCGCCCATGAGCGCGCGGCCGGGTCCGGGCAACGTTCACAGGCGGCGGCCAGTGCGAACGCCCACGCCCACCCGTACGGGCGCTCGAAAGAGGGGTTCGCCCGCAGGTACGCCACCTCGGTCTCGATCGCCCGGCCGGTGAGCGTGCAGTCGAGGGTGCCGCGGATCTGTTCGGGCTGCACCTCGCAGGGCACGTCGCTCAGCAGCCGGACCAGCAGCCAGTGCATGTGCACGCAGGAGTGCCAGTCGTACGAGCCGTGGAACGCCGGATGCAGTTCGCGCGGCCGCGACGCCGCGCCCGGCCAGCGCACGACCTGCTGGGTGGCGTGCGGGAACTCGATGCCGATGTTGCGTACGGCGACGCGTGCGTAGCGGGCGGCCACCTCGCTGATCGTGGTCATCACCCACCTCCTCACGAACGGGGATCAGAAAGCCAGGAAGTACATGAGTGCGACGTTGCACGCCAGGAGTGGAATCGCGGTGGGGATCTGTGCCTTGATCGGGCCGTACTTGTCCTTCATCTCCAGCAGCGCCGCCGGGACGATGTTGAAGTTGGCGGCCATCGGCGTGCAGAGCGTGCCGCAGAATCCGGCCAGCATGCCGATCGCGAAGACCGCCGCCGCGTTGCCGTGGAAGTGCTGCACGAGCACGGGGTACCCGATCGCCGCCGTCATGATCGGGAAGGCTCCGAACGCGTTGCCCATGATGATCGTGAACAGCGCCATGCCGACGCAGTAGACGAGGACACCGCCGAACAGCGAGCCGGACGGGAGCACGTGTTCGGTCAGGCGGCCGACCTGCTTGCCGACCCCGGCCGCGACGAACAGCTGGCCGAGGGTGGCGAGCATCTGGGGGAGTACGGCGGCCCAGCCGATGGCCTCCAGCAGCCGCCTGCCCTCGCTGAGCGGAGCGAGCGGGGACTTCGGCCGCAGCATCACGAACCCGATGATCACGGCGACGATCGACGCGACGCCGAGACCGATCAGCGTCTCGGAGGACTTCTCCAGGAGCGGTTCCGAGCCGACATGGATCTTGGCCAGGCCGACCGCGAAGATGATCACCACGACAGGGATCGTCAGCGCGGGCACGAAGAGCCGGTTGCCGAACCGGTCCGCGCCGGCCTCCTGCTCGGCTCTCGACGGCCCGGTGGTGTCACCTCGGCCGAGCTGGCCGGTCGCGACCAGCAGCGCCATCATGATCACCGCCAGGCCCAGCACCGACGCCGGCGCGGTCTTGTGCACCACGAACGTGCTGTAGATGAAGGCACCGCCGAGCAACCCCCAGAAGGCGCCGCTGCCGTAACGCTTGGCGTTGGTGCCGTCGGCGAAGGTCAGCGCCGCGACCGCGATGAAGATCGCGCCGCACAGCCAGTAGAACCACTCGACCTTGATCATCGCCCGGCCTCCTGTGCGTCGGCCTTGTCCGGCCGTGTCGTCAGACCCGCCGCCTCGGCCATCCGGTCGAGCCGGCGGTCCAGCAGGAAGAGTCGCGTCCCGTGAATCGCGTACGCGCAGATCGCGGTGGGGATGGCCCACAGCGCGACGTTCAGCGCGTCGAGCTTCAGGTGGTAGGTCGTGTCGACGAAGCCGGTGATCAGCAGGATCGAACCGATCGCGACGAAGATGTCCTCACCGAAGAACTGCCCGACCGTGTCCGCGCTGGCCGAGTAGCCCTTGACCTTCTCGCGCATGGCCTCGGGGATCGCTCGGCCGAACCGGCGTTCGGCGGCGCCTTCGGCCATCGGATAGATCAGGGGCCGGACCAGCGCCGCCGGGCCGTTGATCGAGGCCAGGCCCAGAGCGGAGCTGATCTGGCGGATGAGCAGGTAGAGGACCAGCAGCCGGCCGGTGGTGAGCGCGTGGAGCCGGGCGATCAGCCGCCGGCCCTGCTCTTGCAGGCCGAAGCGTTCGATCAGGCCGATGACCGGCAGGACGAGGACGAACAGCGTGACCGATCGGCTCGTCGCGAAGCCATTGCCGAAGGCGTTGAGAATGGCTATCACGGATAGATGGCCGAGGAAACCGGTGACGATGCCCGCGACGGTGACGACGACGAGGGGGTTCAGCCGTAGCGCGAAGCCGATGACGACGAGTAGAACGCCGAGGAGTACGAGCACGACCGCCCTCCTTTCCCGAGTAGGGGACCAGGGGCAGACAGGGTGCAGCCGTTCCGTGTACGGTACGTATTGTTGAGCAATCCGGCAAGGGGGCAATTAAGGAGCATAATGGCACAAGAGACCGCTCCGGCCGGACCGGAATCCGGTGCCTCGGAGCCCGACCCAGAGCCTCACCCATCGGGTTCACGACTGGCAGGCCTGTCCGACGCGCGCCTGATGCTCGACCGCACCAGCACCGTGTCCCGGCTCGCCGACGTGCTGCGCGCCCAGATCATCGAGGGCGCACTCCTGCCGGGCACACAGCTCGCCGAGCACGCCGTGGCCGATGCCATCGGCGTCTCGCGCAACACGCTCCGGGAGGCATTCCGCCTCCTCGCCCACGAACGGCTCGTGGTCCACGAACCGCACCGCGGCGTGTTCGTCCGCACCCTCGACGCCGACGACGTACGCGACATCTACGCGACGCGGCGCCTGGTCGAGTGCGCGGCCGTCCGCGTAGAGGGAGCGCCGCCGGAGGCCGTGGCCGAGATCCGCGCGGCGGTGGACACCGCCGAGGTAGGCGTCTCCGAGAAACGCTGGAACGACGTGGGCACGGCCGACCTGAGGTTCCACTCGGCCATCGTCGCCCTGGCCGGCAGCCGGCGGCTGAACGACATGATGCGCCGCATCCTGGCCGAGCTGCGGCTGGTCTTCCACATGATGGCCGACCCGCACCGCTTCCACGAGCCGTACGTCCACCGCAACGCCGCGATCGCCACCCTCATCGAAGAGGGCCGCACCGCCGAGGCCGTCCAGGCGCTGATCGTCTACCTCGACGACGCCGAGGCGCAGCTTCTCGGCGGCATCGCCGAACGCTCCCGGCTCGGCCGCTGACCGACCGGACCGGAGCGATCAGGTGATCGCCAGGTCCGTACGGAACGGGCTGCCCTGGATGGTGCGCCACACGTTCGCCGGGGTGAGTGGCATGTCGGCGTGCCGGACGCCGTACGGCTTCAGCGCGTCGACCACGGCGTTCACCACCGCGGCGGGCGAGCCGACGGTGGCCGACTCACCGACGCCCTTGGCGCCGAGCGGATGGTGCGGCGACGGAGTCACGGTCGCGCCGAGCTCCCACGACGGGCACTCCATCGACGTCGGCAGCAGATAGTCCATGAACGACGCGCCCAGGTGGTTGCCCTGCTCGTCGAAGGCCATGACCTGCATGAGCGCCATGCCGATACCGTCCGCGAGACCGCCGTGCACCTGGCCTTCCACGATCATCGGGTTGATGCGGACGCCACAGTCGTCCACCGCGATGAACCGCTGCACGGAGACCTTGCCGGTGCCGGCATCGACGTCGACGACGCAGATGTAGGCGCCGTACGGGAAGGTGAGGTTCGGCGGGTTGTACACCGTGGTCGCGTCGAGGTGGCCCTCAACGCCCTCGGGCAGCTCCAGGTCGCCGTGCGCGGCCATGGCGATTTGCTGGATCGTCACGCCGGACGTCCGGTCGCCGCGCACGAACCAGCGGCCCGCGTCCCACTCCAGGTCACCCGGGTCGGCCTCCAGCATCGCCCCGGCGACCAGCCGCGCCCGCTCCCGTACCTTGCGCGTCACGACGGCGGTGGCCGCGCCGGACACCGGGGTCGAGCGGGAGCCGTACGTGCCGAGCCCGAACGGCGTCTGGTCGGTGTCGCCGTGGACGACCTCGACGTCGTCGGCCGGGATGCCGAGCTCCTCGGCGACGATCTGCGCGAACGTCGTCTCGTGGCCCTGCCCCTGGCTCTGCACCGAGATGCGCAGGACGGCCTTGCCGGTGGGGTGGACGCGCAGCTCCGCGCCGTCGGCCATGCCGAGTCCCATGATGTCCATGTGCTTGCGCGGCCCGGCGCCGACGGCCTCGGTGAAGAAGCTGATCCCGATCCCCATCAGCTCGCCGCGCGCCCGCTTTTCCGCCTGTTCCTTACGGAGCGCGTCATATCCCGCCATGTCCAAGGCGAGGCGGAGCGTTGTGGCGTAGTCGCCGGAGTCGTACTCCCAGCCCGTCGCGCAGGTGTACGGGAACTGTTCGGGCTGGAGCAGGTTCTTCAGCCGCAGCTCGGCCGGGTCGACGTCCAGCTCGGCGGCGAGCAGGTCGATGAGCCGTTCGACGAGGTAGACCGCTTCGGTGATGCGGAACGAGCAGGCGTACGCCACACCGCCCGGCGCCTTGTTCGTGTAGACGCCGGTGACCTCGCAGTGCGCCGCCTGCATGTCGTACGAGCCGGTGAAGACGTGGAAGAAGCCGGCCGGGAACTTGGTCGGCTGCGCGGTGCCGTTGAAGGCGCCGTGGTCCGCGAGCGTCGTGACCCGTACGCCGAGAACCTTGCCGTCCCGGGTCGCCGCGATCGAGCCGCTCATGTGGTAGTCGCGGGCGAAGGAGGTGGTCATGAGGTTCTCGGACCGGTCCTCCATCCACTTCACCGGCTTGCCGGTGACGATCGAGCCGACGATCGAGCAGACGTAGCCGGGGTAGATGCCGACCTTGTTGCCGAACCCGCCGCCGATGTCGGGCGAGATCACCCGGATCTTGTGCTCAGGAAGGCCGGTGACCAGCGCGTACAGCGTGCGGTGCGCGTGCGGCGCCTGCGTCGTCGCCCAGACGGTCAGCTTCCCGGTGACCTTGTCCATGTCGGCGACGATGCCGCAGGTCTCCAGCGGTGCCGGGTGCACGCGGGGATAGAGCATGTCCTGGGACAGGACCACGTCGGCCCCGGCGAACACCTCGTCGGTACGGGCCCGGTCGCCCGCCTCCCAGTCGAAGATGTGGTTGTCCGTACGGCCCTCGAGGTCGTCACGGATCACCGGCGCTTCCTCGTCCATCGCCGTGCGGGCGTCGGAGACCACGGGGAGCGCGTCGTACTCGACGTTGATCAGCTCGATCGCGTCGCGCGCGGAGTAGTGGTCCTCAGCGATCACGAACGCGACCTCCTGCCCCTGGAAGCGCACCTTGTCGGTGGCGAGCACGGCCTGGACGTCACCCGACAGGGTCGGCATCCAGGCGAGGCCCATCGCGGCGAGGACCTCGCCGGTGATCACGGCCTTGACCTTCGGGTGGGCCTCGGCGGCGCCGGTGTCGACCGACAGGATCCTCGCGTGGGCGTGCGGGCTGTGCAGGATCGCGCCGTGCAGCATGCCCGGGAGCTTGATGTCGTCGACGAAGGTGCCGCGGCCCCGGATGAACCGTGCGTCCTCCTTCCGCCGCATCGAGCCGAAGCCGTGGTGTTGCGGAGTCTCGGTCATACCGTCACGTCCGGCTCTGAGGTGTTCTGTACGGCGGGATGTTCGGCGGCCCAGCGCACGGAGCGCACGATGTTCTCATAGCCGGTGCAGCGGCACAGCTGCCCGGAGATCGCCACGCGGATCTCCTCGTCGGAGGGGTCGGGGTTCGTGTCGAGCAGCCAGCGTGAGGTCATCAGCATGCCCGGGGTGCAGAAGCCGCACTGCAGCCCGTGGCACTCGCTGAACCCCTTCTGCACCGGGTCCAGCTCGCCGTCCCGCTCCAGGTCCTCGACGGTACGGACGGTCTTGCCATCCGCCATGACCGCCAGGACCGTGCACGACTTCACCGGCACGTCGTCCAGCCAGACCGCGCAGACCCCGCAGTTGGAGGTGTCGCAGCCCCAGTGGGTGCCGGTCAGGCCCAGGTCGTCGCGCAGGAAGTGGACCAGCAGCAGCCGCGGCTCCACGTCACGCTCGTGGTCCTGGCCGTTCACGGTGACGGTGATCTTCATGTCCGTGCTCTTTCCGCCGCACGCCGCAGCGCTCGTGTGGTGAGCTCACCGGCGAGATGCCGCTTGTAGTCGACCGGGCCGCGCTGGTCCGCCGTCGGCCTGCAGTGCTCGGCCGCGATCCGCCCGGCCTGGGCGAAGGACTCGTCGTCGGCCGGGCGTCCCCGCAGGTACTCCTCCGCCTCGGCCGCGACGAAGTGCGCGGCGCCCACGGCGGTCAGGCCGATGCCGACATCGGCGACGTTCCCGCCGTCCAGCCAGATGGCGGCCCCGGCCGCCGCGAGAGCCCAGTCGCCGGCACGGCGGCCGACCTTCTCGTACGCACTGGAACCACCAGGTTTGATCGGCACCCGGAACTCGGTGAGCAGCTCGCCGTCGCCGACCACCGTCTCGTACGGGCCGACGTGGAACTCGCGCAACGGGACCGTACGGCTGCCCTCGGCGTTCCGGATGACGGCCGATGCCCGTACGGCGGCGAAGGCGGCGGACAGGTCCTCCGACGGATCGGCCTGGCAGAGCGACCCGCCGACGGTGCCGCGGTTGCGCACGAGCGGATCCGCGATGACGCGCTCCGCCTCACGGAAGATCGGGAAGTGCTCGGCGGCGACCGGGGAGTCGAGCAGCTCCGCATGACGTACGAGCGTGCCGATGAGCAGCTCATCGCGCTCGACGCGGATGTAGGACAGCTCGCTCACGTCGTTGATGTCGATGAGCGCGTCCGGCGCGGCGAGCCGGAGCTTCATCATCGGCAGCAGGCTGTGGCCGCCGGCGACCACCCGTGCCTCAGGTCCGTACCTCGCGAGCAGCGCCAGCACCTGCTCGACGTCCGCTGCTCTCTCGTACTCGAAATGCGAGGGAACCTGCATGGCCCTCCCCAGGGATCGTCTCTCAGGGCACCTGCACATGAGCTTCGCCCCTGCGGAGCATCCGCACAACATCCGGCTAATCAATCCCTTAACAACCTGGCAATGATGGGTTCACACTGACTTCCGTGACCCTGACGCAACTGAGCGTTTTCGTGTTGGTCGCCCGATTGGGCTCGGTGAAGGCGGCCGCGCGCACCCTTGACGTCAGTGAGCCCGCCGTGTCGCAGGCGCTCAGTGCCCTGCGCCAGCACCTCGGCGACCAGCTCGTCACCCGCGGGCCCTCCGGGATGACGCTCACCCCCGGCGGCACCCGGCTGCTGAGCATCGCCTCGCAGATGGTCGCCCTGGGAGCCGAGGCGGAGGCGACCGTACGGGCCGCGCAGGGCGCGGCCGAACCCCTGCGCGTCGTCGCCACCAGCACGATCGCGGAGTTCCTCAGTGGGCCGCTCATCGACGCCTTCGTCACCAGGTCTGCGAGGAAGGTCGAGGGGTCCTCCGGGGTGGCGGCGACCGACGAGATGGCCGTCCTCGTCGCGAACCGCCTCAGCGACCTGGCGCTCGGTCCCTGCCTGCGCACCGACCCGCACCTGGTCAGCGAGCCGATCCTGCGTACCAAGGTCGTCGTCGTCGGGTCGGCGCACCGGCGGCTGCGCAGTGATGTCGCCTGGCTGGTCGACCCCACCGGCACCGACCCCGAGAGCGATGCCGGACGCCTGCTGAGGCGCCTGCGGGTGCCCGACTCGCGCATCCGGGTGTTCCCCAACCAGACCGCCGCCTGGACCGCGGCCGCGGACGGCGCCGGGGTCGCGCCCGCCTTGGCGCACCTGGTGGCGCCGCAGGTGCGCCGCGGTGACCTGGTCACGGTCGCGACCGCGGCCACTCCCGCGGCGAGCGCCTTGTACGCCACCACTCTCACGCCGGACCGGCGGTCGGCGACGGCCGGGGCGTTCCGGCGGTTCCTCGGCACCCCCGAGGCCATGCACCTCATGCAGGCGGCCGGGACCGGCTCGCCGCCATCGCGTTTCCGCCCGCCGGTCTACGTGACGATCTGGAGTTGACGCCGCCGCGCGGATCAGAGAGAGACTGAACCCATGGATTACGTGAAACTGGGTTCGACCGGTCTGGACGTGTCGCCGATCTGTGTGGGCTGCATGAGCTTCGGCGCGCCCGACCGCGGAAACCACCCCTGGTCACTCGACGAGGAGCAGGCCCGTCCCCTCATCCGGCAGGCCATCGAGGCCGGCGTCAACTTCTTCGACACCGCCAACGTCTACTCCGACGGGAGCAGCGAGGAGATCACCGGCCGGGCGCTGGCCGACTTCGCCCGCCGCGACGAGATCGTCCTGGCGACCAAGGTGCACGGCCGCATGCACGAGGGCCCCAACGGCGCGGGCCTGTCCCGTAAGGCGATCATGACCGAGATCGACAACAGCCTGCGGCGGCTGGGCACCGACTACGTCGACCTCTACCAGATCCACCGGTGGGACTACGCGACCCCGATCGAGGAGACCCTCGAAGCCCTGCACGATGTCGTCAAGGCGGGCAAGGCGCGCTACATCGGCGCCTCGTCCATGTACGCGTGGCAGTTCTCCAAGGCGCTCTACACCGCCGAGCGGCATGGCTGGACGCGCTTCAGCGCGATGCAGAACCACTACAACCTCCTCCACCGCGAGGAAGAGCGCGAGATGCTGCCGCTCTGCGCCGACCAGGGGATCGGGGTGATCCCGTGGAGTCCGCTGGCCCGCGGCCGGCTCGCCCGCGACTGGGACGCAAGCACCGCCCGCACCGGCACCGACGAGTTCGGCAAGTCCCTCTACCAGGAGGGCGACCGGGAGATCGTCGACGCCGTGGCGGAGGTCGCGGACGCGCGCGGTGTCGGCCGTGCCCCCGTCGCACTGGCCTGGTTGCTGCGCAACCCCGTCGTCACCGCTCCCATCGTCGGCATGGGCAAACCCGAGCATCTCGACGACGCGCTCGCCGCCCTCACCATCGACCTGACCGACGATGAGGCCGCGCGGCTGGAGAAGCACTACACGCCGCGTCCGGTGGCCGGCTTCCGCTGAGCGGCTCAGCCGGCGGCCGTGGCGACGCCCGTCAGCTTCGCCGGGTTGGCGATCACCCGGATCGAGGTGACCCGGTCGTCCGGGGTCAGCTCGAGGACGAAGACCGCGTACGGGACCCCGTCGAGCAGCGCCACGGCCGCCGGATCGCCGTTGACCTGGACCAGGCGGGTCGTTGTGCCCGCCGGGATGCCACGCGACGTCGCCGCGAAGAGCCGGGCGACCCGGTCCGCGCCGTGGACCGGACGGCGGGGACCGGGTGCCCTTCCGCCCCCGTCGGCCCACAGGGTCACCTCCGGGGCGAGGACCGCCATCAGCGTGGCGAGGTCGCCGTCGAGGCAGGCGGTGAGGAAGCGTTCGGTGACCGCGCGGCGTACCCCGGGATCGGGTTCGAACCGGGGGCGGCGGGCCCGCACGTGTTCACGCGCACGATGGCCGAGCTGGCGCACCGCGGGCGCCGACCGGCCGAGGATCGCCGCGACCTCGGGATAGCCGAAGCCGAACGCCTCGTGCAGGACGAAGACCGCACGTTCGAGCGGGGAAAGGGTCTCCAGCACGACGAGCATCGCAAGTGAGACCGAATCGGCCAGGGCCGCGGTGTCGGCCACATCCGGAGCGGTCAGCAGGGGCTCGGGGAGCCAGGGGCCGACGTAGGACTCGCGCCGGGCCCGCGAGCGGCGCGACCGGTCGATCGCCAGGCGGGTCGTGACCGTGACCAGGAAGCCCCTCACGTCGGTGACCGTCGCCTGGTCGACGTCCTTCCAGCGCAGCCAGGCGTCCTGGACCACGTCCTCGGCGTCCGTCACCGTGCCGGCCACGCGGTAGGCCACCGCGACCAGAAGCTCGCGGTGGTCCTCGAACACCTTCGTGGCGTCGTCGAGCACGTCTCCTCCTTCTTCGCGAGTACGACGCGTGCCGCGCTCCGATCGTGACATCGCTCGTGTCACGGTCGCGGTGTCGTCTGCGTCGTACGGCCATGAACACGATGTTGTGGGTTCTGCAGGGCCTGCTCGCTGCCGTCTTCGCCGTCTCGGGCGCCGCGAAGTCCACGCTGTCCAAGCCGAGGCTGATCGCGAGCGGCCAGACCGGGGTGACGCCGTTCCCCATGCCCTTGATCCGCTTCACGGCCGGCTGTGAGCTGCTCGGGGCGCTCGGCATGTTCCTGCCGCGGCTGCTGGGCGTCGCCACGTACCTCACGCCCCTCGCGGCGGCCGGGTTCGCGGTGATCATGGTGGCGGCGATCACGTCCCACGCCTGGCTGAGAGAACCGGTCAACGTCGCGGCGACCAGCGCGATCCTGCTCGTCGCCGTGACGGTCGCCGTCGTGCGCCCTGCCTGAGGAGCCCGGTCCCCGCCGATCCCGTGCTCGCCGTCGGGGTTCGCGGCCGCGACGCTGCTACGGTGCCAGGGTGAGCACGTCACAGCCTGTGCGGGGCACCCGCGTCCGCGGAACACGCCAGGCGGAGCTGCTGGCCACCGCCCTGGAGAGCCTCGCGGGATTCCGCAGCGCACAGGACATCCACGCCGAGCTCCGGCGCCGCGGCGAACGCATCGGGCTCACGACCGTCTATCGCCATCTCATGGTGCTCAGCGAGGACGGCGCGGTCGACACGATCCGTGACGAGGACGGCGAGACGCTGTACCGCCGGTGCGCGAGCAGCGCCCATCATCACCATGTGACCTGCCGTTCCTGTGGGCGCAGCGTGGAGGTCGAAGGACGTGCCGTGGAGCGGTGGGCCGACCGCGTCGCCGCCGAGGCGGGCTTCGTCGACGTCGACCACACGGTGGAGATCTTCGGGGTGTGTCCCGCCTGCGCTGCCGCGGGCTGACGACCTGCTGACCTGCTGACCCGAGGGCCGTCGGGCTGACGGCTGGACGGGTGTGATTCCCGTGAAAACGGTTATCAATCTCGCTAGAGTGAGTCACCGTGGGTGACCGATGTTCTGGCCTGTGTCATCGGTTCACTGTTCGGCGCCGGCGCGATGTCGGCGTCCTCGCTACGGGAGAGACCGTGAAGATCGCATTCGTGGGCAAGGGCGGCAGTGGGAAGACGACGTTGTCGTCGCTGTTCGTCCGGCATCTGGTGGCCGCGGGAGCGCCGGTGATCGCCATTGACGCCGACATCAACCAGCACCTCGGAGTCGCCCTGGGGATGGAGGATGACGAGGCGGCCGCGCTCCCCGCGATGGGCGAGCACCTGCTGGAGCTCAAGGCG
Organism: Actinoallomurus sp.; assembly: GCA_025964685.1. GTDB lineage: Bacteria > Actinomycetota > Actinomycetes > Streptosporangiales > Streptosporangiaceae > Actinoallomurus. The sequence goes on along the minus strand of JAOPYG010000462.1, from coordinate 24,984 downwards.
TACCTGCGCGGCGACAACACCCGCATCTCCTCGCCGGGCTCGATGGTGAAGACGACTCCGCCGGGTCCCGGATCGCGCCTGCTCCGGGTGGGCGCCGACGATCCACTCCACTCCCGGCTCTCGGCCGACGTGGCCGGCGCGAAGCTGATGGTGACCGGACTGTTCACCGAGGAGGACCTCGGCGTCGCCTGCTATCACTCCAAGACCGGCGCGGTGGAGCTGTATCTCAACCATCTCGTCGACGGCCCGGGGGAGTACGTCGTCGTCGACTGCACGGCGGGCGCCGAGTCGTTCGCCTCCGGCATGTTCACTCGTTTCGACCTGACGTTCCTGGTGGCCGAGCCCACGCGAAAGGGCGTCGCCGTCTACCGCCAGTGGGTCGACTACGCCGCGGACTACGACGTCACCCTCAAGGTCGTCGGCAACAAGGTGCACGGCCCGGATGACGTCGCCTTCCTGCGGGAGCACGTCGGTGAGGCCCTCTTGTGCTGCCTGGGCCAGTCCGCGGCCGTCCGGGGCATGGAACAGGGGCGTCCCTTCGGCATCGAGGACCTGGACGAGGGCGACCGGGCGGCGCTGGCGACCCTTCAGGCGGCCGTCGACGGTGAGCGCAAGGACTGGGAGAAGTTCACCCGGCAGGCGGTCGAGTTCCACGTTAAGAACGCACGCGCGTGGGCTAACGCCGCGATCGGAGAAGACCTGGAGGCCCAGGTTGATCCCGACTTCGTCCTCGGCCCGGCATCTCTCACGGCCCGCCCCTCGTAGTTACTCAGACGGGCAATGGGTGCCTGATTACGGCATTTTGTCGCCTTGACCAGCGAATTCATGTCGGGACCCGGCGGGCGGACGGTTGCATTTTCAAGGACGCTTATGGAAGATGAAAACCGTTACCGATAGTGGCCGACCCGATTGGAGCTTCCATGTCGCTGACCGTGTCCCCGCAACTCCTCCAGCAGGCCCGGCGTGACGAGATCGATGACGCCTCGTTCATCGCCTGCGTCCGTGACTCTCTGCCCTACGCATGGAAGGTCGTCACCAGCCTGGTCGAAGACCTGCGGGCCGGCGACGCGGACTTCGCCGACAACCAGACGCCGCCTCCGGACGAAGCCGCCCGCGGTCAGCTCCTCCGAATGATGGCCAGCGACGCCATGCGCGCCGCGATCGAACGCCACTTCGGTGTCCGGCTGGCCTTCCAGAACTGCCACCGCGCCGCGGCGTTCCGCCCGGACGCACACCAGGCGTACGCCGAGTTCGTCACCGCACGCGAACAGATCCTCAACCAGAAGCCCGAATTCGTCGACTGCTGACCCCGCCACTTCCAACCGAGGTGCACGCCGGGACCGTACGTTGTCCCGCTCCGGGCCGCTGCTCTCGATCCGCACCGGGCGCCGGTCGAACACCATCCTCGCCGCCGGACGTCGGTCTGAATCCGGCGGCGATCGGGTGATCGCCACTAAGAGTGATGACGCCCGGAGTCGTGATGGTCCCGGCGTTCCCCTTCTGCGTGCCGGCGGCGGAGATCTGCTTACACGGCTGCTGCCCGCCCGGGCCAGAGATCTGATCACGGGCCGGCCTTCCGCGTGCATGGATGGGACAGGGGCGAGCGTCACACCGGGGCGCACTGGGCGAGCCGAGCGGGACCACCCCGCGCACATGGGGATGGCCGCTCGGCGGCTCAAAGGACTGCCCATTGTGCCTGGTAGGCGAGCCGCCCACTCAACCTCAGTCACTAACCGGACATTTACTTTCCAGTTAGGACGGACCCGACTGCGAGGCGGTTCGATATCCGACTCCGCCTGCGGGGCCATCGTTACATGTGGTAATTATGTGACTCTGCTGCGAGATAAGGGTCTCGCAAGATCTCTCTCACCCCCAAGTTCCTTTAACGTGATCTTTGGAGTTTTCGTGAGCAATCGCTCCACGCGGGCTCGCATCGGCCGTCGGGTTATGGTGCATACGCCGGTCGGCGGTTCGCGCAGTGTGATGATGGGGGCCGTTGCCGCGGTGACCCTCGCGACGCTGGTGACGGGCTGCGGAGGTAAGAGCCAGGACCACCCCTCGTCCTCGGCCGCCGGGAATCCGGCCATCGGAAAGTTGCCACAGGCGACGACCTTCGCGAATCTCAAGAACGTTGCCAAGGACTCAGGTGCGGACGCGGCCGGCAACGGCACCGTGGCGCACCCGACCGCGGCCGTGCCGGTGTCCGCGACCCCCGGCGGTCCGCCCGTGGCGACCCTGCCCGACAAGGAGCTGGGTGGTCCGACGTGGGTTCCCGTCGTGGAGACCAAGCCCGGCTGGCAGCGGGTTCTCCTGCCCAGCCGCCCGAACGGCGCGACCGGCTGGATCCCCGCCGGCAAGATGCACACGGCCCACAGCCCGTACGTCGTGAAGGTCGACACCTCCGCGCGGCGTCTGTCCCTGCTCAAGTCCGGGCAGTCGCTGGGTACCTGGACCGTCGCCGTGGGGGCTCCGAAGACGCCCACGCCGGCAGGTCGCACGTTCATCATGGCGTCCTTGGCTCCGGCCAAGGCCACCTACAGCCCGCTCATCCTCCCGGTCGGCGCGCACTCCGAGTCGCTCGACACGTTCGGCGGAGGTCCGGGCACCGTGGCGTTCCACGGCTGGCCGCAAAAGTCGGTGTTCGGGCAGGCGGTCACGCACGGCTGCATACGTGTGCCGGCCGACGCGCTCCAGCAACTGGCCAAGGTGCCGCTCGGAACGCCCGTCTCAATCTCCAACTAGGACAAACGCCTGCTCTATCGCGGCGTTCCCTTCTCGGCTTCCAGGGTCGGAAGCCTTCACACCCCCCTAGGAGACACACCCAATGCGTAAACATTTGAAATATGGGGCGATCGTCGGCGCCCTCGCGGCGCCGGTGGCGGTTGCCGCCATCGTCGTACCGTCGGCGTCCGCTACCGGTGGCGGCACCGCCTCATCGGCGTTCGGCATCTCCGCCAGCGGTCTGCTGACCATCCCGCAGACCCCTTCGGTGTCCTCCGGCGCCCAGCCGAGCACCAAGAGCGTCGCCTCGCTGCCGCACAACCCGCTGGTGCAGCTCTCCGTGCTTCGCACGAAGGCCGTCTCCGGCCACTCCGAGGCCAGCGTCGTCGACCTCAAGATCGCCAAGGCCGCGATCAGCCCCAAGGCGGTGCTGTCCGCCAAGCTGATCACCGCCACGTGTGACGGCGGCGCGGGCTCCTCCCGCCTGGTCGACGTGCGCCTGGCCGGGCACGCCATCCAGGCCGGCGCCTCGCCGAACAGCCGCATCACGGTTCCGGTTCAGGGGCTCGGCGGCGTGCAGGTCACCGTCAACAAGCAGGTCCACAACGCGGACGGCACCACCACGATCACCGGTCTCGAGCTGGCCGTGCAGGCACTCGGCAAGAGCCAGGTGATCGCCATCTCCTCCGCGACCTGCGCCGGCGCTCCGGCCGCGCCGGGCGAGGCTCCGCGCCCCAGCCCGGTGCCGAGCGACCTGCCGGTCACCGGCTGACCTAGGTCGTCAGCGGGACACATCGGGGCCGCCCGTACGTGACGGTCCCGACGTCGTGTCGCGCGTCTGACAGTGGTCCCAACAGAAGGTCCCGCGCCACCGGCGCGGGGCCTTCTGTTCGTCCCCTCGGACTACTCCGCCTGCTCGGTCTCCTGGTCCTGCTCGGTGAAGGGAAGCAGGACCTGGAAGCGCGTATTGCCGGGCTCGGAACGCAGCCGCAGATCGCCGCGGTGTTTCTTGACCACGATCCGCCAGGAGATGTCGAGCCCCAGCCCGGTGCCCTCACCGACCGCCTTGGTGGTGAAGAACGGCTCGAAGATCCGCTGGCTGAGCTCCGCCGGGACGCCGGGGCCCGTGTCGCCGATCTCCACCATCAGCCGGTCGTTCTCGCGGCCGGTGCGGATGGTGAGCTTGCCGTTGCCCTCCATCGCGGCGACGGCGTTGTCCACGAGGTTCGTCCAGACCTGGTTGAGCTCACCCGCGTACGCCGGTATCGCGGGCAGCGAGCGGTCGTACTCCTTCACCACCTCGACGTGGCTGAGCTTGCCCGAGAGCATGATGAGCGTCGAGTCGATCCCGTCGTGCACGTCGATCCACTGGAACCGCGCGCGGTCCATCTGGGAGTACTGCTTGGCGGCCGCGAGCAGTGTGGAGATCCGCGTGGTGGCGTCCTCGATCTCGCCCATGAGCGTCTCGGTCTCCACGGCGTAGCCCAGCCAGCGCAGCGCGGTGTTCAAGAACGCTTCGCCGACCGCCGCGTGGACCTCTTCCAGGCGCGCCACGGTGATCCCGGCCGGTACGAAGACCGCCGCGAGATCCCACCCGTCGGTGACGCCGTGGTCCTCGAACCAGTCGGAGAGCTCGTCCTCATGGTCGGACGCCTGTATCGCGGTCAGCTTGGGTGCGCTGGCGACCTGCTTGACGAGCAGTTCCTGCACGTCCACCAGCTGCTCCAGCAGGTCCGGGTCGATGTCGTTCCGGGCGAGCATCGCCAGCTTCTGCCGCATCCCGGCGACGCGCTCGCGCAGCGAGGAGGTCGCGCGTACGGCCGCGGCGGCGGGGTTGTTGAGCTCGTGGGTGAGGCCGGCGGACAGCGCGCCGAGGGCGAGGAGACGTTCGCGCTGACCCACCACCGCGTCGGTGTTCCGGCGCCCCAGGAACAGGCCTTCGAGCAGGTGGGCCGCCATCGCGAACCACTTACTGAACCACTCGCTGAACTCCGCCGCCGGCAGAGAGAGGAAGGTGAGATCGGTGGTGGCGTGCACCGACGCGGAGTAACGCTGCTCTCCGCGCTGGCCCATGAGGAACTGCGTCGCGCCGCAGTACGACCCGCGCTGGTCGGTGCGGACCATCTCCAGCTCGTCACCGTGCACGAGCCGCGTCATCCGGAGTGTCCCGGACAGCAGCACGTAGAAGCAGGTGGCCGGATCGCCTTCATGGAGGATGGCCGTCCCGGCGGCGTACTCCTCGATCGTGCCGTTCTCGGCGATCCAGTCCAGCTGCTCGTCGGTGAGCTTCTCGAAGAGGAACAGCGTACGCAGCTCGTCCCGCGAAAGCGTGCTCATCGTTCCTCCAGGTACCGATGCACGAGGGTCACGGCCATCGCGCCCTCACCGACCGCCGAGGCGACGCGTTTGACCGACTGTGAACGGACGTCTCCCGCGACGAAGATCCCCGGGATCGACGACTCCAGGTAGTACGGATCTCGGTCGAGGGTCCACCCCGCGGGCCGCCGGCCCTCGGCCAGCAGGTCGGGGCCGGTACGGACGAAGCCGTGGGAGTCACGGACCATCGCGTCGCCCAGCCACTCCGTGTACGGGGCGGCGCCGATGAACACGAACAGGTGCCCGCAGTCGACCGTCTCGACCTTGCCGCTGTCCTTCTCACACATCGACAGGCGCTCCAGGTGATCGTCGCCGTGGGCCTCCACGACGCTCGTGCCCACCCGTACGTCGATGTTCTCGATGGCCCTCAGCTGTTCGATCAGATAGTGCGACATCGACCGCTCCAGCGACGCGCCGCGTACGACGAGGGTGACCGACCGGGCGTAGCGGGAGAAGAACACCGCGGCCTGGCCGGCGGAGTTGGCCCCGCCGACGATGTAGACGTCCTCGCCGCCGCACGCCTGGGCCTCGGTGGCCGCCGAGCCGTAGTACACGCCGCGGCCGGTGAGGTCCTCCAGCCCCGGGGCGTCGAGTGCGCGGTACGCGACGCCGCTGGCCAGTACGACGGAGTGCGCCGCGATCTCGGTGCCGTCGCTGAAGCTGATCACTCGCGCGGAGCCGCGTGCCTCCAGCCCGACCGCGTCGCGTGCGGTGAGGACCTCGGCGCCGAACTTCCGTGCCTGTCTCCGCGCCCGGTCGGTCAGCTGCCCCCCGGACACGCCATCGGGGAAGCCCAGGTAGTTCTCGATCCGCGAGCTCTGCCCGGCCTGGCCGCCGGTCGCCTGCCGTTCCACGAGAACGGTCCGCAGCCCCTCCGAGGCGCCGTACACCGCCGCGCCGAGCCCCGCGGGGCCACCGCCGATGACGACCAGGTCGTAGAACTCAGCGGCCGGCTCGGTGGACAGGCCCACCACGGCGGCGATCTCCGCGCCGGTCGGGGCGCGGAGCGCCTTGCCGTCCGGCGTGATGACCACGGGAATGTCGTCCGGTCCGGCGCCCGCGGCGTCGAGCAGCCGGCAACCTTCCGGCTCGTCCACGGAGTACCAGCGGTACGGCACCGAGTTGCGGGCGAGGAAGTCGCGCACCTCGTACGTCGGAGCCGACCAGCGGTGGCCCACGACCTTGGTCTCCTCGACCGGACGGTCGCCGACCGCACGCCAGGTCTCCACCAGCGCGTCGACCACCGGATAGAGCTTCTCCTCAGGGGGATCCCACGGCTTGAGCAGATAGTGGTCGATGTCCACGACGTTGATCGCCTGGATGGCGGCGTCGGTGTCGGCGTAGGCGGTGAGCAGCGCGCGGCGCGCGTGAGGGAACAGGTCCATGGCCTGCTCGAGGAAGGCGATACCGTCCATCTGCGGCATCCGGTAGTCCGCGAGCATCGCGGCGACGGTTTCGCCCCGCAGCTTGATCTCGCGCAGCGCTTCGAGAGCGTCCTGCCCCGAGTCGGCTCGCACCACGCGGAAGTCATGTCCGTAACGGCGTCTCAGGTCGCGGGCCACCGCCCGGGAGACCGACGGATCGTCATCTACGGTCAACAAGATCGGCATCCCCATAAGATGGAGTATCCCAGCCCAGGGGCGTTACGACGAGAGTACTTCCCGCGTGCATACGCGCCCGACCGATTGTCGGACTCAACGGTCAGGGATGGCCGTGTCGACGATGAGCAGCGTGAGCCCCGTTGGCCGGTAACCTGCGGAGTTGGCGCGGGGCGAACCGTTCCTCGCTACGCTGCTCGCGTGGATGCGCGACATACGAGGGCATCAGCCCTGAACCCGGTAGTAATGGCGCGCCGCCTATGGGCGAAGTTCGAAGTCCTGCCGTTCCGCCACGGGATGGTTCTGGCGCTGGGTACGGTCACGGCGGCCGCCCTGCTGGTCATCGGCATCATGACGCTGGCAGGCGGATCGGGCGGCGACACCTCGCCCGGCAAACCGGCGGGTCGACGTCCGGTGGAGGCCGCGGTGCCGCCCGCGCCGACCTGGGGCACGTACGTCCCCCCGCGTCGCTTGAAACGGACGCCGGCGCCCACCCGGACGCGAATCGCCTCCGTACCCTCACATCCACGCCCGACGCACGCGTCGGCCCGTCCCGCCACGACCACCACCTGCCCTGCGAGCCTGAAGAAATGGCCGTGGGTGTGGGAGGCGTGCAAGCGCAAACAGAACGGCTAGAACCGTTCCCGCCGTCACAGGTGGGGCCGTGGTCACAGGGGCACCTGTAGTACGGTCGGGCAGCGTCGTAGTCGCCAGCCCCCGGAAGGATCCCCGTGCGAAGCCCTCGGCCGGCGGCGCTGATCGCGGCGATCTCGGTGTTCACGTCGTTGTCGATGTCCGGTGCTTCGGACCGGTCGTCCGCTTCCCAGACACCGTCGCCCAGCAGCGTCCAAGCTCTCCAAAAGCAGGCCGACAAGGCCAGGGGTGAGCTGTCCAAGGCGACCCAGGCATGGGAGGCGCGCAGCAAGCAGTTGAAGGTCTCTGAGGACAAGCTGAAGAAGACGCTCGCCGACCTCGGGGCCGCCGACGCCCAGCTCGACCAGATCCGCGAACCGCTGGCACGCCTTGCCGCCAACGCGTACAAGCAGCAGGACATCCTCGGAGTGCCGGCGCTCATCAGCGGCGACAACCCCGACCAGGCGCTGGCCGCGGCGGCCGACCTGACGCTGCTCTCCAACGACCAGAAGGCGCTCATCGACAAGGCCGGTCAGCTGCGCAAGCAGCATGAGCAGCTCGCCGCCACCGCGCAGGACCTCCAGTCGCGCAACGCCATCGAGCAGGCCCGCCTGCAGCAGGAGGTCGGCGGATTGAAGGCGCGGGCCGCCGCTCTCACCGCCCAGCTGACCGCCACGCTCAAGAAGCTCGACCCGAGCACCCGGCTCCAGCTGACCTGCCGGAGCAGCCTGGTCAGCAACGCGCGCGATTTCCCGAACGGCCTGATCCCCTCCCGTTACCTCTGCCAGCTCCCACAGCCGGGCCGGATGCTCCGGGCCGACGCCGCGCTGGCCTTCTACAGGCTGAACAACGCCTACAAGCGAACGTTCGGCACCGAGATGTGCCTCACCGACTCCTACCGGTCGCTCGGCGAGCAGCAGCGGATCTACTCCCAGCGCCCGGGGATGGCCGCCGTCCCGGGGCACAGCAACCACGGCTACGGCACCGCCGTTGATCTGTGCGGTGGCGTGCAGAGTCAGGGCTCGGCGCAGTTCAACTGGCTGCAGTCCAACTCGAAGCGGTACGAGTGGTTCCACCCCTCGTGGGCCTACAGCAGCCCGTTCGAGCCATGGCACTGGGAGTACACCAAGGAGAACAACGCCACCACCGGCGAGTGACGCTGCCGAGGGCCTAGGGCGTGTCTGACAAATCCTTGTCCGGCTGCGCGGCGCCCGGACGGCGCCTCGCCGCGATGTCGTCGGTCGCCGGCCGACACCAGGCTGACTCCCTCCTCCGCCTTGCGACGCGCCGCCTCGAGGCCTCAGCCGCCGAGGATGGTGACCGACAGCCGTGAGTCGACCGAGGCTCGGGCCAGAGCCGCCGCCTGGTCGCGGCCGGTCTCTACTACGACGAGCGCGCCCTCATCCAGGTCCGGGCCCGGTTTCGGGACCGCGATGATCGGGACCGCCGCCGCCACCGTGCGGGCCGGGAGTGGTCCTTCGGCGCGGGCCGCGAGGACGTCGACGCGATCGCCCGTGTGCAGCAGACGGACGACCGCCGCGTCGGCCAGCCGTACCGGGACCGCGACGGCCGCCGGATCACCAGCGGCGAGCAGCCCCCCAGAACGCAAGCGCGCGTCCGTGAGCGGCTCCCCTCGTCGCATCGGCCCGGACAGCACCCGTCCCGTGGCGCGGCGTACGGAGCCCGTCGGCACGGCCCGGACGGGGAACACCTGGACGGTCACGTCCGACGGGCCCAGCACGGCGCCGCCCGCGAGGTCACGGGCGGCCACCAGCACGCGGGCGCCCTGCGCGTGGGGACGCGCCGCGGCCAGGCCGCACGCGGCAGCGGCCGCCGCGAACAGCGCGGCCAGCAGCCGGCGATGGCGGCTCAGCGCCGCTCTCATGGCAGTTCGAAGGGCGTCTTCAGCCCGTCGAGCGTCCGCGGGCACGGGCACTCACGCTCGGTCGGGAGGGCCGCGACGATGTCGCCCACCAGGTCGCGCAGCCGTTCGACGTTTTCGGCGAACACCCGCAGGACCTCCTCGTGCGTCACGCCCGCGCCCTCTTCGACACCGGCGTCGAGGTCGGTGACCAGGCAGGCCGGGATGTAGCAGAGCGCGAGCTCCCGGGCGAGCACTGCCTCGGGATGGCCGGTCATGCCGACGAGCGTCCATCCCTGGGCGGCGAACCACTGGGACTCGGCGCGGGTGGAGAACCGCGGCCCCTCGATGACGACCAGCGTGCCGCCGTCGACGGGCTGCCAGCCGGCCTCATCGGCGGCCGAGACGGCCGTGCGCCGGCCGGCGGGGCAGTAGGGGTCGGAGAACGAGGCGTGTACGGCGCCCTCGTCGTAGTAGGTCTGTGCTCGCCCGCTGGTGCGGTCGACGAGCTGGTCGGGGATGGCCAGCGTGCCAGGGCCGTACGTGCTGGTGAGGGAGCCGACCGCGCTCGGGGCGACGACCTGGCGCACGCCGACGGAGCGGAGCGCCCAGAGGTTGGCGCGGTAGGGGATCTTGTGGGGCGGAAAGCGGTGGTCGTGACCGTGCCGGGGCAGGAAGGCGACGCGTCGCCCGGCGCCCGCGTGTCCGGGCGGAAGGGTCCCGATCGCGATGGGGTCGCTGGGTGGCCCGTACGGGGTGGACACCTCGACTTCCTCGACGTCGTCGAGGAAGGAGTAGAAGCCGGAACCGCCGATCACACCGATCTCTGCATGCATGAGCCGGACCCTAGCCGTCCGCCCGAGATCATCGCGACACCCGTCCGCGCCCTGTGGACAACGACAAACTCGCGACATGTCTTGACCCGCGACGAAAACGCGTAATATCTTCTCGGAAACAGAGAAGAGGAGCGGACATGAGCAGCCGACTGGCACGGCTTCCCGCCGGCCGCCGTACGAAATGGCTCGTCCTGATCGCGTGGCTGGTGCTGCTCGGCGCCGGCGGTGCGCTCGGCGGCAAGCTGCAGAGCGTCACGCAGAACAACGCCGACGCCTACCTGCCGGGCAGCGCCGAGGCGACCCAGGTCATCAAGCTTCAGGACAGAGTGCACAAGGACGACTCGGTGCTGGCCGTCGTCTCGTACGAACGGCGAAGCGGCATCACGGCCACCGACCAGGCGTACGCCCGATCGGCGGCGGCGCGGATCGGTGATCTGCCGCGCGCCGGCCAGGTCGTCGGCCCGTTCGTGTCCAAGGACGGCCAGGCGATGCAGGTCTTCGTGCCCATCATGGGCGACGGAGACGTTGTGATCGAGGCCATCGACGGCCTGCGGAAGACCGTCGAGCGGGGCCCGCCGGCCGGTCTGGACATCCGGGTGACAGGGCCCGCCGGTGGCCTGTTCGACCTGGTCAAGGTGTTCAGCAGCATCGACGGCACGCTTCTGCTGGTCACGCTCGCCGTCGTGATCGTGATGTTGCTGCTGACGTACCGCAGTCCTTTCCTCTGGTTCGTCCCGCTGATCTCCGCCGGCTCGGCGTACATGCTCTCCCAGGGTGTGGTGTACCTGCTCGCCAAGGCGGGACTGACGGTGAGCGGCCAGAGCGCCGGCATCCTGGCCGTCCTCGTCTTCGGCGCCGGCACCGACTACGCACTGCTGATCATCGCGCGCTACCGGGAGGAGCTCCACCGGCACGAGGACAAGCACGAGGCCATGGCGCTCGCCCTGCGCCGCGCGGGGCCGGCCGTGCTGGCGAGCGGTGCGACGGTCACGGTCGGACTCCTGTGCCTCCTCATCGCCGAGCTCAACTCCACGAGCGGCCTGGGACCGGTCGGCGCCGCCGGCGTCCTCTGCGCACTGGCCGCCATGACCACCCTGCTGCCCGCCCTGCTGGTGGCGCTGCCCCGTGGCGTCTTCTGGCCGGTCGTGCCGCGGTACGACCCGCGGTACGCCGACGAGCCCGACGCGCTGGAGAAGGAGCACGGCGTCTGGGGGCAGGTCGCGCGGTTCGTCAGCGCCCGGCCGCGGTTCGTCTGGGCCGGCACGGCGGTGCTGCTCGGCGTCCTGGCGCTCGGCCTCATGTCCCTCACGGTCGGGCCGATGTCCAACGCCGGCCAGTTCGTGGGCACGCCCGACTCGGTCGTCGGGGAGCGGGTGATCGCCCGGCACTTCGCGGCCGGCACCGGAAGCCCGGCCCTGGTGATCGGTCCGAACGCTCCCGGCCTACGTGACGCGATCGCGGGCACCCGCGGCGTGGCCGACGTCGGCAGGCCCATCACCGGAAACGGCTACGCGCAGTACGAGGCCACGCTGTCGGACGCGCCCGACAGTCAGGCCGCCCGCGACACCGTCGACCGCCTGCGCGCCTCGGTCCATCCGCTCGATGCCAAGGTCGGCGGCACCACGGCGATCAACCTGGACACCCAGCGCGCCGCCGTCCACGACAACAAGCTGATCATCCCGGTCGTGCTCGGCGTGGTGCTGGTCATCCTGGTCCTGCTGCTGCGGGCGCTGGTCGCGCCGTTGCTGCTGATGATGACGGTGGTGCTGTCGTTCGCCGCGTCACTGGGCGTCTGCGGGCTGGTGTTCACCCACGTGTTCGGGTTCGAGGGCGTCGACTCGGGGTTCCCGCTGACGATCTTCATCTTCCTGGTCGCGCTGGGGGTCGACTACAACATCTTCTTGATGACGCGGGTACGCGAGGAGTCGCAACGGCTGGGCACGCGCCGGGGGATACTGCGCGGGCTGACCGTCACCGGCGGCGTGATCACCTCGGCCGGGGTGGTGCTCGCGGCCACCTTCGCCGCGCTCGCGACCCTGCCTCTGACCCAGCTTGTCGAGATGGCGTTCGCGGTCGCCTTCGGCGTGCTGCTCGACACACTGCTCGTGCGGTCGCTGCTGGTGCCGGCGCTCGCGTACGACCTCGGCGGGCGCATCTGGTGGCCTGGCGGTCTCAGGGACGTCCGCAGGCAGGAGGACGAGCCGCGGATCCCCGAGTCGATCGGCTGAGGCAGGCACGCGTGAAACGGGTCCGGCGGGCGGTCGCCCGGCCGGGCCCGTTGTTTTCGATGCGGCAGGCGGAAGGCTTGGTCAGGCGACCTTTTCGGACGACCCGCTCGAGGACGAGGAAGGCTTGGCGGCCGAGGAGGAATCCGACGCGGACTCCTTCTTCGTCTCGCTCTTGGTCTCCGTCTTCGCGCCGTCCTTCTTGGTGTCCTTGGTGGTGCTCGCCGCGCCGGAGCCGGAGCGGCTGTCGGTGCGGTAGAAGCCAGATCCACGGAACACGATGGCGGCGGGGGAGAAGATCTTGCGCAGACGCCCACCGCACGCGGGGCACTCGGTCAGCGCGTCATCGCTGAACTTCTGCACGACCTCCAGAGGCTCGCCACATTCCGTGCAAGCGTACTGATACGTCGGCACGAGGTCCTCCTTGCTGCTGCATGCCACGTGGGCTACTGGCACTCTCACCTAATGACTGCCAAGTGTACGGCGTGCCGGATCATTCCCGAGCAGCCCCGCACCTGTTGACCCCCCGACCACTCGGGGGTCATCGCGGAGCGTCAGTCCCCCCGCTCGCCGTACCAACCGGCCAGCTTGCCGCGCCGGCTCACCGCGCGCAAGCGGCGTTCCGCCTCAGAACGCGCGTCGCTCGTAGTGACGACCAGAAGTTCGTCCCCGGCCTGCAGCCGAGTGCTCTGCTCCGGCACGAAGCTCTTCCCGTCCCGTACGACCAGAGTGATCGCCGCCCCGGGCGGCAGCCGCAGCTCAAAGATCTCCACGCCGTCCAGCCGGGAGTCCGGGGGAATGCGGATGTCCAGCAGCTCCGCGTGCAACTCCTCGAGCGGCGCGGCCTCGACGTCGATCTCGCGGCTGGCCCCGGCGATGGTCAGCTTGAGGGCGCGCGCGACCCAGGGAAGCGTCGGCCCCTGCAGCAGCGTGAAGACCACCACGATGATGAACACCTGCGCGAACAGCGCGTCCGCATTGCGCAGCTTGGCCGTCATCGCCACCGTGGCGAGCACGATCGGCACCGCCCCGCGAAGTCCCGCCCACGACAAGAACGCCTTCTCCCGCCAGGAGAGGCCGAGGAACGGCGTGGACAGCACCACGGACAAGGGCCGCGCCACCAGGACGAGCACGAAACCGCACACGAGCGCCGGCCCGATCTGCGCGGGTAGTTCGGAGGGCGACGCCAGCAGCCCGAGCATGATGAACAGGCCGATCTGGGCGAGCCAGGCCAGTCCCTCGGCGAAGCCGCGGGTGGCCGGGCGGTGCGGCAACGGCTTGTTCCCGAGCAGCAGCGCCGAGATGTACGTCGCGAGGAACCCGCTGCCATGCGCCACCGCTGCCGCGCCGTACGAGCCGATGACCAGCGCCAGCACCGCGATGGGGTACAGACCCGACGCCGGCAGCGCCAGCCGTCGCAGCGCCCACGCCCCGAGCCAGCCCACGAGCAGCCCGACGACGGCGCCGATGGCCAGCTCGGCCACGACCTGCCCGGCCATGACGAGTGAGCTCGGGATGTGCTTGGCCGTCAGCGCGACGACCAAGATGATCACGGGGGCGTCGTTGAAGCCCGACTCGGCCTCGAGGATGCCCGACAGGCGCGATGGCAGCGGCAGGCGCCGCAGCACCGAGAAGACGGCGGCGGCGTCCGTCGGTGCCAGTACGGCGCCGAGCAGGGTGGCGGTGCGCCAGTCGGCACCGATGAGCCAGTGCGCCGCGGCGGCGACGACCGCGATGCTGACCGCGCTGCCGATGGTCGCCAGTGAGATCGCGGCCGGCACGCCCTCCCGTACGTTCGCCCAGCGTGTCGTCAGGCCACCCTCGGCCAGGATCAGCACCAGGGCGGCCAGGCCCAGCGTCTCGGCGACCAGCGGGTCGTCGAACTGGATGCCGAAACCCGACTCGCCGAGCAGCAGCCCCAGCGCCAGGTAGAGCAGCAGGCTCGGCAGCCCACTGCGGTGCGCCACGCGCACCGCGACGATCGCCGCGATGATGACAATGGAGCCGAACAGCAGCCACAGATCGAGTTCCACGTGCCGTCCCCCCCATCTGTGGCTGCACGCACAAGGCCTCGAGTATCAGGCCTTTTCCCTCACCCGTACGTAAAGTGCACTGCCTCGACCGCGCCGCTCCGAAACGGTTTGGCTAGCGGCGGCGGATCACCGTATCGAGGCCGTTGACGACGTTGACCACCGGCCGGCCGCCGACCACGGCCGTGACGTTCCGCAGGACCATTGTGATGATGTTGAGCTGTGCCTGCCGGGTGGCGCCCGCGGCGTGGGGTGACAGCAGGACGTTGTCGTGGCGCCGAAAGGGATGGTCCTCGGGCAGCGGCTCCTCGTCGTACACGTCGAGCGCCGCGGCCGCCAGCTTGCCGCTGTCGAGCGCCGCGAGCACGGCGTCGTCCGGTGCGATCCCGCCCCGCGCGGAGTTCACGAGCAGCGCCCCGTCCGGCATGAGCGCGAGCCTCCGGGCGTCCAGCAGCCCGCGCGTGTCCGCGGTGAGCGGCAGGCAGATGACCACCACGTCGGACGTGGCGAGCAGTTCGTCGAGCTCCCTGTACACCCCGGTGGGGCGACGCCGGCGCGACCAGTACGCCACCGTGCAGCCGATCGCCTCGAACAGCCGCGCGACCTCCGTCCCGATCGCGCCCATCCCCAGAACGCCCACGCGGCGGTCGGCCAGCTCACCCGCGGCACGGGGCGAGGTCTCCAACTGCGGCCAGTCGCCGGCTCGCATCCGCCGGTCCGCCCACGTGAGCCCGCGGGACACGTCCAAGGCCGCGGCCAGCGCCCATTCGGCCACCGCCCGCGCGTTCGCCCCGGCGGTGTTGGCCACCGGTACGCCCGCGGCGGTCAGCGCGTCGAGGTCGCAGGAGTCCACTCCCACCGACGGCATCTGCACGAACGCCAGTCGCGGCGCCGCCGCCACGGCCGCCGCGTCCATCGCGAGGACGCCGGTGAAGTCGCCGAGCACCAGGTCCGCGTCGGCGAGCGCCGCGTGCAGCCCGTCCCGGTCACGTGCGGCGGGCACGGCGATCTCTGCGCCCGTCGGACCGAAGACCTGACGGATCAGGTCCTCGCCGAGGGGAGGCAGAGCGAGCATCCGCCATGGGAGGGCTCCGGTCATTCGGCGTACTCCTCGGCGTGTCGCGATGGGGGGTCGGTCCGATTCTTCTGTGCCAGAGGGGTTTGCGACATGGCACGCCGATGTGATCAGTGCCTCTTCTGCACCCGGCGGGTCCTGGTCAGCCGAAGCGCGTGACGCCCTGTGAGGGCGTGACGACCGCTCGTACCGGCCGGTCGTGCGGCTCGGCGGGCAGCGAATCGACCAGCTCGGAGTCGTACACCGCCGCGACCGTCAGGATCCCCGGGTCGACACGGGCGAGGACGCGGTCGTAGGAGCCGCCGCCGCGCCCCAGCCGGACGCCCGTCGCCGACGCCACCGCCAGCGCCGGCACGATGATCAGGTCGGCTCCGCGGACCGCCGTCGTTCCTCGCGGCGGCTCCATCGGCTCGAGCAGCCCGTACCGTCCGAGCCGGAGCGAATCCGGACCCTCGTACGAGGCCCAGTCCAGGTCGCCGCCGGGCAGCAGCTTCGGCACCAGGACGTACGTGCCGCGCTTCCACAGCGCGAACAGCAGACCGTGCGTCCCCGGCTCGTCGCCGATCGAGACGTACACCGCGACGGTGCCGGCCATCTCGGCCTCGGGCAGGGTGAGAAGGGTGTCGCGCAGCGCGCGGGCGGCCGCGGCTCGCGACTCCCCGCCTAGCCGGGCGCGCGCGGCGGCCAGCCCGGCCCGCAGGGCGGTCTTGTCCTCGGCGATGTCGCGCACGGCTCCATTCTCCCGCCCCGCGCGACCGGAAAGCGCCGGTGCGCCCAGGCCGCGATCGGTTCGCGTGGACTCCGTCCGCGGATCACGACCCGCCGGAGGCTAGGGTCTTCTCATGGTCGACCACGCACCCGTAACCAAGGCGGTCGTTCCCGCGGCCGGCCTTGGAACGCGCTTCCTGCCCGCCACGAAGGCGACGCCCAAGGAGATGCTGCCGATCGTCGACAAGCCGGCGATCCAATACGTCGTCGAGGAGGCCGTCAACGCGGGCCTCGACGACCTCCTCCTCGTCACCGGGCGCGGCAAGCGCCCGATCGAGGACCACTTCGACCGCGCCTATGAGCTCGAGGAGGCGCTCCGCGCCAAGGACGATCCCGACCGGCTCGCGGCCGTACGCGAGTCCGCCGAGCTCGGCATCGTGCACTACGTGCGGCAGGGCGAGCCGAAGGGCCTCGGGCACGCCGTCTACTGCGCCCACCAGCACGTCGGCAATGAGCCGTTCGCCGTCCTCCTCGGCGACGATCTCATCGACGCCCGCGACCCGCTGCTCCAGCGCATGCTGGAGGTCCGCGAGCAGTTCGGCGGCAGCGTCGTCGCCCTGATGGAGGTCGAGCCGGAGCAGGTGTCGCTGTACGGCTGCGCCGCCATCGAGCCGACCAGCGAGGATGACGTCGTCAAGGTCACCAACCTGGTCGAGAAACCGGTGCCGGGCGAGGCCCCCAGCCGGTGGATCATCATCGGCCGCTACGTCTGCGACCCCGCCGTCTTCGACGTCCTGGAGAAGACCCCGCCGGGCCGGGGCGGCGAGATCCAGCTCACCGACGCACTGATGACCCTCGCCCAGCGAGACAGTTCCCAGGGCGGCCCGGTGCACGGGGTGCTGTTCCGCGGGCGGCGCTACGACACCGGCAACAAGCTGGACTACCTGCGCACGGTCGTCCAGTTCGCCGCCGACCGGCCGGATCTGGCGGCCGAGTTCCTCCCCTGGTTGCGCGACTTCGTCGCCAAGCGCGACACCGAGAACGACACGGCCTGATCATGAAGACGGTCGATGAGCACCTCGCGGACATCCTGGCGGCGACGAAAGAGCTCCCGCCACTGGAGGTCACCCTGCTGGAGGCCCTGCACGGCGTACTCGCCGAGCCGGTCACCGCTCCGGTCGACCTGCCGCCCTTCGACAACTCCGCCATGGACGGTTACGCGGTGTTCGCCTCCGACGTCGCCGGCGCGTCAGAGACGTCGCCGGTGACGTTGTCGGTCGTCGGTGACATCGCCGCCGGCGACCAGGAGGCGTACGGCATCCGGGCCGGGCTGTGCGCACGGATCATGACGGGCGCGCCGGTGCCTGCCGGTGCCGACGCCATCGTGCCGGTCGAATGGACCGACGGCGGTACGGCCAAGGTGGCGATCCGGCGGCCCGCCAAGGTCGGCAACTACATCCGGCGCAGCGGCGAGGACGTCACCGTCGGCCAGACCGTGCTGGAGAGCGGCACCCGCCTCGGCGCCGCGCAGATCGGCATGCTCGCCGCCATCGGCCGGGCCCGCGTCTCCGTACGGCCGCGGCCCCGCGTCGTCGTGCTGTCCACCGGCAGCGAGCTGGTCGAGCCCGGGACCATGGTCGGCCCGGGCCAGATCTGGGACGCGAACGGCTTCGCGCTGACCGCCGCCGCCACCGAGGCCGGAGGCGTCGGCTTCCGGCAGGGCGTGATCGGCGACGATCCTCGCCAGGTGCTGGCCGGCATCGAAGAACAGCTCGGTTTCGCCGACCTCATCATCACGTCCGGCGGGGTCAGCATGGGCGCCCGCGACGTGGTCAAGGAGGTGCTGTCCGGCCTCGGCACGATGAAGTTCGACAAGGTCGCGATGCGGCCGGGCAAGCCGCAGGGCTTCGGCCTGCTCGACGACCGCACGCCGGTGTTCACGCTGCCCGGCAACCCGGTCAGCGCGTTCGTGTCCTTCCAGGTGTTCGTACGGCCCGCGCTGCGCGCCCTGCAGGGCCTGCCACCCGACCCGCTGCCCACCGTCGTGGCCCATCTGTCCGAGCCCGTGACCTCACCCGCGGGGCTGCGGCACTACCTGCGCGGCGCCCTGGAGTATCGCGACGGCGTCTACCACGTGAGCCCCGCCGAAGGTCAGGGGTCGCACCAGATCTTCTCGCTGTCCTCGTCGAACGCCCTGATGGTCGTGGGCGAGGACACGACGGCGCTCGCCGCGGGCGACGAGGTCGACGTCATGAGGCTGCCATGAGCGGCGACTTCACCCACCTGGACGAGTCCGGTGCGGCGCGCATGGTCGACGTCTCGGCCAAGGAGGTGTCGGCGCGTACGGCGACGGCCACCGGTTTCGTACGCCTGTCGGCGGAGGGCGTCGCGGCCCTGCGGTCCGGCGGCGTCCCCAAGGGCGACGCCCTGGCCGTGGCGCGCATCGCGGGCATCCAGGCGGCCAAGCGCACGCCGGACCTCGTACCCCTGTGCCATCCCATCGCCATCCACGGCGTCACCGTGGACCTGGCGGTACGCGACGACGGCGTGTCGATTTCGGCGCAGGTCCGCACCGCGGACCGTACGGGCGTGGAGATGGAGGCCCTCACCTGCGTGTCCGTCGCCGGCCTCGCTCTGATCGACATGGTCAAGGCCATCGATCCCGCCGCCGTGATCACGGACGTGCGGGTGGAGGAGAAGACCGGAGGCAAGACCGGCCTCTGGCGACGATCCTGACTGGAGGACCCATGATCCGGGCGTTGGCGGTGACCGTGTCGAACCGCGCGTCGGCGGGTGTCTATGAGGACACCTCCGGGCCGGTGCTGGTCGAACGGCTGCGCGAGCTCGGCTGCGAGGTCGACGGCCCGGTGGTGATCCCCGACGGTGAACCCGTCGAGGAGACCCTGCGGAGCGCCGTCGCGCAGGGCTATGACGTGGTCGTCACGAGCGGCGGTACGGGCCTCACGCCCATGGACCTGACGCCGGAGATGACCCGCCGGGTGATCGAGCGCGAGGTGCCCGGCATCGCCGACGCGATCCGCCTGACCAGCGTCGACAAGGTGCCGACCGCGATGCTCTCCCGCGGGCTGGCCGGCGTCGCCGGCCGTACGCTGATCGTCAACCTGCCCGGCTCGACCGGAGGCGTCAAGGACGGCATGGACGTCCTCGCGGGCGTGCTGCGGCACGCGGTCGACCAGATCCGCGGCGGCGACCACCCGCGTTCATCCTGAGGGTGTCCGCCTCGTAGCGATCCGGGATGGCGCGAGGCGGGTGCTGAGGGGAATCATGGAGGGGTGGATCGCATGCGAGGTTGGCCCGCCACCCTGGCCGAGGGCCCGATCGGGCTCCGGCCGTTGCGTCTCCGTGACGCCTCCATCTGGCGAGAGGTGCGAATCCGCAACGCCGAGTGGCTGCGCCGCTGGGAGCCGACCAACCCCGAGACGCCTCTGTTCCGCAGCGGCATCGGGCCCTACCTCGGCATGGCACAGACGATGCGCCGCGAGGCCCGGCAAGGACTCGCCCTGCCATGGGTCGTCACCTACGACGGTGACTTCGCCGGCCAGCTGACCATCGGCGCGATCGTCTGGGGCTCCGCCAGATCCGCGCAGATCGGCTACTGGGTCGACAAGGCCGTCGCCGGCCGGGGCGTCATGCCGACCGCCGTGGCCCTCGCGGTCGACCACTGTTTCTTCAACATGGGGCTCCACCGCGTGGAGGCGAACATCCGCCCGGAGAACTCCGCGAGCCGCCGCGTCGTCGAAAAGCTTGGATTCCGCGAAGAAGGGGTCCGTCAACGCCATTTGCACATCGACGGCGCCTGGCGAGACCACATCTGTTACGCCCTGACCATCGAGGATGTGCCCGGCGGACTCATGTCCCGCTGGCGGGCGAGCACGCGGCAGGCTTTCCCCCGCTGAGGCGGCGAATCGCAAAACATTGGTATGCCGACGTTCATGTACGGCCCGATCTCGCGACACACCGCCCCGAATACTCGTCAACCACTGACTGTGGGTCTTAGCGTGCGGGACGTGAGCGCGCGCGTATCCAAGGTCGGCGCGGGCCTGGAACGCGGCATTGGGGAGGGCTGATGAGCAGTGCAGTCCTCTATCTCGCGATCGTGGTCGTCTGGGGCATCGTCCTCGTGCCGATGTGGCTCCGTCGCGACGGCGAGGGCATCGGCCGTCTCCTGCACCGCCGCGGCGACGCCGACGAGCCGATTCCACAGACCCCCGATGACGACGTTGTCGCCTTCGAGGAGACGGCCGAGCCGCTCGCACCGGCCCGCCGGCGTCGCGTCAGTCGCGGCGCCGTCATCGCCCGCCGCCGTCGCCGCACGCTCGGCCTCAGCCTGCTCACAGTGACCGCGATCATCGCGACCGCCGTCCAGGTCGCGCCCTGGTGGTTCGTGATCCCGCCGGCGTTGCTGCTCACCGGCCACCTGTCGCTGCTGCGCGTCGCGGTGAGCATGGACCACGCCCGCCGCCAGCAACGCCGCCGCGCGGCCGCCATCCGCGCCGCGCAGCTCCGCCGTGCCCAGGAAGAACACGAGGCAGAGGAAGCCCGCGAGACCGAGGAGGCCGCCCGCAGCGCCGAGGTCATCGAACTCCCCGCATGGGCACGCGAAGAGGTCTACGACCAGTACACCGACCTGCGCGCCGTCGGAGACTGACGCGATGGATCGCGAGCCCGGGGACCAGCGTCCCCGGGCGCGCGAGGAGTCCCCGATGTTTGCTAGCCTTACTGCGTTGTTGGGGCTGTAGCGCAGTCCGGTAGCGCACCTCGTTCGCATCGAGGGGGTCAGGGGTTCGAATCCCCTCAGCTCCACCCAGGAATCAGCAGGTCAGAGGCTCGACCGTTCTTCAGGTCGAGCCTCTGCTTCTTCGGTGTCCGATTATGGGAGCGACGTGGGAGCCGATCTTGGTTTCCTCCCCTTCTGGTCGGCTAGGAGAGCATCCAGGACGGTGATCTCCGCCGCGAACCTGTGCGCGTCGAGCGTGGACTGGGCGACTGGCTCCGCCAGCTCGCCCACTGACCCGAACGGTCGCGCGGCCTGTCCGGCGTAGCATCGATTCGTCGGAGCCTGCCGCTCTCACCCTCGCGCTGATCGCTCTGTGCGGGATCGCGAAGCTCGCGGAACGCGCCAACCATGCGGCCGCGGGACACCCGGATTCGGCACTGCGCCGTCATCGCGACCGTGCCGGCCGCTCTGGCCGGCGTCACCCTCGTGGTGCACCGCCAGACCGACAATGCGATCTTGATCGCTTACCGGTGGTTCGGCGCCTCGTGACCCGGCTGAACCGGTCGCCGCGTGGTCAGCCAGATGCCGGTTCCGAATGGCTCGTCCGGCAGCGGTGCCAGCCGCGGCTGCTCAATCGCGAAGTGCACGCCGGGGGTCTGCTTCCGGGTGCCGATGCGCCAAGCCTCGTCGGGGGCGTCCACCAAAGCGTTGAGCTGCTCAAACAACCAGACTGCCCGAACCGGGAGGAGATGGTTGCGGCGGAACCAGCCGATCTGTCCCTCGACGCCGCCCTTCTCACCGCGCCAACGATCGTGCGGCCATCACCAGCCGCCGGCGCATACAGCCGGGTATTCCAGAGGATTCACGGTTCGGTCAGCCGGCTCGGCGGGAGCGGGCCAGCCAACCGAGGGTGACGGCGATCAGGCCCACCAGCATGGCGACGTAGGCGCCGCCCAGCCCGTTGCCGCTGCCGAGACCGCCGTCGGCGGTGGCCGCGACCGACCCGCCGACGACCACGGCGATCAGACCCGCCACGAGAGCCGTGACGGCCCCGTTCCGCCGGGCCCAGGTGCCGATGTGACCCTGACCGGTGGGGCGGGCCAGGGCCAGGCCGCCATTGACCGCGCCGAGGAGGCCGACCAGTGCGGCCAAGGAGGATCCGATGCGGCCGACGCTCAGGGTGTAGACGCTTGCGGCGACCGGCTGGACAGAGGGGTCCGCGGCCGCCGGTTCGGCGAGCACGAGACCGCTGATCAGGGCCGCTCCGGCCACGGCAAGCACAGTGCGGACTGACATGAGGTGCTCCTTCTGCTCACGGGAACTGGATCACCCGAGCATGTCCGCCTGACCCGCCTCCGGTCGTCCGGCGGACGCAGACACTTCGCGCTGCCGCGGACGCCGCAGGCGCCGCGCACGTACTGCGTACGTGGTAGCCGATCACTCGTCCGGGAGCGGGACTCGCCCGAGGCCTGCTCCGGCTAGGGTGCGCGCATGAGCACAGGATGGTCCGGTGTCCCGGCCGGTGTGAGGGACTGGGCGATCGCCGTCGGCGTTGCGGCGACGCTGCTGGTCACCGGCCTGTCCGAGCGGCACTCCGGCACGGGCTTCGCCCTGCTCGGCAGCACGCTGCTGGCGGCCGGCGGCCTGGCGCTCGTCTGGCGCCGCCGGACTCCCGTTCCCATCCTGGCCGCCACCGGGCTGTGCGCGGTGGGGTACCAGGCGGCCGGTTTCAACGTGCCCGCCGTCGCGTTCCTGTTCGCGGTGTACGCGGCCGTACGGGAGGGACACCGCACCGTCACCGTGGTGGCGAGCGTGGCCGTGCTGGCCACGCTCCCCCTAGCGGCCCTGGCCTCGGGCCTGCACGACACGGGCAAGGCGTTCGCGCAGGCGCGCGGTGCCCTGGAGATCGCCTGGCTGATTGCCGCAGGCGCCGCGGGTGAAGCGCTGCGGCAGGCCGAGCGGCGGGCGGACGAAGCCGAGCGCACCCGGGAGGAGACCGCGCGGCACCGCGCCGACGAGGAGCGGCTGCACATCGCGCGGGAGCTGCACGATTCGCTGACCCACCAGATCTCTGTCATCAAGGTGCAGTCCGAAGTCGCCGTCCACCTGGCTCGCAAGCGCGGCGAACCGGTACCGGATGCCCTGCTGGCGATCCGGGAGGCCGGTCGTGAGGCAACCCGGGAACTGCGGGCGACCCTGGAGGCCCTGCGCGACGACGAAAAGACCCCGCCGCACGGGCTCGACCACGTCCCAGAACTGGTGGAACGGTTCCGCATGACCGGCCTGGACGCAAGTTTGACGATCGAAGGACAGCGACACGACGTGCCGGCCGCGGTGGGCCGGACCGTCTATCGGATCGTTCAGGAGTCGCTCACCAACATCGCCCGTCACGCGGACGCCGCCACGGCGTCGGTCCGGATCGACTGCCGCCCGGACGTCCTCGCGATACGCATCGATGACGACGGCAAGGCCGCGCCGGACACCGCCCCGACGCCCGGCGTCGGGCTGCTCGGGATGCGCGAACGAGTCACCGTCCTCGGCGGTCGGCTGCGCGCTGAACCGCGCGGCGAGGGCGGCTTTACTGTCCAGGCCGAACTCCCCGTGGAGCAGACGTCATGATCCGTGTCCTGCTGGCCGACGACCAGCAGCTCATTCGCAGCGGATTCCGCGCGCTCCTCGACCTCGAGGACGACATTGAGGTGGTGGCCGAGGCTGCCGACGGGAAGGAGGGCCTGGCTCTGGCCAGGGAGCACCTGCCCGACGTCGCGCTCATCGACATCCAGATGCCGGTCATCGACGGCATCGAGGCGACCCGGCTCATCGCCGCGGACCCGGACCTGGCCCGGGTGCATGTCGTCATCCTGACCAACTACGGCTTGGACGAATACGTCTTCAACGCGCTGCGCGTCGGCGCGGCCGGATTCCTCGTCAAGGACATCGTGCCGGAAGACTTCCTGCACGCCGTACGCGTCGCCGCGCGCGGCGACGCCCTGCTCGCACCCTCGATCACCCGCAAGCTCATCAACAGGTACGTCACCCAGCCGCCCAACACCGGCGCCGAGACGGGGTTGGAAGAGCTGACCAACCGCGAACGCGAGGCAGTCGCCCTGGTCGCGCAGGGCCTGTCCAACGATCAGATCGCCGACCGCATGGTGATCAGCCCGATGACCGCGAAAACCCACATCAACCGGGCCATGACCAAGCTCCACGCCCGTGACCGCGCTCAGCTCGTAGTCCTCGCCTACGAATCCGGCCTGGTAACCCCACGCAACTCCTGACATCCACGATCCAATACCGCAGCTCCTGCAATGCCTTTCATTAAGCTTGTCCTTACGTCATTCTGTAGCTTTAGCCGGGAGTCTATAAGTGTCAACATCGTCTCCGGGTTTGCGATATTGGCCAGATCCTTATCTGTGCGATTCGGTGCGATAATCGCCGGTGCATAGATCACGATCATGGCGACCATAGATACCGCCACAAAGCTGGCTAGTAGATATGCGGCCGCGCGATTGTTCCTTAGGTTCGTATCCACTTCCATGGGTCGAATTTGTATTGCCGCTGGCAGTCGCGATGATGGGTGGTCGTCAGGTGAGAAACCGCCTCCGCCGCACAGCCATATCAGAGCAGGACAGTCATGACCGTGTCCATCGATGCCTGCACATGCTTTGCCTGGAAGGCCGGGCTGTCGAGATCGCCCGATTACGTCGTTACCTTCAAACTCGATCTGATCGCGAACAGTTGCCGTCCGGCTGGTCCGGCTGTCACCGACCGTCCTCGGTGAGCAACGCATCGAGCTTCGGTCGCAGTGCTCTGACGTGGTCGTTTGTGTTTGAGTAAGCGGTAGTTAGGTCCACCCACGTCAAAGGCCGGTTCCGATCATGGAACCGGCCTTTTTGATCTTGTACAGCAGCGAAGTACAGCTACATCGACAAGCCCAGCCGTCTGCCCAGCTGCTTGAGTGCCCATAGGCGGCCTCAAGGGCAGTTGCTGCGGGGGCTCGGGGGGTGGCACGCTGATGCGCTGGTGTCAGTCTCAGCGATGTCTCGGAACGGGTTCGTAAGTCGACTGGCGAACGCTCGGTGGCACACCCTGATGCGCTGGCGTTCCGTCTCAGCGATGTGGTGATGCGGCTGCTCACCAACTTCTGCTGCCCGGTTGTGCTGATGAAGACGTGGACGTATAC
>JAOPYG010000380.1 GCA_025964685.1 Actinoallomurus sp. | reverse complement strand
GGCAGGCCCGGTCCGATCGGGTTGAACACCCGGAGGACGACCGCGTCCAACCGCGCCGCCCGTACGATCTCGGTTCCCGAAAGCTTGGTGACACCGTACGGGCTCACCGGCCGGGGAGCCGCGGATTCGGTGATCGGTGTCCCGGACGGCACCTGTCCGTACTCGGCCGCCGACCCGAGGTGGACCAGACGGACCGGAGCCGGAGAGGGGAACAAGGTGAGGCCCGCGACGAGGCTCGCGACGGCCACGACGTTGCCGGACGCCAGGTCCGCCACCTCGCCCCCGGTGGCGCCGCCGCAGTTGACCACCGCGTCCGGCGCTACCTCCCAGATCAGCCCGGCCACCTCCTTCGGGGTGGCCGCCGCCAGGTCCAGGCACACCTCACCAACACCCCGGGACCGTGAGAGGGTGACCACTTCGCAGCCGGCGGCCCGGCCCCGCACGTGCCGGCCGATGAAGCCGCTGGCCCCGACGAGCAGGATCCTCATGTGTCCACGCCCTCCAGCAGCGCCGGCCGCAGCCCGTCGAACTCCGCGTTGGCCCTGTCGTAGTCGTCCGGCCGGCCGATGTCGAGCCAGTACCCGTCGAAGCGATACTCGCGCGGAGGGCAGCCGTCGGCCAGCTGGCCGAGGATCAGCTCGTCGAATCCGAGCGGCAGTCCCGGCTCGTACCGAGCCAGGACGTCCCTGGAGACCCCATAGACGCCCATGCTCACCCGGTAGTCCAGCGTCGGCTTCTCGGTGAACTCCACGACCTGCCCGTCCTCGGTCTTCAGCACGCCGAAGTCGATCTTCACCTGGCGCGGGTAGGTGGCGATGGTCAGCGCGGCGCCTGTGGCGTTGTGCTCCCCGAGCAGGCTCGCGAAGTCCAGATCGGTGAGGACGTCGCCGTTCATGACGAGGAAGTCGTCCGGGAGCCGGTCACGCATCGTGAGGAGCGGGCCGATGGTGCCGAGCGGCGACTCCTCGACCGCGTAGTCCACGTGCATCCCCCACCGGCCGCCGTCGCCGACGTACGACCGGATCAGGTGGCCGAGGTGCCCGATGGCGAGCGTCACCGTACGGAACCCGTGCCGGGCGAGCTGATGAAGGACGATCTCCAGGATCGAGTACTGGTCCCCGATCGGGACGAGAGGTTTCGGCAGCGTTGTGGTGTACGGGAGGAGCCGTACGCCCTTGCCGCCGGCAAGGATCACCGCGTGCATGTCGACTCCCTGTTCAGACGGTGTAGCTGCCGGGCCGGTAGCGGTCCAGGTTGGCCGGGTCCAAGAACCACTCGATCGTGTGCTTGAGCCCGTCGTTCAGCGTGTGCCGGGGCTGCCAGCCGGTGCGCCGCCGCAGCTTCGCGGCGTCACAGACCAGGCGCATCACCTCCGACTTCCTCGGCCGGTGCCGGGCCGATTCGGACCGGAAGGACACCTCCCGGCCCATGAGCCCGGCGATCTGTTCGGCCAGCGCGCCCATCGAGATCTCCTGACCGGTGCCCGCGTTGAACAGCTCGCCCACGACGTCCGCCGCCGGCGCCGTGCCGACCGCGACGAACGCGGCGGCGGTGTCCTTGACGAAGGTGAAGTCCCGGGTCGGGTCCAGCGCCCCCACGGAGACGACGTCCGCGCCCGCCGCGATCTGGCTGGTCACGGTCGGGATGAAGGCCCGAGCGGACTGCCGCGGCCCGAACGTGTTGAAGGGCCGCAGTGTCACCACCGGCAGCTCGAAGCTGAGGTGGTAGCTCTCCACGAGCTTGTCGGCGGCGACCTTCGAGGCCGCGTAGGGGGACTGGGCCTGCAGCGGATGGTCCTCGCTGATCGGGACCGTCCTGGCCGTCCCGTAGGTCTCGCTGGTGGACGTGTGCACGAGCCGCGAGGTGCCCAGGTTGCGCACGGCCTCCAGCACGTTCAGGGTGCCGAGCGCGTTGGTCTCGACGTAGGAATGCGGCGCCCGGTAGGAGTAGGGGATCGCGATCAGGGCGGCGAGGTGGTAGACGACCTCCGCCTTACCGATCAGGTCACGGGTCGACGCCGGATCCCGGACGTCGCCGAGCACCACCTCCACGTGGTCCAGGACGCCGGGCGGGAGGGTGTCGAGCCAGCCCCAGGTTCCGAACGAGTTGTACTGCACCATCGCGCGCACGCGATGACCGCGCTCCACGAGCAGCTCGACGAGGTGGGAGCCGATGAAGCCCTCGGCCCCCGTGACCGCGACCAGACTTTCCATCTCACGCCTTTTCTTTGCGGTAAGGGATCTCATCTATCGATGGGAGGTCGCCCTGCCGAGGACGACGAACGCGTAGGCCGAAAGAGCGCCGAACAGCCCGCCGGCCACCGCGAACTGGACCACCCAGGGGTCCGCGACGCAGGAGGCCACGGCCTCGGCGGTCAGGGCGGCCGCGCACGTGACGAGCACGGCCCGGATGCGGCCGCAGGACTGCAGGAGAAGCGCCACGAAGAAGGCGCCCCCCAGTCCGAGGTAGCCACCGGCCGTCCAGGGTGTCGCGGACGCGTCGGCCAGATCCCGGGGCAGATGTCCGCGCAGGCCCGCCAGTGCCGTGATGGCGACGGTGAGACCCGTCAGCACGAACAGGTAGGCGACGACCGCGGCCACCAGTGTGGCGCGTGCGGCGCGCACGAAACCCTCCACGCTGGTGCGGCTGAGCAGCGTCTGGTGCATTCGCCGGCGGTAGGAGACGAGGATCCACTCGGCGAAGCCCATGGACAGCGACAGCGCGAGCACGCCCACGGCCGTGGCATGCGACGGGCGCGACCGGCCCAGCAGGGTGCACACGGTCGAGAAGGTCAGCAGGCCGCCGGCGAGCAGCCCGAACACCGCGTACGGCAGCGCCATCGTGACGTCGGCCCAGTGCCCGCGGCCCCGGGGGCCGGCGTCACCGCCCGGCCCGGAGGCGGCGGTGCGGTTGACCGCGAGGCACGCGGTGGCCGCGATGGTGAGGA
>JAOPYG010000435.1 GCA_025964685.1 Actinoallomurus sp. | reverse complement strand
GAACGGCGAGACCGGCGGCATGAACGAGGGCACCAGCGACATCTTCGGCACGATGGTGGAGTTCTACGCCAACAACGCCAAGGACACGCCCGACTACACCATGGGCGAGCTGATCAACATCAACGGCAACAACACGCCGCTGCGCTACATGTACCAGCCCTCGCTCGACGGCACCTCGCCGAACTGCTGGACGAGCAGCAACGGCTCGCTCGACCCGCACTACTCGATGGGCCCGCTCAACCACTGGTTCTTCCTGCTGGCCGTCGGCAGCGGTGACCACGGGTACGGCAACAGCCCGACCTGCAACAGCTCGACGGTCACCGGTGTGGGCAACGACAAGGCCGGCAAGATCTGGTACCGGGCGCTCGCGTCGTACGCCAACAGCAACGAGAACTACGCCAACGCGCGCACCGACTCCCTCAAGGCCGCCGCCGACCTGTACGGCACCCACTGCACCGAGTACAACACGGTGAACGCCGCATGGGCCGCCGTCAGCGTCACCGGCACGGACCCGGTCCCCGGCACCTGCCCCGGCCAGCCCGGCGCCCCGTCGGTGACCAACCCCGGTAACCAGACCAGCACGGTCGGCACGGCCGCCAGCCTGCAGATCCAGGCCAGCGACCCGGCCGGCCAGGCACTGACCTACAGCGCGACGGGCCTGCCCGCCGGCCTGTCGATCAACGCCTCCAGCGGCCTGATCTCCGGCACGCCCACCACCGCCGGGACCTCCTCGGTCACCGTGACCGCGAAGAACACCTCCAACGCGACCGGATCGGCCAGCTTCACCTGGACGATCAACCCGGTCGGCGGCGGCTGCTCCTCGACGGGCAACAAGATCACCAACGGCGGCTTCGAGTCCGGCACGACGCCGTGGACGACCACCTCGGGCGTCGTCTCGACCGGCGGCGGCGAGACCGCGCACTCGGGCAGCTACTTCGCCTGGCTCGACGGCTACGGCACCACCCACACCGACAGCGCCGGCCAGTCGGTCACCATCCCGTCCGGATGCCACGCCTCGCTCAACTTCTGGCTGCACATCGACACGAGCGAGACCGGCACGACCGCCTACGACAAGCTGACCGTGAAGATCGGCAGCACGACCCTCGCCACCTACAGCAACGCCAACGCCGCCTCCGGCTACGTGAACAGGACCTTCGACGTGTCCTCCTTCGCGGGCCAGACGGTGACGCTATCGTTCAGCGGCACCGAGGACTCGTCCTTGCAGACCAGCTTCGTCCTTGACGACGTGGCGGTAAACGCGTCCTGACCGTGATCCAGCAGGGCCCCGGGGCGCGTGCGCACCCGGGGCCCTCGCATCCTCGGGAGTCATGATGAGAAGGAAGATCGCGATCGTCGCCGCCATGGTGGCCGCGATGGCCCCGCTGACCGCCGCACAAGCGGCCGGCACCGAACGAGTCCCGGCCGCCGTCAAGCTGGCCGCCGACCCCACCCGTACGCCGGCCGCGCCGTCGTACGCCGTCAGCCTGACCAGCGACACCTCCGGCGGCACGTGGACCGGCCACGAGTCGGTGAGCTTCACCAACGCCGCCGCCACCCCGCTGACCGAGGTCTACCTGCGGCTGTGGGACAACTACCACGGCAGCTGCCCGTCCACGCCGATCACGGTGTCGAACGTGACCGGGGGTACGGCCGGCACGCTCCAGGTCGGCTGCACCGCACTGAAGATCACCTTGCCGGCTCCGCTGGCGCAGGGCGCGTCGGGCAGCGTGGGATTCGACCTGCAGATCGTCGTGCCGAGCGGCGCCGACCGGTTCGGCCACGACGGGTCCTACTACTTCATCGGCAACGCCCTGCCGGTGCTGGCCGTCCGCGACGCGTCGGGCTGGCATCTGGACCCATACACCAACAACGGCGAGTCCTTCTACTCGCTCGCCAGCGACTTCACCGTCACGCTGGACCACCCGACCTCGCTCAAGGTCCCGGCGACCGGGACCTCCACGGACCGGGCGGGCACCTCCGGGCGTACGGTGACGACCGCGACCGCCTCGAAGGTGCGGGACTTCGCCTGGGCCGCCGGCCCGTTCACCGCGATCTCCGGCACGTCATCCGGCGGCGTGAAGGTCAACGTGTACCGGGTCAGCAACATCTCCTCCAGCTCGGCCACGTCGATGCTGAACGTCGCGACCTCCTCGCTGGACGCGCACGGGCAGCGCTTCGGCGCCTACCCGTACGGCGAGGCCGACGTCGTCCTGGACAACAACTTCTGGTTCGGCGGCATGGAGTATCCCGGGTTCGTCCTGGACCTGGTCAGCTCCACGGCGCTGGCCCATGAACTGGCCCACCAGTGGTGGTACGGCATCGTCGGCGACGATGAGTACACCAGCCCCTGGCTGGATGAGTCCTTCGCCGACTACGCCACCGACCTGTATCAGGGTTCCACCGGGTCGGGCTGCTGGAACAGCGTGTCGTGGGCGTCGTCCGCCGAGAAGATCACCAACTCGATGGCCTACTGGGACGCCCACTCCAACCGGTACTCCACGGTCGTCTACGGCTATGGCCGGTGCGCGCTGCACGATCTGAGCCGGGTGCTCGGCACCACGGCGATGACCAAGCTGACGCACGACTACGCGCAGTCGCACTGGTACGGCGTCTCCACGACCGCCGAGTTCAAGGCGGCGGCGCAGGCGCTGACCTCGACCGACCTGACGTCGTTCTGGAGCCAGCACCGCATCGAGGGCTGACCCTCGGCCGGCGAGATCAGGAAGACGGCTCCTCGCCTGACGGCGAGGGGCCGTCCGCATTCTCACCGGACGTGGCCTCACCCGACGTGGCCCCGCCGGACGTGGCCCCGCCGGACGTGGCCCCGCGGTGCGCGGGCTTGCGGCGTCCGGAGACGGCGAGCGCGAGCCCCACGACGAGCAGGATCACGCCGAGGCCGCCGCCGCCGTACGGCAGCCAGGTCCGGACCAGGGCGATCTTCGTGGCCTCGCTGTCCGAGGTGTCCACGAGGCTCTTCTGGCTCTCGGGCGTCATCTTCAGGTCCAGGTCCGCCACGACGAGCCGGTCGACGCCATCGCTGGTGCGCAGCGTCTGCGTGACCTTCTGCTCCTGGTTCACCGGTGCCCCGGTGCGCGGGTCGACCCACGCCGTGACCGTCGACTGGTAGACGCGGTCCACCGCCACGGCGTTGTTCTTCTTGTCATAGCCCGGGATCTTGGACAGCTGCGCGGGCGCCACGCCCAGCAGCGACGCGGGCACGCCCGGCTTGATGGAGTCCGTGACGGTCGGCGGGATCTGCTGGACGAAGCGATAGGTCTTGACCCCGTGGACCTTTTCCTCGCCCTCATAGGACATCGGCCACGTGCGCTTGGTGGTGATGTCGAAATAGGGATAGGACTTTCGCTTCACGTCGACGGGCCAAAAGAGGCCGATACCTGCCTGCTTTACCGCGGAGTCACTGTTCACCGACGCTCCGCGACCGTTTCGCAACTCGGCGGTACGGCGGTCGAAGACCGCGCGCTGCGCCTGAGTCTCGATCTTCGCATTCGCGGACGGATCCTCGATGGAGGTGAACGAGTCCCAGACCGCGACCTTGCCGTCACCAGCGTGGACGTCGCCGCGCGTGGTGTTGGTGGCGGTGACCGTGGCGCCCTTCTGGATTTTCCATTTGGTGGTGTCCAGATACGTGGCCGCATCGGCGCGGAGCGTGCTCTTCTCATAGACGTCGAGGGGCGCGGCGATCAGTTGCCGTGCCACGTAGAAACGCACCAGCGGGGCGAGTGCGATGAAAAACGCCCCGACGCCGATCAATACCAAACCCACCTTGCGCCGCACCGTCGACCTCCCAGAGGAAATTGCCTGAATCATAGGGGAATGCGGCATTTGCGAACCGATGGGACGATCTTTGTTGCGATCATGTTACCTGCGCGTAGGCTTCTGATCCCGGCCCCGGAGGTAGCCCGTGACAGCCCACCTACCCAGTGCGACGATCGCGCGTCCGGCGAGCCCCCGGCCCAGGTCGGAGGGACACTACGACGCGCTGGACGGCGTACGCGCGATCGCCGCGTTCGGGGTCCTGGTGCTGCACGTGGCGTCCGACACCGGCGACACCCTGAGGCAGAACACGGTGGCGTGGCTGTTCTCCGGGGGCTCGATCGCGGTCACGGTCTTCTTCACGCTCTCAGGACTGCTGCTCTACCGTCCGTGGGCCGCGCGGCTGCTCGACGTCGAGGGCGGCCGTGCCGTAGGCGTCCGCCGCTACTACCGGCGCCGAGCGCTCCGCATCCTGCCCGCGTACTGGACGCTCGTCGTGTACGTGATGGTCGTCATCCTGAACTCCCACCTCGGCGACGTCTGGACCTGGCTGAAGCTGCTGACGCTCAGCTACACCTACCAACCGCATCCGTGGTGGGGCAACGGCCTCGGCCCGGAGGGCCTCTGGCAGATCTGGAGCCTCAGCGTCGAGGTCGCCTGGTACGTCCTCCTGCCGGTGACCGCCGCCCTCCTCGGGTGGTACGCCCGGCTCGGCGAGCGGGGGGTGCCCGACGCGGACCGGCGGGCGCGGCGCCTGCTGCGGGGCATCGCCGTGTACGCCGCGCTGTCCTTCGTCTACACGATCTTCCTCTTCCACCCGGCGTACGCCCCTCTGCTCGGCGTCTGGCTGCCGCGCTACTTGGCGTGGTTCGCGATCGGCATGGCGCTGGCGGTCGTGTCGGTGCGGGCCCGTACGGGGTCGGCGCGCGCGGCCCGGTTCGGCCGCACCGTCGCGCGGTCGTGGGGCACGTGCTGGCTGATCGCGGCGGTGACGTACTGCATCGCCGCCTCACCGCTCTCCGGGCCGGCCGACCTGGCCACGGTCGACACCGTCTGGACCTCGGAGTTCCGGATCCTGCTGTACGGCCTGGTCGCCGCCTTCGCCATCGCCCCGGTGGCGCTCGCCCCCGCCGACGAGCCCGTCATGCGAGCCGTTCTCGGCAACCGGGTCATGCGGTTCCTGGGTCGCATCTCCTACGGCGTCTTCCTCTGGCAGGTGCCGGTGCTGCTCGGCTGGAGCGACCTCGTCGGCCACACACCCTTCACCGGTCACTTCCTCACGGAGTTCCCGGTGGTCGCGGTGCTGTCCGTCGGCGTCGCGACGATCTCCTTCTACTACGTCGAGCAGCCGATCCTCCGGCTGGCCTCGCGGCGATGGCAGGCCGGCCGC
This sequence comes from Actinoallomurus sp., assembly GCA_025964685.1. GTDB lineage: Bacteria > Actinomycetota > Actinomycetes > Streptosporangiales > Streptosporangiaceae > Actinoallomurus. The sequence goes on along the minus strand of JAOPYG010000435.1, from coordinate 5,040 downwards.
CAGGCCGCGCCGGTCGGGGGACCCGCCGAGCGCCACGGCCAGCCGGGCGACGACGACCAGGCACAGTAGCCGTGGCAGGGTCTCGGTGAACACCGCCGGGTGGGGACCGTGCATATGCGTGCCCGCCACCGAGACGGCGGTCGCCCCGAACAGCACTCCCGCGGCCGTCCACGGCGACAGCAGCCAGGACCGCTCGCGTCGCGGCGCCCAGGCGAACGCCGCCGCCGCGACCGCCGCGACGCCCGCGCCCGCGACTCCACCGGCCCAGTAGCCCACGCCGGCCGAGACCATGATCGCCGCGACCTCGCCCGCCATCGCGGCGCCCCGTCCGCGGGCCCGGGCCACGACCGGCCCGTGCCGTACGCGATACCGCAGCGGGGTCAGCCGGGCCGGCCACAGCCCCACGACGAGGAGCAGTGGCAGCAGCCCGAGCCCGGAGAACAGGGCGGCCCGGTAGACCCGGTCCGGCCCGTAGGTCAGGCGTACGGTGCCGATCGTGCCCGCGGGGACGACCCATGCCTGCCGCCAGCCGTCGAGCCGCACCGGGTGCAGGGTCCGGCCGCCGACCGTCGCCCGCCAGCCCGCGTTGAAGTTCTCCGCGACGGTCAGGTACGAGTCCTGGTCGGCGTTGACCTCGACCCGCCGGTCCTGAGGCGTCCACCGCGTGACCTGCACGTACGACGGTCGCGCGGGTGGCACGGCCGCGACGCCACCGGCCGGGTCCACCACGGCGGAGTCGATCCGGAACGAGTCGAAGGCCATCGGGTCCAGCTCGTTCGCGCCGGCCCGGAGACGGACCGCGCGGCACGCGACGAAGCGCAGGGGCCGCCCGGCGAGCACGTCCGTGAAGGTGCCGCTCGCGCGGGTCGGCACGCTCACCCCGTCCACTCGCAGTTTCGGCCCGAGGCCGCACGGCAGCGACAGGCGCCGGCCGGGGAGCGGCCGCAAGGTCGGGACGTGCGGGATCGTGACGTCGGTGACCTGCGGGGTCTCCAACGGGAACCGCAGCGTCAGCCGGGTCGTCCGCATCGGCGCGATCGTCAGCAGGCCGTCAGCGCCGATCACGCCCTCGCGCCATCGGCCGCGGTCGCCCTCGACGCGCACCTTCAGCAGGCCGCTCGCACCCGGTGGACGCTTGATCTTCACCTGGCGCACCCAGGTCGCGCGCCGCCACGTCAACGCCAGCGACGGGTCGGCGTCGCCGCCGGCCGGCACCCACGTGGTGGCCGGGTCGCCGTCAAAGGCCGAGCGGGCCATTCCGGCGGCCTCGCCCGTCGCCACGGAGCTCGCCGTCGCGCTGACGCGGGGGTCGGTGCTCATGTAGCGCTGGATCAGCTTGGTGTCGATGAGCGCCGCCGTGCCGGACAGCCGTGCCTTCGTCGCCGCCGGCGCATTGAAGACCCGGTCGAAGGCGAACCCTTCCTCGTCCTGCCGCTGTAGCTCGGGCGAGCAGACCCACCGTACGGAGCCCTGCATACAGGCCGGCAGCCGGCCCGGCGCGCGGGTCATGACGACCGTGCCGCCCCCGGGCGTCGAGGGCAGCCGATAGTGCCGGAGCGCGTGGACGCCGTCGATGTGCAGCTCGGACATGCCGACGCGCGCCGCGGCCGGGACGAGGGGCTTGGAGGCGATCGCGAGGATCCGGATGCGCAGCCACGTCGTCCTGCCACCGGCCACGGCCAGGGGCTGAGCGGCGGACGTGGCCGCGAGGTCCTGCTCGACGCTGCCGTTCTGGGTCGTGATCTCGATCCGGCTCGGTGGCGGTCCGAGCCAGTCGTCCTGGGTGAACGTCGCCGTGACGTTCCGCGGCGTCACCGGCCGGCCGAAGTCGACCTTGAGCCACTGGCCGATGGGGCCGTTCCAGCCGCCGGTCTTCCACTGGGTCCACGGGTTGCCGTCGATGCCGGCGTACGGGAGGGTGCCCGGGTCGTCGAGCTGGGCGATCGAGTCGATGTCGGAGGCGGACGAGGACGCGGTGACGTTCTTGATACCGGTGTACGTGGCGACCGTCGAGTAGCGGTCCCAGGCGTTCTCCATGAAGTCGCGCTCGTCGCCCGGTCGGTCGGCTTTCTCCGACGCGATCATCGTCGGCGAGGTCTGTCCGCGCAGCTCCCCGAAGTTGCGCTGGACGCGGCGCAGCGAGTCGCTCACCGCCGCACGCCCGGACGCCTGCGGATCGTCGTCGTCGAGGAGTACGGGCCGCCCGCTCAGCAGCCCGTTGTCGGCCATGGTCAACATGGCCTCCGGCGAGCCGTAGAGCCGCAGCGCCTGGTCGACACCGGTCATGCTGACGACGCTGTCGGCGCCCGCGACCTGGAAGACCTCCACGGGCGGGTACGGCTGGTCGATGGTGTTCACCGCGTCGTCGGGCAGGGTCGTGCCGACCGGGACGTCTCCGAACGACGCGACGCGGCTGATGCCGGGCGAGGAGTACAGCGCCTCGTGGATACGGGCGGGCCACGCGCCGCGCAGGTCGTCGCGCTTCAGGTCGTTGCGGACGAGGACGTACTTCACGCCCATCCGGCCGAGCACCTGGGTGAGCCCGCTGGATCCCTGGCCGGCGGTGAGGCGCTGGTCGATCGCGTCCATCATGCGGGTGAGCCCGGCCGAGCCGGCCGGCACGATCTGCCGTTCGGCCCAGCGGGCCGTCATCAGCGGTTCGGTGATCTCATCCAGCGGCCGTCCCCACAGGTACTCGGCGAAGCGGGAGCCGGGGACCGTGATGATGCCCTGGTCGCCGGCGTGGCCGTTGAGCCAGGTGGTGGCCTGACGCCAGTACGGCGGCACGGCCGGGAAGTCGCCGGCGACGGACAGGCCGGTGCTGAGCGTCGAGGCCGCCACCCCGGCGACGGCGACGAGCGCGGCCGCGACGGGCCAGGTGCGACGTCGCCGGGCGCCCGAGGGTGTCAGCAGATGAATGAGGCCGAGGGCGAGCGGCAGCCGGACCAGGCCGTCGAACTTGTACAGGTTGCGGAACGGCGAGAGCGGCCCGTCGATCAGGTGCCGGACCTCCACGGCGAGCGGCCCGGCGTGACCGGCGACGATGACGCTGACGCCCAGGACCAGCGTGACGAGCAGGAACGTACGCTCCGGCAGGCCGCGCCGCACCAGGCCCGCGACGCCGAGCGCGGCCACCGCCGCGGTGGCCAGGATGGGCAGGGTCTCGGTGATGAACACGTGGCCGAGCGGCAGCCACGCGCCTCCGTCGACCGTGAGGACGTTCGTCCACCGCTCGGCGCCACGGAAGACGTTGACCAGGCTGGTGGCCGAGGTCGTCGTGGACGCCTTCTCGGTGTAGGTCAGCCAGGAGAAGGCGTACTTGCCGAGCAGGAGCAGCGGCACCGACCACCACGCGGTGGCGAACGCCACGGCAACGCACCACCAGGCGAGGAGCCGGATCCGTGCGGTGCCGCGCGGCCGGGTGAGCACGAACAGGGCCGGCACGACCAGCACCGCGAGCACCGCCGTGGCGTTGATGCCACCACAGCACGCGACCGCCAGCCCCGACCGCGCCGCCGCCGTGATCCGCCCGCTGCCGCGCCTCTCCCACTCGTCCCCGCGGCGGGTGACCGTCACGAGCGGCACCACGATCCAGGGCAGCATCGCCAGGGGCAGGTACTCCGAGGAGTTGATGCCCATCACGGCCAGCGCGTGCGGGCTCAGCGCGTACGCCATCGCGCCCACCAGCCGCGCGCCCGGCGAGCCGATGCCGAGGCGCTCGGCGAGCCGCCGCATGCCGAGGAACGCCACGCACAGCAGCAGGGCGAACCAGAACCGCTGGACGATCCAGGCCGGTATCCCGGCCAGGTGCCCCAGCACGTAGAACGGCCCCATCGGGAACAGGTAGCCGGCCGCCTGGTTCTGGAGCTGGCCGAACTGCTCGACGTCCCACAGGTGGAGCGCCCGGCCGAGGAAGCGGACCGGGTCGATCGGCAGGTCGATCTTGGTGTCCGGGATGATCTTGCCGGGTCGCGTGGCCGAGGCGAGGAGGCTCAGGCAGAGGCAGCACAGCAGTACGCGCAGCCGTTCGCGGAGCCGGAGGTCCAGCTCGCCGGCCGCCGCGTCCTCACCACCGGAGGGCCGCTCGGCGACCGCCGCATGCGTCACCGCGGCCATCCACCTGCCCACCCGAGCAGTCGCTCGACGTCCGTGGCCGTCCGAACGGGATCGGTTCCGCGCCTGTCGGCGAGCTCGTCACGGACCGGGCCCTCCACGACCTGCTCCCCACCGCCGCGACGGACCACGACCGCCTCGGGCCGGGTGCTGTACGCCGTGCCGCGCCTGACGGCGGCGTCCAACAGGGCCGCCATCCGGTCGGCGCTGCGCGCCCAGTCGAACTGCGCCGCCCAGTCACGGCAGGCCTCCGCCATCTCGGCCCGGCGGCGGGAGTCGGAAAGCTCCTTCAGCGCCCGCTCCACGGTGTCCTCCAGGGACTCTCCGTCGGGGACGAGCCAGCCGGTCACCCCGTCGCGTACGGCGTCGCGCAAACCGTCGACGTCGAAGGCGACCGTCGGCACGCCGAGCGCCGCGGCCTCGGTCACGCTCAGCCCCCATCCCTCGCCCCGCGAGGTGCTCAGGTGCAGGCGCGCGTGGGCGACCAGGGCGATCTTGTCGTCCTCGGGCAGGTATCCGGCGAGCAGGACGAGATCCCCGAGGCTCCGCGTGGCCACCTCGGCCCGCAGCGCGTCCTCCTCCGGGCCGCGGCCCACGATGTGCAGGGGCACCCGCAACCGTTCGGCAAGATCGAACAGCTTCCCGATCCGCTTGTGCGGGACGAGCCTGCTGACGCACACGAGGCCGGTGCCGTCCCCGGCGGGGACCGCCGGCGGCGGGGTCACGCCGTTGGGGACCACGTACACGGGGCCGGTCCAGCTCAGCCGCTCGCGCATGGCCGTCACCGTGGACGGGGAGACGGCGACGCAGGCGTGGCGCCGGTACGCCCGGCGTGCGACCGGGCCCTCCAGGAGCCGGCCCACCCGGGCGAGCCACGAGGGGAAGTGCACCCCGAACTGCTCGTCGTGCACGTGATGGACGACGCAG
>JAOPYG010000401.1 GCA_025964685.1 Actinoallomurus sp. | reverse complement strand
TTCAAAGAACTGGCAGATCTTCGAGCCGATCGTGGAGGACCCGATGACACCCGGCTCGATCCGGTCCGGCCAGCTCTCCGCGGACTTCGCCGACCGTGAGCCCCTTCTCGAGATCGAACTGCACATCTGAGTCGTCCTCTGGCTGCCAGGCTGCTGGATTCACAACGGCGTCACAGCGGACGAATGGTCTCTGCACGTCACCATCGGGATCAAGCAGTTCACCTCGCAGGGGCTGCTCGCCTCGCTGCTGCGCGCCGCCTCGGAGGAACCCGCGCTACGGGCCGCGCTACCGCCCGGAACCGGGCTCGACGAGACGGTGCTTCGCCAGGCGATGACGCAGTCGCGCCGAGCGCTGATCAACTGGCTGGAGGGACTGAGCGACGGGCGCCTGGCGGCCCTGGTCACGCCGGGAGTGCAACGCACACTTGGCGGTCCCGCACGCCGGCCGGTGACCTCGGTCCTGGCCGGCCCGACCCTGAAAACGGTTCGCGTGGTGCCGTACGCCATCTTGTCCGTCGCCGGATCCGGGCGCCTGCGGTTCGGTGACGCCGACGTCGACGTTCTCCCGGAGGTTCTCGAGGAATACGACCGTGCGCACCGGGGTGACGGCGTCCTGGACTGCCGGCGGCTCACCGAGCGCATCGGCGCGGAGGCGGCCAAGGAAGCCGTCGAACTGCTGCTGACCTACGGAGCGGTGGTTCCCATCAAGACCTGTTCGGAAAGGGATAAGCACATGAGCGATGACCAGGACAACGGCTACCTCACCACCTAGATGATTGAGTCCAAGGGGTCTTGGTGATCTTGTTGCGGCAGCGTCCGAGTTCGCCGGTCCGCGTGACGGGGGCGTCATCGGGCGAGCAGGGCGCGGAGGTCCCGGCTGACGTTCCCGGATCCTGCGTTGTTCTTCAACGCGGGAACCCGAGCAATGCCACCCCCGCCCGCCTGCGGCCCGTTCGTCGGTCATGACACCCATACGAGGAGGTCGAGCTTTCGCCCGATCTCGTCCTCAATGCGTGGAAATGGGGCTGCGGAGGGGGAGATACAACGACGGCGGAGCGTCGCGGCAGCCGGAAGATGATTGCGGTGATCTGCGTGCGGAATGTTGGGATGCCGGACGAGCCGGTGATCGATGGGCGGCGCCCCGCTTACCTGCAGGTAGCCGGTGAGCCGGTGTTCGATGTGCAGCGTCGTCGATACCTGCTGGATACTGTGCCTGGGGTACGCGTCCAGCAAGCAGCGCCGATGGCACAGGTATTTCAAACCATCTATCGGCGGAATAAGTGGGGCTCCGTAGAAACTCGCTCGGGCGCTGGATCGGAACGCGACCGGGTCCAGTGGCTTCAGCGGAGCCTGGAGTTCCTGCTGGCCCGATTGGAAACGCGATCGCTGCTCGACGCGGCATGTGGCGATTTCAACTGGCTGCGGGAGGTCCAACTGCGCGGTATCGACTACGCGGGGGCCGATATCGTCCCCGACGTCGTGCGCGCCAACCGAGCCCGCTACGAAGCACCCGGCCGAAGGTTCGTCGTCCTGGACATGACACGGGACGCGTTGCCCCGGGCTGACCTGATTATTTGCCGAGATGCCCTGGTCCATCTATCGGACACGGACCTCGCCTCGGCCCTCGACAACTTTGCCCGAAGCGAGGCGGAATACCTGCTGACCACCAACTACGTCGCCACCGAAGAGAACATCGACATACTGAACGGCTGGTGGCGGCCGGTTAACCTGGGACGCCCCCCTTTTAATCTCCCTCCCGCCTTGCTGCAGTTGCCCGATAGCAATTCCGACGACCTGTATCCGGACAAGGTGATGGCGCTCTGGCGTATCGTCGACTGGCCGTAACGGCGGTCTGGCGCCAGCCACAGCGGGGCTGAAGCGTCCCGGACCAGCCGGCATCGATCGGCACTGACCGCCCTCGACGACCTGCAGGCGATGTTGCCGCAACCGTCACTGTCGGATCGGCAAGGGCCTCTCAGTGATGCACAGAGGCGTGAGAGTTTCGCTGGAACCATGTCTCGTTGACCACGATGTCGTCCAGTCCATGCGAGTCACAGAACTCCACCAGGTCGGACATCGTGTTGATGAAGCCTTTGCCCTTGAAGTTCAGTGATGTGTTGCACAGCACGCCGAGGCCGCTTTGCTCGGCGAATGCCGACAGCAGTTCGTGCAGCGGTCCGTTCTCCTCTCGGGTGACCGTCTGTGCGCGGGCGGAGGTGTCGACATGCGTGACCGCTCGCAGCCGCGTCGAGCGGACCTTCCTGAAATACAGCATGTACGGATCGGGGAAGTCCTCACAGAACACCGTCCCGACGTCCTCGATGCGGCAGCAGGGCGCGATGGGACGGTAGTCCTCGCGTTTTTTGATCCTGTTGAGCCGGTCGCGGGTGTGCTCGTTGAACGGTTCGGCGAGAATCGAGCGGCCGCCCAGAGCCCGGGGCCCGATCTCCCATCTGCCCTGCACCCAGGCGACGATGTGGTTCTCGCTGAGGGCGCGGGCTAAAGCGCCAGGCGCCAAGGTCCGCCTGTGCCATCGGTGTGGGTCCGGTTCGGCGTCCCACTGGAACTCCAGCCCGCTGTAGACGCTCCAGTCGATGTAGGGGCTGCCCGTCTTCGCGCACAGCGCGTCGATGGCCGTTCCTAGCGCCGAGCCCGAGTCGTTGGGGCACGGTGGCACGAACACCGATGAGAAGTGCTCGGACCTGCGCCACATCGCGTTCCAGTCGCAGTTGAGTCCGCACCCACCCGCGATACGCAACGGAAGTCCGGCCGGCAGGCGGCGTTCCGCGGCCTCGAGGAACATCTCGAAGATCCGCTCGGTCAGCAGCGCCGCCGCCGTCTTGGCGGCGTCGGACTCGACTCCGGCGTTGTAGAACGGCGCGTCGCGGAACTCATGCTTGGGCGCGGGATAGATCGACTCGACTTTGAGGATCCGTTCGACCGCTTCACCGATGTCCCCGTCGGCATCGCGTGGGTTCCCGAAGCCCGCCAGCGCCATGAGCTTCCCGCTGTCATCCAGGTTCGGTATCGCTCCGGAGACGGGGAACGTGGGGTCGGCGATGGCGAACAGAAACGCGAACCGGGCGCCAGGCTGGGTGAGCACCGGAACGCTGCGCACGACGCGAAAGTCGTCGTCGATGAGGTAGAAACCGCCGGTCACTCCCTCCCAGACCAGAACGGCCTGCTGGCGATGGTCCTCCTCCGGAGCCATCCCGACGGCTGCCATGATGTGGGACCGGACGTGGGATGAAGTCAGGTAGGTGACGTGCTTCCCGAAGAAGGTCGCCGGTCGCTGGATCGGGTCCCCCACTCCGTGATAGCCGGCTCCGATCGACTTCTGCCCTGACCCTCCGGCGATGCGCCATCCGCCGACCCCCACGACGTCGGGGAGACGGCCGACATGCTCCGCCGCGTCGAGGAACGTCATCGGGGTGACGTCACAATGGCGCTGGAACGAGTCCTTCTCCGACTCCAGGGACAAGATGAGCCGTCCGTCCTCGATGACGGCGAGCGCCCCGTCATGACCCGGCTTCACTCCCATCACCAGCATGCCGCCATCCCCCTGTCACCGGGCGGCAGGCCGATGGATGGCGTTGGCCGGCCCGTCCTCCTGATGAGTCGTACCCGCCGATCCCGCTCATCCGAATCGGCGGTCGTTTGTTTTCCTGGTTTTTGCGCTGGTCAGTTCCCCCTACGGATCCTCGATCGGCGGGCCCGGCTGGGCAGCCAGCCGTACTGCCATCTCGCGCTCACATAGTGCAGAGAGGGATCATCGAGTGTTATCTGATTGTGCTGACCGCCGCACCGGTCACCGCGTGCTGGATCGCGGTGCAGCACACGAGGCATCGCCGACCGGCGCCCGGCTATGAGCGGAGTACGTCGAGGAGTTCGCCGATGAGGCGGTCCTCGGCGCCCGATGACCGCGCCGCCGACCGCCCCTCTCCGGACAGGCACCAGCCCCACCACCTGTCCAGAGCGCTCCTGGACAGCTCATCGCAGGTCAGTACGGCTGGCCAGTCCAAGGCCCACGCCTGCGCGGAGACCTTTGCTCCATCCGCCACCGGGTCGACGGCGAGGGCCGGCACCCCGCACCGCAGCGCCGTCACCATGCCGTGCAACCGGGTCGTTACGACCACGTCGAGGCGGCTGATCACAGACAGCAGCTGATCCGGAGTGCCGAACGAATCCCACTCCCGCCCGTCGAGGCGGGTATCCAGCAGGACATGGGCGCAGTCCAACCCGCCGAGCCACGACGTCAGCTGGGCATGGACCTCCCGATGCCGGCGCCGCGCGCCGTACTCTCCCTGGCCGGGGGCAAGGACAACACCCGCCACCGGTACGGGCGCGAAGGTGGCAAGGACGGCGAGGTCGGGCCGTGGTGAGGTACCCGGCGCGTCCCGCGCGAGGATCACATCGAATCCGGCCGCCGCAGGATCGAGTGGATCGATCACCGACACACCCACCGCGATCCGGCGGCACGCCGCGTACCGCTCGTGCAGGTGACACAGCTGTGGGCCGCACAGCGGGCCGCAGATGAAAATTACATGGCTGTAGCTCTCGGGCCGCGCGTCCTCGATCGTTAATGCGCCGGGTCGGAAGATCGGGCTCCAGGCCACGTCGGACGGCAGGTCCGCCAGGGCCGCCCGTACCGCCTCAAGACTCATGACGTCGCCGGCGGTGGCCTCCCCATGCTGGAAACTGAACCAGCCGGTGAGAAGAATCCGCATCCGTCTCTTCTCTCAGCCGATATAGCGGCGGGCGACCGACCTACGCTGTGGTTCCTCCAGCAGTCGCAGGCCGTACTCCACCTCGGGCGGCACCGCATGGCGTTCCCTGAGCACCCACGGCAGCCCGGCGACGGCCTGGGCGAGCGCACGCGCACTCGTCAGGTCCCGCGGCAAGGAGGCGACGATCGCTCTCGTGCGGCGCAGCGCGCTGGGCAACGGCCGGCGCAGCCAGGTGGTCCACAGCGTGTTGCGGATCCCCAGCCGCCGGCGCTCCCGGGAGTCGCGGATCAACGAGGCGGCATGGTGGACCACTACGTCGTGGCGATAGCACATCCACCATCCGTGGGCTGCCAGGTCCATGGTCAGCAGTTCCTCCTCACCTCCGAGCCACAGCCGCGGGGAAAAGCCGCCGACCTCCCAGAACGCGCTGATCCGCAGCATGGAGGCACCCGCCAGGATGCCCAACAGGGCCGGGCCGGGCAGCCAGTCGGGCGCGGGCACTGGCGATCCGCTCAGCTCGGCCACGATCGGGTCCTCCACCCCTCCCGGCTCAACCATGATCCGCCCGGTCACCGACGCCAGCCCCTCATGGGCGTCTAATGTGTCCGCGGCCACGCTCAGCGCACCCGGGTCCCACCACATATCGTCGTCGCAGAAGGCGACATAGGGCGTACAAACGCGCCCCACGATGTCGTTGCGGGCGACGGCCCCCAGATTCTGCTCACTATAGAACAGCCTCACCTGCGGAAACCGTGAGGCGGCGGCCTCACAGGTGCCGTCGGTGGAGCCGTTGTCGCCCACAAGGATCTGCGGCCGCTCCGGCAGCGAGGCCAACATCCCCAGACTGCGCAGCAACTCCACCCGCCGGTTCCGGGTAATAACGACGACGACGAACCTCGCATCCGCACGAGGATCACCGAAAGGATGCTCTCGCCCCCCGAAAACCGACATCACCAGGCCGAGGAGGCGAGCACACCTACGAGCGCCGCGAGGCCCCATATGGGCCCCCTTCCCCCGATGCACCCGCGGTGAACCACCCGAGCGTTGGGCCCTGGCGGATGCGGCGGTCACGGTGAACCGGTCGACGACCTGGCCGCCGACCCGCGCGTCCGCGTCAAGGTGGTAGAGCGGCTGGCCGCCGAGCTGATAGGGCCACCACACGGCCGGGTGCTCAATGTGCAACCGCCGGTCCTCGGCGGGCGAGATCGTCACCGTCCGGGTCGACCTGGGCGCCCGGAACCTTTGTGGCCACGCCGATGCGGGTGGGGCCGCGGCGGATGACCGCGGTCAGCTCGGCCTGCTGCGCGGCACCGGTCCGGAGCGGGCGGGTTCCAGTCCAGCTGGCTGTTGGCCACTGGCTGACCGCAGATGCGAGCGGCTGATTCCCGTCGTCTTACGGCAGGGCTTGCGCCGTACGGCCTCGGTGAGCTGGCCGCTCTCCTCGTAACCGTGGCTACCGGCGGCTGGATCGGCTTTGTTGGTCGGCCTGATCTTGTGGATCGTGACCCCGTGGGCGGTTTGGGCGGTGGCATCGAGGGCCCCAGACGGATGCGGCGACCACGGTCAAGGGCGGTGATGACAATTGTCAGCCGCCCTCACGCGTCAGGCGCTCGGCCAGGAGCCGCTTACCTACTTCCCCGGCCTCACGGTTCTTGTCCTGGAGTTCGTCGAACCAGTCGGCGAGGTGGCTGTCGCCCTCACGGCGGGCGTCCTCCATATAGGTCTCCAGGCGCCAAGCGGCGTGCAGGCAGCGTTGCAAGACGGTGATCAGGTCGTAGTTCTTGTCCTTCACCGGACTCACGGGCAGTTGTGACATGGCGATTCCCCCTGGTTGCGATGTGCTTCGACCTAGCTGATTCCCGGGCAGGTGCCCGGGTTAACCCGGGGTCGCACCAGCCTCGGCCTTCGCAGCTCCATCAGCTGTACCCAAAGGCCGGCTACCTGTCCGCGCCATGTCACGGACGAGTTAGCCATATGGTCCGTGCTCGGCCACCCGGAGCCTTCCTGTTTAAGGCCAGACCGGTGCGTAGGGGCCACAGGCGGGACAGCGTCAATCCCCTCAAAGCGTGGAGACGGTGTTATGCCACTTTGGCCCTGAGCTGGGCCGTTGATCCTCTCCCTCATCTGGAATAGCACGCACCTGCTCTGACTGCTCGTCCGGCCGATGGATCGCTTAAGCGGCGGAACAGCACGGATCCCGGCAGGACACCGAGATTCGGGCGCACGACATGCTCCGGATCGATGGGCTGCCGGTCGATCGCCTACGCGGCTCCGGCGCAGGCCCACCTGCCGCACGGACCTGACCTCGGTCTACGCATGACCGGGCAAGGCCGAGCTAGGTCATCGACGACGGTCACGCGACGTCCGCCCTCCGCGCGGACCAGCGCGCGACCGCTAGAGCGGCAACCAGTACAAAAGCGGCCCCAGCATCAACCGCCAGGTCCCAGAGCTGCTGGCGGCCGGCAGGCTGTGAGGTCGGAATCGTAAGCCTGACGACGACCGAGAGGATATGCCGTACCAGCGCGATTACGCCAATTACGATGAAGAATTCCAACTGAATACGCCCACCGCGGGCGTGACTCAGTATCGTTATGAAAATTTCCATGATGATAAGGAACAGCAGAATCCCTTCCACGCTGCCGATCATCCGTTCCGTCCACGACGAATGGTGGAAGATGGCTGAGGCAGTCGCGACCACCAACACGGCCGCACCCACGACCAGCAGAGCAAACGCGGCGACATACAGAAGAACGTGTTCAAGCATGACAAGTAGCCGGATAATAGCATTGCACTCGTCATAGCCTGATGAAGCCAACCTGGAATCGGACCCTGCCGATGATGACTGGACGTTCGGTCCATCCACGTCCTCTGACATAGGCACCAACCATCCGGTTTTCTCCCGTCGGCACGCTGCCGACCACGTCGCTGTTCGGGGGCGCCGCTACTGGTACCCCCCTACAGGCGGACCACACCGGTCACTCACACCGAACAGCACTGCCGAGGGCCACACAGACGGCTGATTCGCTCGGCGGCTTCTCGGAGCGAGATCGCTGCTGCGAACGCGAATTCAAGGCGAACGCGTTCGGATCGTGAACGAGACGCGGATGTCGATCGCTCCAAGCAGCGACGGAGCCGGGGAACTCCTGGCAAGGGCTGGGACCGCGCCATGGGCCAGAAGGCCTGTTCAGTGTGGTGAGGGCCGGCCGGTAACACGGATTCGCCGGCGATCGGCTCCGAGGGGCATCCGCTACCGTCCGGCCGGTCTGGTGTGGCGGAACCGCACGCATACCAACAGCGCCGCGAAAGCACAGGTGATCCAGCCCGCTTGGACGAGCAACGGCTCGACATGCTGCGCGCGAGGGAAGTAAACGGCTCTGCGGAGGACGTCAACGGTCGCGCCGGGTGGCAGGAACCGGCCGACGAAGGCGAAGAGCGGCGGCAACAGCGGCGGCGCGACCGCACCCCCTGACGAAGTGTTCCCGAGGACTACGAACAGCAGCCAGGTCGGAACGATCGCCCATGCGCGGAGCAGGCAGCGCATCGCCGAGCTGAACAACGCGGCTGCGGCGATCTCGGCGGTCAGAAATGACCAAAGTTGCGTGAACGCCCCACGAAGTGCGCCGATGAGCGGGTCAGTGACCAGCGCGAGCGCGAGCCCGCCGAGGACCGCGAGCACAACGATGACGACGAGCCACGCACGCAGCGACAGCTGCGGTGCATGCGCGGCCAGCTGGAACGTTGAGATGAATCCCAGGATGGTCGCCGCGAGCGTGACGTAGAAGCCGACGAGTCCCTGCGGGTCGGCCCGCGGGAGCGGATGCAGGTCGACGATGGCGAGCGGCGGCGACACGCGCTGCGCGACTCGCAAAGCGGCTTGTTCGAACACCCGCGCGACCGAGACCCCGGAGGCGCTGGAGATCAGCAACCGGGGCTCCCCCGGCTCAAGGACGAGTGCGGCATAGATCCGTTGGTCATTGATCGCAGTTTGAACGGCCGCAAGCGAGCGAATAGGGCGGAACTGAACAGCACCACCGGTCGCTCGCTGGAGCGCGTTAGGGAGCTGGGAGCGCCGTGCCGGATCGCCGACGAGCCCCACGGGTATGCGATGGGGCGTTGCCCGCCCGAGTACGAGACTGTAAGAAGCGGCGAACAGCGACGCCATGGTGATGGCGACTGCGATGATCACCACCGCGTTGCGGTAGGGCGGTCGCGCCGCGAGGTTGAGTAGCCGCCGCAGGCGTCGTAGGCCACCCATCGGCGACGCCGGTGCATCGGCACATGATGCGTCGCCCTGCTCGCTCATGAGCTTCTTATCCCCCGCTACCCCTGCACTCGATCCGCCCAGAGCACAACACCATGACGAAGCGTGCCACTGCGACGAAGCGGCACTGCACTGGTGCGGCACGTGGGTAGCGCATCGGCGGCTCGCAGACTGAACTGCAAGTCGCGTGAAACGCAACATGCCAGACCTGGTGGCGAGATGCGTCACCAGGTTCCGCGCCCGCTGACACCAGGTGATCAGCGACGGACCGTGGGCCGGTTATCCGGCAGCGGCGCAAGTGATGCAGGCACTCGCCTCGGGACGCGCCGCCAGCCGTGCCGAGCCGCAGGGCCGCCTCCGGAACAGGCCCACATCCGGGATGCCCAGTCCCTCGTAGGCCCACCGTTTCTCGACACCCCACGTGGCCGGCGATTGCAAGGACCGTGGACCGCGACCAGGCCGTTGCGGCCGATGCGGTCCTGTTGCTCGCAGAGCCACCCCGCACCCGTGCTCAGGCGGATTTGCGTGTTCTGGCCGTCTTGGCCTTGGCACCCTTGCGTTGTTCCGCCTCCCTGTTCTCCTCAGTCTCGGCGGTCTCCTTTGCCCCGCCGTCCCCTTTCGCGGCGTCCCCGGACCGGCCCTGCTTGGCGGCCTCGACACTGGCGCGCAGCGCGCTGAGCAGACCGGCCGCTGCCGGCACCTCCGGCTCCGGCTCCGGCGCCACGATCTCCTTGCCCTCGATCTTCGCCTCGATGAGCTGCTGAAGGGCCTCGTGGTAGGCGTCCTCGTATTGGGTCGGGTCGAAGTCGCCGCCCATCGTCTCGATCAGCGACGAGGCCATCTGCAGTTCCTGGGGACGGACCTCCACGTCCTCCTCCAGGAACTTGAAGTCCGGTTTGCGCACCTCATCCGGCCACAGCATCGTCTCGAGCACGAACACGCCCTCACGCACCCGAAGAGTGGCGAGCGACTCACGCTGCCGCAGCGCGACCTTGGCGACGGCCACCTTGCCGGAGTTCTCCAGAGTGTCGCGGAGCAGCACATACGGTTTGGTGCCCTGCGCCTCGGGCTCCAGATAGTAGGGCCTGTCGAAGTAGATCGGATCGACCTGCTCCATCGGCGCGAACAACAGCACCTCGATGCGGCGGCTGGTGGACAGCGGCAGGTTGGCGAAGTCCTCGTCGGTCAGCACCACGATTTCGCCGCTCGACAGTTCATACCCCTTGGCGATGTCGGAGTACGGCACCCCCTGGCCGCACTTGGTGCAGACCCGCTTGAACCTCACGCGGCCGCCGTCCTTGCGATGAACCTGGTGGAATGCCACTTCCTTCGGCTCGGTGGCGGAGTACAGCTTCACCGGGATCGTGACGAGCCCGAAGGAGATCGCACCTTTCCAGATGCTGCGCATGAGATTCCCCCACCCTTCCTCGCTGCGCCACCTACCTGCTGCAAGAACACGAAGCGCGTCGCTTCGCCAACTCGAACGTACGTTCGAAGTAGACGATCGCTCGGTGAAAGACGTGGAGATCGTCAGGGCAGTGGTCCGGAGGGGCCGTTCGGCGAAGCCATGGATCACGTGGGGAGGCCGGGAAAGCGCACGGGCGTTGGCCATCGAGCCGTGACCGAACGAGCGAGATCAGCCGGCGCCCTGACCGACGCGATGCGCTACGGGCCGCAGGTGGAGGAGGAACCAGTCCCTGGCCAGGCGCGCCACCTCCTCCAGCGTGCCGGGCTCTTCGAACAAGTGCGTGGCGCCCGGCACGATCTCCAACCGCGCCTCACCGGCCAGTTGCTCCATCGCCTCCCGGTTGAGTTCGATGACAACCGGGTCCTCGCTCCCGACGATCAGCAAGGTGGGCTGACGCACCCTGATGAGGTACTCCCCGGCCAGATCCGGCCGCCCCCCTCGGGAGACGACCGCCTGGACGGTGTCGGGCCGCTCCGCGGCGGCTACCAACGCCGCGGCGGCGCCCGTACTGGCGCCGAAGAGCCCGACACCCAGACCCGCGGTGCGTTCACCCGCGACCACCCAGTCGGTCAGCCCCGCCACCCGGGTGGCGAGCAGACCGATGTCGAATCTGAGCTCGGCGGTCAAAGCGTCGCGCTGTTCCTCCATCGGAGTGAGTAGATCCGCCAGTACGGTGGCCAGGCCGGCGGTCCACAGCTGCCCGGCGACGAAACGGTTGCGCGGGCTATGCCGACTGCTGCCGCTGCCGTGCGCGAACACCACCACACCCCGCGCCTGCTCGGGCACCACCACGTCAGCCCCAAGGACGACACCGGCGACCGGAATCTGCAGGCTCTCCTCAACGATGTTCATGGACCCTCCTACTAGACGCCGAAGGGATAGGTTTCCGGGGCCTCGCCCCGCTCCCATCGGGCTGTCCGCTCAAGCGGCTCCACAGCGCGGGTCTCGTCGATGTGGATCACGGCATCGAATTGATCAGCCAAACGGGCCTGGAAGTAGTGGCTCTGCCGTTCGGTCTGCGGCCGGTAGACCACACCGATGGCTCGTTCCAGCCGCGCCCCGTGCAACACCTCGGCCGCCGACGGGGCCAGGTCGAACCAGAGCAGGAACTCCTTGCTGCCCACCTGATGGAACAGCTCCTCCACGCTCTTCGGCAGGGCCGGCCGCACGACCTTGCGGTCGGCGGGAGCATCCCAGTCATCGGCCGCGGTAACCGTGCCGGTGTAAGTGGTGAAGCCGATCAGACGACATTGGCCCGGATGCCGTTCACGCACCAGCTGCCCGACGTTCAATTCCCCTCGCGAGCCCATCTCCGTCGCCCGCGCATCGCCCTGATGAGAGTTGTGCGCCCACACCACGATCTTCGCCGGTTCCCCCCGCACCCGGCCCAGATGATCGGCCAGCGCCTCCAACGTGTCGACCATGTGCCGGTCCCGCAGATTCCAGGAGGCCACCTGCCCGCCGAACATTTCCCGGTAGTACTTTTCCGCGGACCGCACGGTCACCGCGTTGCGCTCCGCGTAGAAAGCCTCGTCCTCGGCCAGCAGCCCGTCCCGTTTCGCATACTCCGGCGCGTGCCGCTGCAGGTCGACCAGCTGGTCGATCACTTCGCGTTCACACGACTCCCCCGCCCCGAACGCCGCCGCGAACCCGTAGGACTGACCGTCATCGCCGCTGACGTGGTCGAAACAGGAGTAGCGCTCTTTGGCGCGTGCCGCGGCTTCGGGGTCGACGCGCTCCAGGAAGGAGATGACCTCTTCCATGGACCGGCGCAGGCTGTAGAGGTCCAGCCCGTAAAAGCCGGCCTTCCGCGGCTCGTCTCCGACGCGGTCGTTTCGCTCGCGCAGCCAGCCGACGAAGTCCAGCACGGCCGTGTTCCGCCACATCCACGTCGGGAACCGCTCAAAGCCGCGCAGCGCCTCTTCCGCGGTCACATCCTCACTCCGGCCACGCACGAAACGGTTCACCCGATAGGCATCCGGCCAGTCCGCCTCAACCGCCACACCACAAAAGCCCCGCTGCTCGATCAGGCGGCGTGTCATCTGAGCCCGCGCCGCATAGAAGTCATGGGTGCCGTGTGACGCCTCACCGATCAGCACCAGCCGCGCGTCCCCTATCAGGCCGAAAAGGGCCTCGTCCGGGGGCACGCCGTCCTCTACGAGCGCGGCCGACATTCGGATGACCGCCACCTCTGATGGCGGGCCGCCCTTGGCCGCCGCACCGGTGGGCGCTCTGGCCGCCGCACGGAGCAGATCACGGACCTCCTCATCCGTGGTCTGCGTGAAGTCCCAGTAAGACCGGCCCACGGCGAAGAACGGCGACGGTGTCGTTGCGCACACCACCTCGTCCACCTGGAGCCTGAGCTCCTCACACGTGGAGCTCGGCGCGGCCGGGACGGCCACCACGATGCGGGCCGGCTCCAGCCGCCGCAACGCCAAGATGGCGGCCCGCATGCTCGATCCCGTCGCCAGGCCGTCATCGACGAGGATGACGGTCTTGCCGGTGAGCTCTGGCATGGGACGGCCCTCGCGGTAGGCCTGTTCTCGGCGCGCAAGCTCGCGACTCTCCTTTTCGGCGACCTCCCGGATGGCATCGGTGGAGATGCCGATGCCGGTGACGACGTCCTCGTTGAGCACGATCACCCCGCCGCTGGCGATCGCGCCCATGGCGAGCTCTTCATGCCCGGGGACTCCGAGTTTGCGTACCAGGAAGACGTCCAACGGGGCGTCCAGGGCGGTGGCCACCTCATACGCCACCGGGACCCCGCCACGCGGCAAGCCCAGCACGACGACGTCATCATGGCCGCGGTAATGCTCCAAAAGACCGGCCAGCACACGGCCCGCGTCCCGTCGATCACGGAAGATAGGTTCAGACATCGACCTCACCGCCGACCGCTGCTAGGTGGAACCCTCCAAGATCGTGGAACACCGCCGCAGCCGTGTCGTCGGCGGACCCGCGACCTGCTGTACTTCCGACGCTACGCCCCACCCCCTGTGACGCCTCACCCCCCGGGGGTCCTCTCCGACGGCGGCGGGCCAGCGCATCCATGTAGCTCAACGCGTCGGCGGCTGTCAGGCCGAGAGCACAACCGCTGCGGCCGCTCCCGGCGAACCCTGCCGCCAAGGGCCCGCGCCCTGATGGTTCTACAGGTCGATGGGTGAGCTCAGGTGGCGCGGCTCGCGCCGGAGCACCGCACCTGGTCGCGGTGCCCCAGACACGCCGCCCGGCAGTGACGGACAGGCTATTCCGTTCAGTTCCGCTACTGTTCCCGGTGCCGGAGACGACCGCGCCGGAGCTCTCCGATGCCAGCCGGCCGACCTGGCGTCGGCCGGAGCCGGAACTCGCCGTGGCGAGCTGACGGATCAGCGGGGCTTTGAGAGCGGAACGCAACCATCGGGAGCAGCAGTGGAACCGGCGCGAGGCGAGACGCCGAGGGAGCTTCTCGACCGGGAACTCGTCGAGGTACTCCAGGAACTTCGCGTCGCCGTGGCCGGAGTGCAGATCCTGTTCGGGTTCCTGCTGACACTCCCGTTCTCAACCGGCTTCCACCGGATCGGCCATGCCGGACGCTGGGTGTACTATGTCTCGCTGGTCACGGCGGCGGTCGCGTCAATCTGCTTCATCGCCCCCGCCACCCAGCACCGGATCCTGTTCGGCTCCGGCAGAAAGGACGTGCTGATCAGCCGCTCGAACCAGTACGGCATCGTCGGAGCAAGCACACTGACCGTATCCATGGCCTGCGGCGTCGCGGTCGCGGCCCGAGGCTTCTTCTCCTCGTGGCTCGCGACCGCCACGGCGACGGGCGTGGTGATCCTGTGCGCCTGGGCATGGTTCGTCCAGCCACTGCTGACGCTCAGACGCGCCCTTCCCCCACAGGCCGCGTACCGGTCTCCGCCGGATCAGTAGGAGGTGGAAGGGGCCGTTTGCCGTACGCAGAGACCCGGCCGCAGCTGATCGGTGTTCAGGCGGACATTCGGTACTCGTCGGTCATCCCACCGGAAAACGTCATGGCGCTTGACATCAGGCCGACGGATCGCTGAGCCCGGGGGCCAGGTGACGTCTTCCTGGTCAGGACCTGCGGCTTGCGGGTAGCACTCCAGGGTGTCGTCGATGGGAGACCTGCCACTGATTCGGCCGATGAAGGCGATTCTTTCGCCCAGGCTGCCGACCGACGACGATCGCTGGGGATATGAGTTCAAGTGGGACGGGGTCCGGGCGGTCACCTACGTGTCGGAAGAACGCGTACGGGCGCTATCCCGCAACGACCGGGACATCACCGGCTCCTACCCGGAACTCGCCGAACTCGCGGAACTCGCCGGCCGGCCGGTCGTCCTCGACGGGGAGATCGTCGCCCTCCGCGACGGCCGGCCGGACTTCGGGCTACTGCAGTCGCGCATGCACGTGCTGCGGCCGACCGAACACCTCCTTCAGGCCATACCGGTGGAGTACTACGTGTTCGACGTGATGCACCTAGACGATCGATCTCTTCTCGACCTGGCGTATACCGAACGCCGCACGGTGCTGGATGACCTCACCCTGGCAGGGCACAACGTCCGGACTCCGCCGTGGTTCAGGGACAGCGGCCAAGATGTGCTGGCGGCCAGCGTCGAACAGGGGCTCGAAGGCGTGATCGCCAAGCGCCTGCAATCCCGCTACCACCCGGGGCGCCGCACCGGCGACTGGCTGAAGATCAAGAACGTCCGCCACCAGGAGATCGTGATCGGCGGGTGGCGCCCCGGCAAGGGCCGCCGCGCCGACCTGATCGGATCACTGCTGGTCGGCGTCCCCGGGGAGCGCGGCCTGGAGTACGCCGGCAACGTCGGCACCGGATTCACCCACACCATGCTGCGCGACCTCGCGGCCACGCTCGGGCCGCTGGAACGCCAGACGAGCCCCTTCGGCACCGACGTACCGCGCAGCCACGCGCGAGACGCCCACTGGGCGTCGCCTGAACTCGTCGGCGAGGTCGCCTACACCGAGCGCACCACCGACGGCATGCTCCGCCATCCGAGCTGGCGCGGTCTCCGCCCCGACAAGGGTCCTGAGGACGTGCACGCCGAACCCTGAACGATCAATCAGCCGGTGACATGATCGACGCCGTCCCCAACCCCGTCCGACGGTTCACCACCAGCGCTGACCAACGGACTCTGACTCGTCTGTGACTTGACGGTTCACCTAGCTCGATCTGTCGGCAGGGGCCGCCAGAGCGTCGACAAGCACCCGCCGAGCCTCTTCGGCGAATTCGGCGTCGACCAGCACGTCGTAGCGGTCGGCGATGATCCCGGGCACGGCGGCGAAGGACCGCCGGTACATCACGCGGGCTACCGCCGCCCAGATGATGCCGAACACGATGCCCAGCGCGATCGCAGAGATCATCGACCAGGCCGCCCACGGGCTCACGATCAACAACACCAGCCCGACCAGCAGGCCGATCCAGCCGCCCGTGACCGCCCCGCCGATCAGAACCCGGCCCAGGGTCAAACGGCCGAGTACAATTTCTTTAAATCTGAGGCCGGTGCCCACAATGGTGACGTGTTCGACCGGGAACTTCTGGCTGGCCAGGACGTCCACGGCACGCTGGGCTGCCGCGTGGCTCCTGTAGGTGCCCAGCACGACTTTATCCGGACCACGATTCTTGTCGGTGGACATACATCGTCAACTCCTTCCCTTACGTCCTCCCGTCCCTCCGCAAGAGCGCGCGAGAACATCTCCGCGGCCCAGCGGCGGCAAATTCGCGAACAAAGTGGGTCACATCAGCTCATCGAGCATGCCGTGCAGGTGAGCCGCCGCGACCTCGATGTCCGTGTACTTCAGCCGCGCGGACCGGACCTCCGCGGCGATGACGCCGCACCGATGCACGTTCTCGAAGTCACCGTAAGGAAACTTGTATCTGGACTTGGTGTCCTCGGCGTACTCATCGTCAACGCCCAGATGCCACCTCCCATACTCGCCAAATCCATGCTTTTCGATGAAATCGTTCTCTTGTTGGGCGGACGGCTGGTGCTCGCTCCAGTCGTCCATAACGTCAAGGACGACATGTCGCTCTTCGATCAGCTTCTTCGCGAAGTCAAAGGATCGCTCGCTTAGCTTCACCGCCATAATGTTCTCCCCTCCATAGTCTGCGCGACGGCGCCGACAGCAACTAAGTGCAGCCCGCGCCGATTGCCGGAAACGCCCTCCCCCCGGCCGTAAGCCGTGGTACGCCCTGTGGCGACAACCCCGATGCGAATCCGCACATGATCTGACGATCGAGTGCCTCTTTTAAGGCAGCATGGCAGCCAGATCTTCTGGCATTTCAACTTTGATGTCCTCCCACTCTCCATCCGTGATATAGAGCCTGAGTGCGTGCGCCACCGTATGCACCAGGCCTTCGAGACCACCCTTGATCTCATATGGCGGCATCTCTTTCCGTATTTGGTTCAGGAAGTCGTCCCTGTGCATCTTCTTCGGCACTCGGCTCGGGTCCCAACCCTCGTAATACAGTCCACGGACGAGCATGGGCAGTTGCGCGGCGAAATGGGCGGCCTCGTCTACCGTCAGCCGATCACGCAGTGCGTGCAACACCGCACGCAAAGCGTTATACGACTGGTTTCGACGCTCTTTTGGCCAGCCATAGGCCTCCTCGATATGTCTCAGAATACGATTCGTCTTGTCTACCGTAGTGTCAAAGGACCGGTATCCTGTTTTGGTCATTACGGCGCCCCCGTTTTTTGACTTCATACCGCGAAGGCGAATCAATCGCAGAAGTCTGCTTCTGCCGACACTCCCGGGAAGCGGCCAGCGTAATTCCATGCGACCGGCCGCAGCACGCAGCCTTGCGCTGACGCCGCGGCGATCATGGAGGAAGAGCACGACCCTCCAAGCATCCACCGTCCGCAGGGCATCGGGGACATCCGCCTTAAGCAGGTCCAGGCTCCTAGCCTCCCGCCAGGCACGGCCGAACAACGTTCACCGGCACAGCGGTACGCCACGGCTTTCGGCGGCCTCACGACACGGGATCCGCCATCCGTCTCCCTCTGCCCCGGCTCCCCACCGGGCAACCGCACCCCAGTGCCCCTTTTGCCAGGATTTTTGACCCGTGATCGTTCGGCCGGCTCGGCACGCGACGGGTTTTGCAGTAGGGGCGAAGACGTCGCGGATCTGGGGGGGAAGGCGAGGCGCTTGAGGTCGTCGGTCCTGCAATCGACCAGCGGCACAGTCTGGACCTGAGCGAGCCACGGTATCTGTGAGACTGCCGACATCGCCGTGACAGGCACGTACCTACAGTGGCAACGTGTGGTGGGCCACTTACTTGGTGGACTGAATCGCAGTCCGCCTGGCCCAGGTCCGGCTTCGTACCGTGACTGCGCTCGTCCAGGCAGGCTTTTGGAGCCGGCCGAACGCAGTCAGTGCCGGATGCTGATGTAGGAGCCAGTCAGGATCAAGACGAGGCCGGCGAGCGCTTTGAGGCTCACTCGTTCGCCCAAGGAAACCGCGCCGTATGCGACGGCAAACCCGGGAGATAGATACGCGGCGAGATTGGCGCGGACGGCGCCGATGCGGTGGACGAGCGCGTAGAAGAGGACGAGGGCACCGCCAGTGGTCGCCACACCGAGGATAACCAGCCACACGAGTGTGGACGGGTGAGGTGTGCGCCATGTCGTCATGGCAGCGAACGGAGCCAGAGCGATAGCGCTGATGGTCATAGCGGCCGTTGCGGTGGCCAGTGGCGGCACGTCAGGGATGACGCGCTCGGCCCATATCGCGCCTGCGGCGAAGAACACTGCAGCAGCCAGCAGCTGGGCCGCGGCCCACCCGCTCGTACCGCCGATGTGGATGTCCTGGAGGAAGAGCATGGCCACACCACAAAGTCCAATGAGCACTCCAGCGAACTGGCGAGGATGAGAAGTCCGGTCCACGATCGCTGTCATGATGGCGGCCCAGACAGGCTGACTTGCCACCAAGATGCCGGCCAGGCCAGCGGAAATGTATCGCTGCCCGGTGGTGAACAGGACCAGCGGGATCGTTACCTGCAACAGTGCCGCGACCAGGACGCCTACTGGGCGAGCCCGTATGGCGCGCAACGTTCCGGTATGGGCAGCAAAAGGTAACAGTACGATCGCGGACAACGCGGTGCGTGCGACGACGACAGCCGGCGTGGACAGCTCGCGCAGAACCACGGCGGTCAGAGGATAGGCGGCTCCCCACGCTGCGCCGAGCAGGATCAGCAGGACTACATCGCGGCGGGTCACAGGCCGACCTGTTCACCCAGTCCTCAAACAGCGCGAATGTGCCGATAGCGACCCACATGTGGTCATGCCGCCGCCACTACGAGCCGCGCAGGCTTGGAGGCGCGGCGTGGGAGGCGTGAAGTTGGACCATGCGCCGCACGTTGGCGATGAGGAAGCCGCTGCGCGGTCGGGTCGGCATCCGCGTCAGTGGGTACCTCAGGTCCTGTCGAGGAATGTCATAGTTCAGTCGGGTCAACAGCCGGGTTGCTACCTTGAGGAGCTCGACGGTGACCCTCTCTCCGGCGCAACGGTGCCCGGTGGCTGGGTCGCCACCCCCCTGAGGGACGAAGGCGAAGGGGTCCGGTTCTCGACTGATGAACCGTTCCGGGTCGAAGCGCTGAGGGTCGGGCCACAGGTCCGGGTGGTGACAGGTGCCGTAGACGTCGAGCACGACCATGCGGCCACGACGGATCCGGTGTCCCCTCCAGCGAAAGTCTCGCCGGGCCCGGTCGGCGAGGGCCGGAGTGAACGGGTACAGGCGGCGAACCTCATGGGCGAACGCCTCCAGCAGGTCCTCGTCGTTGTCGGCCAGCCGGGTACGCCACTCGGGGTGGGTATGCAATGCCATCGCAGCGAAGGTGATGAACCAGGCCACCGCGACGGTGGGGCGGACGATGTTGAGCAACTCCACCGCGGCGGTCCGCGGGTCAAGCAGCTCACCGTCAAGGTCCCGGTGGGAGGCGACGACCTGCAGCGGGCTGCCGACCGGCGGGTCCAACTGTCCGGCGCGGACCGCGCGGACCACCCGCCTGGCCCACGGCTCAGCCCGCCGGCGGGCCAGCCGGCCTCGCACCTGACGAAACCCGAAAGTGCCGAACCCGTCCACAATCCGGGCCAGGTCCCAGGCCCGGGAAGCGACCTCGGTCGGCTCCAGGGGAATGCCCGCCCAGGAGAACGCGATCTCCCCGAGGGTGACCACGGCCTCGTCGAACAGAGCGACGCCGGCGCCCGCCTCCCAGCGGTCGGCGGCGGCCTCCCATCGTTCGGCGGCGATCTCGGACAACACGGCGAGGGCCGCGGGATCGGCTGTCACCGACAGAAACATGGCCTTGCGGTGTCGGTGCTCCTCTCCGTCGAGGAGATGCACCGCACCCTCGCCGAACAGCGTCCGGCGGATCGGGCGCGGCACCATCCTGGCCTGACGGACCCTTGAACCGTCGTAGAACAGCTGCGCCGCCTCGCGGCCGCGGGTGCACAGAGCCCGCCGACCCAGCAGCCGTATCTCAAAGGCATCGCTGCCCCAGCGCTGGAAGCGGCGGACAAAGAAGGTGTAGCCCTCGGCCAGGAACGTGACGCTACGGTCCACAACCGTCCGCGTTGGGATGGCGCCATTTCCAGCGTCGCTTCGCGCGTCGCGTCGCTCCTGCGTCATCTGGCTCTTGTACCCCCGCTGCAGGCATCAAATCGCCGAGAATCGCATTACCGCAGGTCACGCCCCCTGCTCGCTGTGGTAACCCCCATGCGGCAGGAGTCTCTTAATCCTCCTGAAAGGCATTCGACAGGCGTGAGTCCCGCTCCGATTCTGGAAGCCGCGCGGCACACCCTGGCTCGGCGAAGTCACCCCCTCCGGGAGTCCAGTCGACGAGCCGGACACCCCACTGGCCCCACATCCGGCAGCCTCGCCGAGGCCGCCGCATTAAAGCGCGGCCAGCAGCTCACGGTCGATTGCGGATCCCCAGCCGCCGCCGCTCCCGGGAGTCGCGGATCAGCGAGGCGGCCTGGTGGAGCACGACGTCGTCGCGGTAGAACCTCCACCGGCCCCGGGCCGCCAGGTCGATGGTCAGCAGCTCCTCCGCACCGCCCAGCCACAGCCGCGGGGAGAAACCGCCGATCTCCCAGAACGCGCTGATCCGTAGCGTGTAGGCATCCGCCAGGATGCCCAGCAGGGTGCGGGCACCGGCGATCCGCTCAGTTCCGCGACGATCGGATCTTCCACAGGATCAGGAGCCTCGCGCGTCTTCAGATCGCCCGTCCGTGATCTCGATGTGGCGGGCTTGGCCTTCGTGGGCCTTAGGGATCCGCAGGGTCAAGACCCCCTCGTCCATTGACGCCTCGACGTTGTCCGCGTCGACGTCGGAGGGCAGTGAGGTGTGGTAGTGGAATCGCCCAACCCGAAGGCGCAGTGTGTTGGAGCCCTCTTCTCCCTCGCGGACTTCGCCGTTGACGCACAGCTCGCGGTCACGGATGCCGATGTCGATCTCATCCGGCGCGATGCCGGGCATCTCCAGCCTGACGATGTAGGCATCGTCGTTCTCGTCGATCTCCGCAACCGGCACCCAGGGACGTTCGGCCTCGGCCTCGGCCGTCGGCTGGATCAGCCCCGTCATGCGCGTGAGCAGCTCCTGCACATCCGCGAAGGGATCCGGCCGCAGCATCGCGGCCGGCTCCATTCCGTGCAGTCGGCCACCTCTGGTGCGCCGCATTGGCAATGTCATGACATCCCCCTGTGTTCATGCAGTTGGCGACGCCTGCAACGGGCGTCGGTCGTCCCGACAAGGAACTCTCACCGCGGCCGGGCGAAGACCTGCGCAGCCACCGGCGTACGTCACCTTGCGCGATACCCCGCGGTGATCCTGGCCACACGCGCTCCCAAGTGCTCGGGGACGGTCCTCGATGCCCCAGGAGGATCTCTGGCACACGCATGCATGGCTTACGCGGAGTCCAATGGTCTGCAGGTGATCAACCTGGGTGATGGGTAGCGTCCCTTCATGCGACCGTTCACTGCTGATGACATGCACCGCTGGCCCATGGGGGCCAGGAAGACCGAGCTACTTGACGGCGAAGTGATCTTCTACGGCGGATTCGATGACACGGACCTTGAGAGAGCTAGAAACGCGTTCCCTGACGTCGACGTGCGGCTAGAGCCGGGCGACGAAGGCAACAATCTGATCATCGGCTGACAACGCAAGCGGCCCGGCATACCTCCGCGACATCCTCGGCAACCCAGGCAGCGTGGCGTTCGGGCCCCAGGCGGGGTTTGCTTCAACTCGCCCCTGATCCACGGGACACTGCTGCCTAGTCCCCCATTTCGCCCAGGCGGGACAGGGCGCCGGCGTTCATTCTGGACCGTCAGGTCCGGCGACGCGCTGGAACGACGACGGTCGGGCAGACCGCATGGTGTACGACCTGGCTACTCACGGAGCCGAGAAGTAGCCGGGCGAATCCGCCACGGCCCCGCGAGCCAACAACCAGCATGTCGGCACCGGTCGCTGCGTTAAGCAGTTGCTCCGCCGGGCCGCCGACGATCGCCTGGACCGAAACGACCGCCTGATGCCCCATGGACACCTTCTCCACGGCGGCGCGAGTGGCCGCCTCGGCGGCATGAAGCATCTCGCCCATAACCGCCACACCTGACGGTGCGAGGGTGACCGGAGGGATCGGAACGACGGTTACGGCCGTGACCGGAACATTGCGGAGTTCGGCTTCGGTAACGGCCCACTCCAGCGCCAGCTCCGCATTCTCTGACCCGTCGACTCCTACAACGATTCCAGCCATGGCCCTCTCCTTCCTTATTACACCCATCTCGAACCTCAAACCGGCATCAGTCGCCGAGGGTGGTCGGACTTGTTCCCCGACAAAACATCGGCCTTCCGCCAGATTCTGGTCGTGCGGCACCATGCGGATGTCCGGGACATCGCCGGCTCCGGTTTGACATCTCCCCCCACAGTGCGATGCCGAAGGGCCACAAATCCTTCATCTCCTACACAGCACCACATCAAGAAGCCCTAATCCGGCACACAGCCAGCAAGTTCACCGCCTTGTTCGATGAGGTGTTCAAAGCCGGGGGCATCCGCGTCTTGCTCACTGCTCCGCAGGCCCCTCGAATCAACATGCATCGTCCGCACCGGGCCCTGAACCAGGCCAGCTCACTCCGGGCACTACCCGATCCGGTCGACGCCGACAACAAGGTCATCCGACGACACCGGCACGGCGGCCTCCTCCACGAATACACCCAGGTCAGATGAGGTGACACAGTAGTCGGCACCCAGACCAGCGGATGGGCCACTGGGCCATCGGCGCGGGACCAATGCCCCTACCCTCCGCCACGCGGCGCCAGGTGGTCTGGCAATGAGCGGATGGGCCGCTGGGTCACCGGCGAGGAGGCGAAGGCATGAGACCGAGGACCGACGTTGGTCTGGTGGCCGGGACGTCGAACCGGCAGCTTGCCCGCGCTGTGGCCGCGCGGCTGCGCGCTCCCCTGATCGGGCCGGAAGTGGAACGCTTTCCCGACGGCGAGATCAGGCCGACCGTCGAACGCGTCTGTGGCGGGGACGTGTACGTGATCCAGTCCACCGGCCCGCACGTGCACGACCACGTGATCGAGCTGCTGCTCTTGCTGGACGCGTGCCGGCGCGGTGGCGCCGACCGGATCACCGCGGTGGTGCCGTACCTGGGATATGCGCGCCAGGACCGCCGGCGCCGCGCGGGAGACGCCGTCGGAGCCCGCGTGATGATCGACGCGCTGGCGACGGCCGGCGCGGAACGGCTGATCGTCGTGGATCCGCACAGTGTCGCGCTAGAGGCCATGAGCCCGGTCCCGATGGAGATGCTGACGGCCGTTCCCGCGCTGGCGGAGGCGCTGCTGTCGATGCCGATACCGGCTGACGCCGTGCTCGTGGCGCCCGACACGGGCGCTATCAGGCTCGCCGAGCACTACTCCTCGTTGCTGCGCCGCCCGGTCGTGGTGATCCGCAAGACCCGTACCGACGTCAGCCGCGTACACGCCGAGGGACTGATCGGCGACGTCCAGGGCCGGTCCAGCGTGATCGTCGATGACCTGATCAGTACCGGCTGCACGATCGAGGAGGCGGTACGGGTCCTGCTCGAGCGAGGAGCCCGCCAGGACATCACAGTGGTCGCCACCCACGGGATCCTTGTGGGAAGGACGGCCGATCGCCTACTAAGCCTTCCGATCCGCCATCTGCTGATCACCGACACGCTCCACCAGGAGCCGATGCCCGGACTGCCGGTCGAGGTGGAGTCCGTGGCGGACCTGCTCGCCGAGGCGATCGGCCGGATCCATGACGCCGAGCCGCTCACTCACCTGCTGATGCGCACCTGAGATCACGTCCAGATGACACGGCGCGCCGATGCCAGGTAAAAACGTCCCGATCTTGATGACCGGTCGGCTGCGGGTCGGGCCGGCGGCCTGTACGGACCTCATCCACCCGTTACCTGCGGGTAGTTCCGTACACACCACCAGAATTCATGGGAGTTTTTGCCGCAGCCGCAGCAACGGCGCGAAGAGGTCACCGTGCTCCCGGACCCGCTGGCGAACCTCGTCGGGGCCGAACCGCAGGTCGGCACCGGTCTCGATCTCCTGCCACGTCACCGGCGCCGAGACGGTGGGTTCGGTCTCCGCGCGCAGAGAGTACGGGGCGACGGTGGTCTTGGCCCGGTTGTTCTGACTCCAGTCCACGAACACCTTGCCGGTACGGAGCCTCTTGACCATCCGGCTCACGACCAGGTCCCTGTGCTCCCGCTCAAGCCACTCAGCGGCCCGCTTGGCGTACGCCGAGGTGCGCCGATCGGAGGTCTCCTCGATCGGCACGTACAGGTGCAAGCCCTTCTTTCCACTCGTCTTCGGGAACGTCTCCAGGCCATCGGCCGCCAAGAACCCACGCAGCAGCCCGGCGACCTTCTCCGCCTCACGAATCGTGGCCGGCGGACCCGGGTCAAGATCGAAGACCATCAGGTCAGGGTCATGTACGCCTCCGCGCGGCCCGACCTTCCACTGCGGCACATGGATCTCCAGCGCGGCGAGGTTAGCGCACCACACGAGCGTCGGCAGATCATCGATCACCACGAACTCCACCGCCTCGCGGCTGCCGCCGGGAGTCGGCAACCGGACCGTCCGCACCCATTCCGGAGTGTGCGGTGGTGCGTTCTTCTCGAAGAACTTCGGGCCGTCCACCCCATCGGGAAACCGCACCCGGGTCACCGGGCGGTCCTTCAGATGCGGAAGCATCGCCGGGGCGATCCGGGCGTAATAGTCGATGACCTCACCCTTGGTGAAGCCACCCGGGTAGAGGGCCTTGTCCAGGTTCGACAGCGTCAGATCGACCCCCTCGATCTGAACCCTCATCCTCGACTTCAGCGGTCCTCCCCCGCCGACCCGGTCGACCTCGCCTCGTCACCGGTCGCTCTGCTCGCTCACCTGCCCACGTCCTGTGCCGCTCGAAAACAGGGTTCAGGTCGTGGTGGATCGCTGCCACCGGCCGCCGTTGGCATCGACAGGAACATGCCTGCCGGGCAGGCAGCGCGGCGCCCATACTGTCAGGTAGGGGCCCGCAACACGCTGTGTGACCCTCAGACAGGGACGATGTTTTCCGCTTGGAGACCCTTCTCGCCCTGTGTGATGTCGAACTGCACCTTTTGACCCTCTTGGAGCTCACGGAAGCCCTGAGCCGCGATGTTGGAGAAGTGGGCGAAGACGTCAGGGCCGCCGCCGTCCTGCTCGATGAAGCCGAAGCCCTTGTCTGCGTTGAACCATTTCACGGTGCCTGTAGCCATATCTGTTTCCTTCTAGAGCAATAATCCAAACGCGCACTTTGGGAGCCACGCGTGGCCGCGATGACCTTATGCGGGCAATCCAGGTAAAAGAAAAATGCGCCTGAGGTGAAACCCGACAGGCGCACATAAAGTTCGTGGAACCACAAGTACAATCGTCTACAGTCTAACACGGGCAGACCTTGCGCCAGCAGGGAGACCGTCCGTGATCACAGAGGCGGAGTCGCAGGTCAGAGGCTCGGCGGTGCTCGAACCCGGAAGTGCCCGTCCCGAGCTCGCGACCGACGAAAGGTTCGCCGACTTCGCGGCACGCCGGCGCAACGCCGATGAGCTGCTGGCGGTCCTCGACGCGGTGTTCCTCTCCCGAACCGCCGAGAAATGGCTCGACGCGCTCCGTGCGGCAGGTGTCCCCTGCGGCCCGGTGAACACGGTTCGTGAGGCGCTGTCCGACGCCCAGACGATCGCCCGCGGGATGATCGTCGAGACGGCGCATCCGCGGTTCGGAACGGTGCGCCAGGTGCGCAGTCCGGTCCGCGTTGGGCACGGCGACGAGCCGTACCGGCGGGCACCGAAGCGGCACGAAGACGCCGACGACGTCCTGCGCCGGCTGCTCGGGTACGACGACCGCCGCATCGACGAGCTCGGCCGGCGCGGCGCGTTCGGCAAGGTGCCCGAGTGAGGCCGGCCGTCGGCGGGCGGAGAACCGACCGGTGCGTACGATCACATCGGTCGCGGAAGCGGCGGATGCCGTGCCGTCGGCGAGTGGACGGAACCCTTGTGCGATGGAGGAGAGATGAGCGTGAAACCCGGGTGGCGTGGCCGGTTCTTCGAGGACTTCGAGGTCGGCGACGTGTACGAGCATCCGCTCGGACGGACGGTGACGCAGACCGACAACGCGTGGTTCACGCTGCTGACCCAGAACACCGCGCCCCTGCACTTCGACCACCACTACGCGTCGCAGACGGAGTTCGGTCGTCCGCTGGTGAACTCCGCGTTCACGATCGCCCTGGTGACCGGGCAGAGCGTCAGTGACGTCTCCCAGAACGTCATGGCGAACCTCGGGTGGGATGAGGTGCGGTTGCCCAATCCCCTCTTTGAGGGCGACACCGTTTACTCGACGTCCGAGGTGATCGAGAAGCGCGAGTCGCGGAGCAGGCCGAACGTCGGGATCGTGACGGTCCGTACGACCGGCTTCAACCAGCAGGGCACGCCGGTCATCACGTTCCGGCGCACGGTGATGGTCTACCGTCGCGGCTCCGGTCCCTCGATCCCACGGGTGGCATCATGACTGACGCAGCGCGGCGACCCATCGTCACGATCGAAGACATCCGTGAGGCGGCCGAGCGGATCGCCGGTCGCGTCGTACGGACACCGCTGATCCCGTTCGCGGCGGCCGAACCTGGCCGGCCGCTGTGGTTCAAGCCGGAGTCGCTTCAGCCGACCGGAGCGTTCAAGCTGCGCGGCGCCTTGAACGCGATCCTGCGGCGGCTCGACGACGCGCGTGCCCACGGGGTCGTGACCCACTCCAGCGGCAACCATGCGCGCGCGGTCGCCTGGGTGGCGCGCGAGCTCGGTCTGCGCGCGGTCATCGTCATACCTGACGCCGCGCCGGCGGTGAAGGTCGAGGCGGTGCGCCGGCTGGGCTCCGAGGTGGTGATCGTCCCTCCGGACCAGCGTGACACGCGTGCCTTCGAACTGGCCGCGGAACACGGCTACGTGATGGTCCCGCCGTACGACGACGCCGCCGTCGTCGCGGGTCAGGGAACCGTCGGGCTCGAGATCATCGCCGACCTCCCCGACGTCGACGCTGTCCTCGTGCCGGTCAGTGGCGGCGGGCTCATCGGTGGTGTCTCGACGGCCGTCAAGGCGCTCTCCCCGAACACGCGTGTGATCGGCGTCGAGCCGGAGCTCGCCGGGGACGCCGCGGAGTCGTTCCGGACCGGTGAGCGTGTCGCGTGGCGGACCGAGCAGACCTACCGCACCATCGCCGACGGGCTTCGCACGACGTCGGTCGGAGAGATCCCGTGGCGGCAGATCCAGGCGTACGTCGATGACATCGTGACCGTCACCGAGGACGAGATCCGTGACGGCGTGCGCCGTCTGGCGCTCGATGCCCGGCTGGTCGCCGAACCATCGGGAGCCGTGACGCTCGCGTCGTACCTTCACCGCGCCGGCCGCCTGGACGTGGAGGGCAACGTCGTCGCGGTGGTGAGCGGCGGCAACATCGCCCCTGACATGCTCACCGAGGCCGTCACATCGACCACCTCCTAGGTGGTCGATGACTCTGTCGAGAGCGCGACCGCCGCCGGGAGGTGACGTGGTCATGCCGGAGGGCTCCGACCGGGACGCTCTGCTCCCCCACGTAGCCATGACCGCCGAGGGTAGACGCCCAGGTCGACCACCACCCTGCACGAATTCTGGCACGGCACAGCCCCGACAGGCCAGGTGATCGGACAGCCCTTCCCCTCGCGGTCGCCTAATGGTATGACCAATAGGCTAACAAGGGAGAGGCTCATGCTGCTGATAGACAACGAGGCGACGGCGAGCGTCCTGGAGATGCCCGCGGTCGTCGGGGTGCTGGAGCAGGCCTATCGTGACCTTGCCGCGGGAGAGGTGATCTGCCGGCCTCGCATCGACATGCGCTTCCCGATCGACGGCCAGGCGATCTACCAGTGGGGGACGATGGAGGGCGGCTCGGCCGCCTCGGGCTACTACGCGATCCGAATGAAGTCCGACGTCCTCACCGAGGTCGAGTACGGCGGGACCCGCACCCAGGAGAAGCACTGCATCGAGCCGGGGACCTTCTACGGGCTGGTGTTCCTGCTGTCCACGCGGACCGGTGAGCCGCTGGCGATCCTCAACGACGGGGTGCTGCAGCACATGCGGGTCGGCGCCGACTCGGCGATCGGCGCCAAGTACGCCGCGCGGGAGGACGCCCGGGTGCTCGGCATGCTCGGCTCCGGCGGGATGGCGCGCAGCCATCTGGAGTCGTTGCTGAGCGTGCGACCGCTCGAGCGGGTGCAGGTCTACAGCCCGAACAAGCTGAAGGCCCGCACCAGCGACACCCAGATCACCTTCTCCGAGCGCGGCAACATTCAAGCCGCCCGGTTCTTCGCCGTCGCCGGCCACGTCTACGACCAGTGCCGCGAGCGCGGGCTCGGGCGTGAGCTGCCGACCTCGTGGTTCCTCCAGGACATCAGGGACTGAAATATGCGACTTCTGACCAATGCTGACGTCGCCTCGGTGCTCTCCATGGCAGAGGGCATCAAGGCGCTGCGGACCGGCTACGCCGACCTCGCCCGCGGCGACGCCGCCTACGTCCCGCGCATCGACCTCTACGCGCCAACCGGGCGGGACGACGACTACTACCAGTGGGGGTCGATGGCCGGCGCCTGCCGGTCCTACGGCGTCGTCGCCGTCCGGATCAAGTCCGACGTGACGTCGTGGCCCGACGGGAGAACGAGCGAGAAGTATTGCATCGAGCCGGGCACATACTCCGGGATCATCTTGCTCTACAGCATCACCAACGGTGAGCCGCTCGCGCTGCTGCAGGACGGCTACCTGCAGCACGTGCGGGTCGGCGCCGCCGCCGGCATCGGCGTCGACCTCATGGCGCGCAAGGACGCGGACACGCTCGGGCTCATCGGGTCCGGCGGGATGGCACGCACCTATCTCGAGGCGATCGCCGCGGTGCGACCTCTCGCCGGGGTAAGGATCTACAGCACCACCACAGCGAACCGAGAGCGCTTCGCCGCCGCCGCGCGCGAGGAGCTCGGCCTGAACGCGCAGAGCGTCGGCTCGGCGCAGGAGGCCGTGGAGGGGGCGAGCATCGTCGCGACCGCCACGGACGCGATGAAGGCGACCTTCGATCCTGCCTGGCTTTCACCGGGCACGCACGTCACCTGCGTGACGCGGCGGGAGCTGTCGCACGAGCTGGTGGCCCGGGCAGATCGCGTCTTGCAGCTGGGCATCAACACCGTGCCCTATGGCAGCCCAGTGCCCGACATGGAGTGGAAAGCCGGCGGGATCGCCTCCTACGTTTCGGGACAACCGGACGAGCGGGCCCGCATCCCGTCGAGCAAAGGCGCAGAGACAGGCGTGTTCCCCACGCTCGCCGACGTCCACCGCGGCCAGGCGCAAGCCCGGGCCTGCGACGAGGACATCACCCTGTTCGTCACGACCGGGACCCAGGGGCTGCAGTTCGCCGCCGTCGGCGGGCGGGTCTGGCAGCTCGCCCAGGAACGCGACCTGGGACACCCGTTCCCCACGGAGTGGTTCCTGCAGGACATCCGTGACTGAACTTGGACACGACTGGACCGACCTGAGCGAGTGGACCGCTGGGTAGCGTGCCCGAGCGCGGCGGCGGGCGACGCTCCTGGACCTGGAGACTGGGCGGCCCTGGGGCGCCGGAGCGACGACGACGTCACGATCTTCGTCACCACCGGCCCCCAGGGGCTTCAGCTCGCTGCGGTGGCCGGTCACGTGCTGGGGCTGGCCGAGGAACCGAACCTCGGCCGGCGGCTGCCGGCTGAGTGGTTCCTGGCGGACATCAGGGACCGAGCCGCCTGCTCACTTCAGTTTCGGTGTGCTGCTGATGAGCCGGTCCCATTGATCCGCCCAGGTCTTCTGCTGTGCCTCGTAGCCCGCGGTGTCGAAGGGCACCACGTTCAGCCCCTGCGTGGTGGTGTCACCGGGGACCTTGCTGGCCGGGGTCAGTCCCTGCTGGACGAGCACCTTCTGGCCGTCGCTGAGCACCCAGTCCGCGAAGAGCCAGGCGGCCGCCGGATGCTTGGCCGCGGCGGTCACGCCCACGCCGTTCGGCCGGGCGAACGCGGGCACCGGGTTGGTGCCGCCCGGCACGACGTCCGCGACCGGCGCGCCCTTTTTCGCGACCACGGCGTACTCATAGCTGTAGTTCTCGACGTTGAGCGCCGTCTGGCCCGCGGCCAGCAGATCCGCCATCGTGATGTGGCCGTTGACGACCTTCGCGTTGGCCACGATCTTCTGCCACAGCTGCTCGATCTCCTGGTCGCTCTTGCCGTGGTCCTTCCACCACTTGGTGACGTTCTCGTACCAGTCGTTGTCGGTCTGCTCGATGGAGATCTTGCCCTTGTACCGCGGGTCGGCGAGGTCTTCCCAGGACTTCGGCAGATCGTTCGGCGACATGAGCTTGGTGTTCCAGCCGTCGACGAGGATGTTGAGGCGGTCGGCGATCCAGCTGTCGTAGTGGTACCGGCTATCGATCTGCTTTCCCCCCGCCCCGCTGTAGCCGCCGAAGACCTTCTTGCCGCCCAGGGCGTCCATTTCAGCGAAGTCGGTCTCGACGACGTCGGCGCCGAGCCGGTTGGCCGACGCCTCCTGGAGCGTGCGCTGCAGGACGTCCTCGGAGTGCCCGCGGTAGGTCGACACCTTGATCCCGGTCTGCTTGGTGAACTCCGCCGTGACCTTGTCGGCGATGTCGGCGTTCATCGAGGTGTACAGCGACACGGTGCCACCGGCGGACTTCGCCTCCTTCAGCGCCTCGGCGCGCGCCTGGGCCTCCGGCATGTTGTTGAGTTTCTGGTAGACGGCGTCCGCCGCCTTGCCGGCTGAGCCGGACCCGATGTCCGTGTTCTGGCCCGGGGTGCCTCCGCAGGCGGCCAGCGTGACACACAGCGTCACCAGGCCCGCGGTCATCGTCGGTTTCCTCATCGGTCTCGCCTCCATGGTCGGATTCGGGCCGCCGCTCTCGTGGCTTGATCAAATGTCATCGAAGGCCGGGCGGCGGGCCGGCGCTTCGGTGTCCCCGTCATCGGCGTGCCGTCCGTACGTGCACGACGGCCACGGCTCCATCGATCGCGTCGGCCGTCGCGGCCGACAGGACCGCCGGCAGCTTCTCGGGATCCTCGACGGTGCCGTGAGCGGCGCAGCCGTACGACGCCGCGAGACCGGCGATGTCGATGGCCGGATCGCCGATCCGCATACCGATCCAGGAGTTCTCCGCAGGGCGGCCGCGGTGGTGCGCGACGTGGGCCTGGTGCGGCTCGTCGTTGTAGAACGAGCTGTTGTCGTTGACCACGACGAGCATCGGGATCCGATAGTGCGTCGCGGTCCAGAGCGCGCCGGAGGCCATGAGCAGGTCGCCGTCGCCGACGATCGCGACGCCGAGCTGCCCTCGGTCCCGTGCGGCGAGCGCACCGCCCACCATGGCGCCGGGGCCGTAGCCGACACCGCCGCCCCCGGAATGCCCGAGATATTCGCCGGCGCCGCCGAACTCCCAGACGCCGACCGGCCAGCTTCGCGTGTTGCGCAGGGTCAGTAGCCGGTCGACGTCGCGGACCGCGGCCCACGTCTCGGCGACGAGGCGGCCCGGCGAGATCGGCGTGTCCGCCCAGTGCGCGCGCAGCTCGGCATCGGCCCGCTCGTGCACCTTCGCCCGGCGCGACCGTGCCTCCGCCGCGGAGCGCTCCACGGCGTCGCCGGCCCGCCGCCCGTCGAGCGCGTCGACCAGTGCCTCCAGGCCGGTGAGCGGATCGGCGAGCAGCTGCACGGTGCGGGGCAGCGGAGCGGCGAAGGCATTCGACCACGACCGCAGCGCGAGATCGCCCGCCGACAGATCGATGATCGCCGGCAGTGGCCCGCCGGTGGCCCCGGCGCCACGGTCGCCGCGCCCGCGGTCCGCGAGCAGGCCCGGCAGGTCGACGACGTCCACGCCGAGGACCACGTCGGCCTCGCGCAGCAGCCGGGCGTCGCCGCTGCAGTTCGCCGGGTGGGCGGTCGGGAACGCCACGAGGTTGCGGTCGTCGACGTAGGCGGCCCCGAGCGACTCGACCAGTCGCCGCAAGAGCGGCGTGGCGGCCGGATCCAGCCCGACCCGGCCGCCGACGACGACGGGCAGCCGCGCGCCGGCGAGCAGGCGCGCCGCGGACTCCACGCAGTCCGGATCGGGCCACAGGCGGGGAGCGGGCTGGTGCAGCGCCAGGTCCGGCAGGGCCACCGGGCCGGTGAGCCGCTGTTCCTGCACGCCCGCGTCGAGCGAGAGGTAGACCGGGCCGGCCGGCGCCGAGTGCGCGAGCTGATGCGCGCGGATCACGCTGTGTGCGAACGCGTCGGGAGTCGCGGGCTCGTCGTCCCACTTGACGTACTGGCGGACCAGCTCGGCCTGAGTGGTCGCCGAGTGCAGCCAGTCGATCGGCCGCCGTGCGGAGGGTTGGGCCGGTCCGCTGCCGCCGAGCAGCAGCAGCGGCGCGCGGTCGGTGAACGCGTCGTAGACCGCCATTGAGGCGTGCATCAGCCCGACGAGGTCGTGCACGGCGGCCGCAGCCGGACCGCCCCGCGCCTTGGCGTACCCGTGCGCCATCGCCACTGCGATCTCCTCGTGCAGGCACAGGAGGAGCTGCGGGAACTCGTTGCCGCCGTGGTTGATCACCGAGTCGTGCAGCCCGCGGAAGCTCGACCCGGGGTTCATCGGCAGGTAGCGGTAGCCGAGCGTGCGCAGCAGCTCGACGACGAGGTCGGAGCCGAACGCCGGCTCCGTGCGCTCGGTTGGGAGGCCGACCGGCCGCTCGACGGTCATCGCGCCGCTCCCGGCCGGTGGTACATGCCCGGGCCCGTCACGCCGGCCGTCATGCCGCGCTCCGGCCCATGAATAGGCAGGTGAAGAATGCCCACCAGGTGATCTCCACGTCGGTGATGCTCGCGCCATTGGCCTTGCTCGGTCATATACGTTTCGGGCATGGTCGTCTCCGAGGACTAATGGACTAACCGAATAATTGCATGAGCGTGGCGTGTGCCACAAGGAGTGGCGGGGATCCGGTCAGCGCGGCTGGCACACCACGTCGACCAGGGCCGGCAGGCCGGTGGCGAGCACCCGGTCGGCCGCGCGACGCACCGCCGCCCCGACCTTGCCCGGCTCGTCGACCGGACCTTCGGCATACCAGCCGAACGAACGGGCCAGCGCGGCGAAGTCCGGAGCCGGCTCGTCGATCTCCATTCCGATGGAGGCCCGCTCAAGCGGCGTGCCGCGTTGCCGGGCGAGCCGCTCCTGGTGCTCCCAGTCGTTGTAGTAGGCCCGGTTGTTGTACATCACCACGAGCATCGGCAGCCGGTAGTACGAGGCCACCCACAGCGCTCCAGCGTCGAACATCAGGTCGCCGTCGGGCTGCAGGTCGACCACGAGCCGCCCGGTGCCGCGGTGCGCGAGCGCCACGCCGAGCGAGATGCCGATCTGGGTGGCGGTGCCGAGCTGGCGGCCGGGATGGCGGTGCGGCGCGTCGAAGTCCCACAGCCGGCGGGCCCACTCGGCCGCGGTGCCCGCGGTCAGCACCCAGTCGTGGTCCTTCACCACGTCCCACACCTCGGCGGCCAGCCGTGCCGTGGACACCGGCGACTCCTCCGCTCGCCGGGCGGCCTCCGCCTCCCACGAGGCGCGCCGGTCGGCGTGCAGCGCGGCCAGCTCGGCGACGTGGGCCCGTCGCCGGCCGGTCCGGTCCGCGTCGTCGGCGCCGACCAGCTCCCGGCACAGCTCGACCAGCATCGGCAGCGCGACGACGGTGTCGGCGGTGACCTGCGCGTCGGTCTCCAGCAGCGCCGCGTAGTCCTCGCTCCACGAGGACAGGCCGAGGTCGTTGAAGCCCAGGTCGAGAACGGTCGTGCCAGGCGCGAGCCGGGAAGTGATCGTGCGCGTGGTCGAGTCGAGCCGTTGTGTCGGCTTGCCCATGTCCTTGACGTCGAGGAACAGCACGCAGTCGGCGCGGTCGACGGCGTCGGTCCCGGTGACGCACTGCGGGTGCCGGTTGGGGAAGTTGAGCCGGATGCCCATGTCGTCGACGCCCGCGCCGATCAGCTCGGCGAGTTCGGTGAGCAGGCCGAACGCGGCCGGGTCACGGCCCGCGAAACCAGGGATGATCACTGGGCGGCGTGCCGCGCAGAGCAGCTCGGCGAGCCGGCGCAGTGCCGCCGGGTCGGGACCGATGGACGACGGCGTGCCGAGTCGCGAGAAGTCCGGCAGCGTCACCGGCTCGTCCAGCGGATCCTCCTGCAGGCCGGCGTCGAGTGCCACGTAGACGGGGCCGCGAGGCTCGCTCATCGCGATTCGGTAGGCCCGCGCCAGAGTGGCCGGCACGTCGGCGACCGAGCGCGGCTCGTGGTCCCACTTGGTGTAGTCGCGGACCGCGTTGCCCTGGACGTTGGCCGAGTGGATCCAGTCGATGTTGGGTCGCCGCTGGTCGTGCGTGGCCGGTCCGGATCCGCCCAGGACCACGACCGGCGCCCGGTCGATGTGGGCGTAGTAGATCCCCATGGCGCCGTGCAGGAGGCCAACCACGTTGTGCAGGA
This sequence comes from Actinoallomurus sp., assembly GCA_025964685.1. GTDB lineage: Bacteria > Actinomycetota > Actinomycetes > Streptosporangiales > Streptosporangiaceae > Actinoallomurus. The sequence continues at coordinate 10,690 of JAOPYG010000401.1, read as the reverse complement.
CCACGCCCATCGGCTTCCCCGTGGCCTTGGCGTAGCCGTGGGCGACACCGATTGCGATCTTCTCGTGCGGGCAACAGATCATCTCCATCTCGTCGCCCGCGTGGTTCACCAGGGAGTCGTGCAGGCCACGGAACGAGGATCCGGGGTTCAGGCTGACGTACGGCAGGCCGAGTGCCCGCATCGCGTCCACCATCACATCCGAGCCCCACTCGGGCTGATTCGGCATGGTCACAGCGTCACCGCCACGGTCTTCTCGCGTGTGTAGGAGAGCAGTTCCTCCAGGCAGTTCTCCTTGCCGAGCCCGGAGTTCTTCCAGCCACCGAACGGGGTGCCCGTGGGGCGGCGTCCGGTGCCGTTGACGTACACGTATCCAGCGTCCAGGCGTTGGGAGAGCCGGTGCGCGGTGGAGATGTCCCGAGTCCACACGTTCGCGGTCAGGCCGTACTCCACCGCGTTGGCCCGCGCGACGACGTCGTCGACGTCCCGCCAGCCCAGGACCGACATGACCGGTCCGAAGATCTCCTCACGGGCGATGGTCATCTCATCGGCCACATCGGCGAATACCGTGGGCTCAACGAAGTAGCCGCGTTCGCGACCAGCCGGGCGGCCGCCGCCGGTCAGCAGCGTCGCGCCCTCGCGGCGGCCCGCCGCGACGTAGGACAGCACCCGCTCGTAGTGCCGGCCGAACGCGAGCGGCCCGATGTCGGTGTCGTCGGCGAGTGGATCACCGACCCGCAGCTCCTCGACGCCGGCCACCAGCGCGTCCAGGAACGGGCCGCGGATGTCGTCGTGCACGAACAGCCGCGAGCACGACCCGCACGACTGCCCGTTCGCGCGCGCCAGGTTCATCGCGGTGATCGCCGCACGGGCCGCCGCCACCGGATCCACGTCCGGGAAGACGATGATCGGGTTCTTGCCACCCAGCTCGAGGGTGACGTGCTTGATGTGCGGCGCCGCCGCGGTAAGGATCGCGTGCCCGGTCGGCACCGAGCCGGTGAACGCGATCCGCGGCACCGCCGGATGGCCGGCCAGCGCGGCGCCGACCCGCTCGCCCCGGCCGGTGAGGACCGACAGCACACCCGGGGGGAACAGGTCCTCGGTCATCCGGGCGAGCTCGATGGCCGACAACGACGTCTGCTCGGCAGGTTTGAGCACCACGCAGTTGCCGGCCGCCAGCGGAGCGGCGATCTTGCCGGCCGCGAACTTGAACGGATGGTTGAACGGGATGATCCTCGCCACCAGCCCGTACGGCTGCCGCACCGTGTACGCGAGAGTGTCCGGCCCGGTCGGCGATGTGAAGCCCTTCGCCTCCCCGGCGATCCCCGCGTAGTAAAGGATCTCCGAGGGAGTGCTCGCCATGTCATAGCGCATGCCGCTGATCGGGTTGCCCGAATCGCGGCTGTCCAGCACCGCCAGATCCGCCGCCCGCTCGGCGATCCGGGCGGCGAGCTCGCGCAGCAGCGCCGCCCGCCGCTGCCAGCCTGCCGCGGCCCACTCGGGACCGGCCTCCGCCGCCGCCGTGACCGCCTGGTCCAGGTCGTCGGGGTGCGCGTCCGGCACCGTCCCGAGCACGTCCTCCGTCGCCGGCTCGACGACCGGCAGCGTGGCCCCGTCGGCGGCGTCGGCCCATTTCCCGGCGACGAACATCTGGTGTGCCGTCCCAGCGGTGGTTCCCATAAGTCCTCCAGTCACGGTCATGACCCGGCCGCCGGTCCACCGGCCGCGGCCAGCAGATCGTCCTCGGTCAGCAGGCCGGGGTCCATGGCCACCTCCAGCCGCTGCGCGAGGGCGGCGAGCACGAGCTTGCGCACCCGGCGGCCGTCCCACCCGGCACAACGCTCGGCCAGCCGGGCGTGCAGCTCACGGTCTGCCGCCAGCGGTTTGACCAGTGGCCACAGGTCGGCCAGCTGGCACAGCGAATGATGGATGATCGCCGCGATCGTCCCGGTGTCGGGGAGCCCGAACGTGACCACGAGATCCGCGCGGGACACGAACGCCTCGTCCACGGCGGCCAGGAAGTTCGTCGTGGCCACGAACAGCACGCGGGGGAGCTCGGCGGCGATCGCGTCGATGCCGGCGAGCACCGCGTCGGTGGCGCGGTGCACGTCCACCGGGTTGGTCTCGAGTGAGGCCGCCGAGCGGGCCACCGCGAACGACTCGACCTCGTCGATCAGCACGATCGTGTGCGGCCGCCGCATGGCCAGCTCCGGGAGTGTCTCCCGGAGCAGTCGCGTGATCGCGCGCTGGCTCTCGCCGAGCAGTTCCGACGGGAACGCGTGCGGGTCGATCTCCAGGTACGTGGTCGCCCCCCGCGGCGCCAGCGCGAGCGCGGCCCGCTGCGCCAGACCGCGGGCCAGTGTCGTCTTCCCGGTGCCCGGCGGTCCGGCGAGCACGATGAGTCCGTGCGGCAGGCCGGCGAGCGTGGCGAGCCGCCGGCCGTGCAGCAGGGTCAGCAGCGCCTGGGACAGCAGCCGTTCCTTCAGGCCCGGTGGCGTGACGATGTGGTCCCACGGCCCGTCGTGGTGGTCGGCGGGCAGCGCGTGCAGGGACAGGACGCCCGCCGGTAGCGCCGCGCCGGTCACCATTCCCAGGTGGGCCGGGTGAGAGCCGGCCACTCGATCGTCGACGGGTCGCCGGCCTGCTTGTCCCGGATGGCCTCCGGGGGCTCCTCGAACAACACCATCGGATCCATCAGCACCCGCATCGTGTCGAGCAGGCTGTCGAACATGTGGATCCGCACCACCTTGGCGGTCCGCTCTGGATCGGAGTTGAGATGCTGGTGCCACAGGTAGTGGTCGACGACGATGACGTCGCCCGTCTTCCACTCGTGGGTCTCCCCGACCTCGGGCTCGGTGCCGAGGAACGAGCGGCCGTGGCCCTCGACGACGTACAGCCACGCCTCGCCCGGATGCCGGTGCATGGACTGGCCGCGCCCCGGCCCGATCTCGAACATCGCCATCGACATTCCGGAGGCCTCGTAGCCGATGGCCCGGTCGAGGAGAAAGGTCGTGCGCGTCCCGCGCGGTGTGTTGAGCAGCTCGAGTTCATCCCAGCTCGTGTGCAGACGGCCCGTCCGTCGCCGGTCCTGTTCGGCGGCGAGACGCTGCCGGCGGCGAGCGTGCGGGTCGGCACCCTCCGTCGCGGGGGACTGCACCGGCTTTGGCGGCAGTTCGCCGTACGGCGCCGTGCCGCCGTCCTCGTAGATCGAGTAGCCCATCGTGAACATGAGGGGCTCGGCCGAGAACGTCAGGTAGCGGCAGCGCTCGGGGCCGTCGTTACCGAAGCGGTGCCAGGACCACAGCGGCAGGTGGAGGGAGTCGCCGGGACCCCAGTCGATACGCCGCCCGTCGATCTCGGCCCACCCCTGGCCGGCGACGCAGAAGACCATGACGTCCCAGGAGTGCCGGTTGACGTTGGTGACCGCGCCCGGGTCCAGCTCATGGGCCAGGGCGTCCATGGTGCGGGTCGGACGGTCACCGTCCGCGCCGACGTACACGCCGCGCCACACTCCCGGAGATGTCTCCTCCATCCCGACGTCATCGAGGGACACGACCGTCTCCTGATACCGGCGCCACTCTTCGATGAATTCCGCTCGGCGTTTCTTCTGCACGTGGTAGTGCGTGACGTTGGTGGTGGTCCTGCTCGTCATGGGTGCACCTTCAGACCTCGGCGTTCGGGGAGTGGGCGGCGGTTATCGGCGACGTTCAATGGCTCCTGGGCCTGTTTCATAGGTCTCGTCCGTAGCGAGCGGTGTCCAGGTGGTGCCTCGCAAGGCGGACGAAGGAGTCAGCCTGACCGCGCCGTAGGTCGTCACACCCCCGCCGCAGGGCCGCGAGTGCCCCTCGCATGTCGAGCACCGCCCGGACATCGTGGTTGTCCAGCAGCCGCATGTCCCCCCACCTCGGTCTCCGTATGTCAGATCACGTACGTCAGAGCGGACGTCAGTCTCCGCGCTCCTCCGCGGTCTCCGGCGCCGCGGCCTCGTCGTCGGCGGCGGCGGCCTTCGGCCGGTCACCCGCCGGGACGACGGCGACGCGCATGTGGTCGATGCGGAGGACCACCCGGCTTCCGGGGGCGATCGACTGTGCGGGGTTGGAGCGGTTGCGGAGCTCCTGTTTGCCGACGGCGATCACGTGGTCCACGGAGTCACCGAGGAAGGCACGCGTGCTCACCTCGCCGGAGAACTCGTTGCGGACACCGGAGCCGCCGTCGGCCCGGCCGGCGTCGATCTGCACGCACTCGGGGCGGATGGAGACCGTCGCGTCGTCGCCGACGCGCAGCCCGGAGCCGGTCATCGCTCCCCAGATGCTCAGGTCCGGCGTGTCCACGCGGCAGGAGCCGTCGGCCGGGTCCGTGGCGGCGACCGTGCCGCGCAGCAGGTTCGTGACACCGACGAAGGTGGCGACGAACTCGTTCGCCGGCCGCTCGTAAATCTCCCGCGGCTTTCCGATCTGCACGATCTTGCCATTGCTGACGACCGCGATCCGGCTCGACATGGCGAGCGCCTCGGCCTGGTCGTGCGTGACGTAGATCGCGGTCTGGCCGAGCTCGCGCTGCAGCCGTTTGAGTTCGAAGCGCATGGCCTCGCGCAGTTTCGCGTCGAGGTTCGACAGCGGCTCGTCGAGCAGCATCAGGTCGGGCTCGCTCACGAGCGCCCGCGCCAGGGCGAGGCGCTGCTGCTGACCGCCGGACAGTTTCGTCGCGGCACGCTCGGCCATGGGTGCCAGGTCGGTCACCTCCAGGACCCGCATGACCTTCTCGCGGAGCTCGGCCCGCGACGGCCGCCTGTTGCGCGGGAGCACGGTGATCGGGAAGGCGGCGTTGTCGAACACCGACATGTGCGGCCAGATCGCATACGACTGGAACACCATGCCCAGGCGGCGCCTGTTAGCCGGCGTGTTGATCTTGCGGCGGCCGTCGAACAGCACGCGGTCGCCGAGCTCGATGCGCCCTCCGTCCGGCCGTTCCAGACCCGCGATGGAGCGCAGGGTCGTCGTCTTCCCGCACCCCGACGGCCCGAGGAGGGTGAACAGCTCACCGTCTTTCACCTCGAAGCTCACGCCGTCGACCGCCAGGACGCGCGCGTCCTCGTCGGCCTTGTTTCGCCGCTTCGTACCGTCAAATGTCTTCACCAGATCGTCTACGACCAGCATGCGAACTGCCCTTCTTTCAGGAGTCGGAGTCCGCGCCGAAGCGCACGCCGACCCGGTACGCGATACCGACGAGCAGCATGAGGGTCACCACCATCAGCACGCCGATGGCCGCCACGACGGTGAAGTTCCCGTTGTTGAACTGCTCCCACAGCAGCACCGACAACACTTCCTTGCCGGGGCTGTACAACAAGATCGTGCTTGAGAGCTCGCGGAAGGACACCACGAGGATGTACACCCATCCCGCCAGTACTCCCGAGCTCATCAGCGGCACGAGGATCCGCCGGAAGCTCTGCCACCAGGTCGCGCCGCACACCAGCGCCGACTCCTCCAGCTCGTTGTTCATCTGAGCCATCGCCGTCACCGAGTAGCGCATCCCATACGGGAGATACCGCGTCGCATAGGAGATCAGCAGGATCCACAGCGTCCCGTAGACGGGGAGCGGCGAACGCAGGTAGACGAACAGCAGCGCGAGGCCCATCACGAGCCCCGGGATGACCAGCGGGGTCGAGGCGAGCACGTCGAGCCCGCGGCGGCCCGGCACCCGGGTCCGCACCACGAGCCAGGCCACCACGGCGGTCAGGAACATCACGCCGGTGGCCGCCGCGACCCCGAGGAGCACGGAGTTGCGGAACGCGGTCAGGACCAGCGGCATGTGCAGGACGGTGCCGTAGTTGTGCAGGGTCACCGACCGCACCGCCTTCGTGGACGGCGCCTCGTAGAACGGCAGCAGGCTCGCCCACACCAGCACACCGACCGGCAGCACCACCGTGACCAGGAAGTAGATGATGACCGCCGCGCCGACGAACGGCCTGGCGCGTCCCAGCGCGATCGGGCGCGGCCGGAAGCCCTTCCCGGTGATGGTCTGGTAACGCGACCTGTGCCGCGACAGCCAGCCCGACAGCAGCACGGCGAACGCGGCGATGGCCAGCAGCACCACCGCGAGCGCGCCCGCCTCGCGGTAGTCGATCGGATAGATCTGCAGGACGTTGTAGATGCGGCTGGTGAACACGTAGATCTTGGCCTGCAGCCCGATGATGGCCGGTACCTCGAAGCTCTCCATCGACTGCACGAACACCAGCAGCACGGCCGCGATGATCGCCGGGCGCAGAAGAGGCGCGGTCACCCGGCGCAGCATCGCCCCGCGGGAGGCGCCCGACATCAGGGCCGCCTCCTCCAGTGACGGATCCATCGCCCGGAACGCGGCGACCATGAGCAAGAACGCGATCGGGGACAGGTGCAGCCCCTGCACCCAGATCATCCCGGGCATCGAGAACACGTTGAACACACCACCGCCGAACACCTTGTTGATCACTCCGGTGTGCGGATCGGCGAGGAAGATCCACGCGATGGCGTACAGCATCGCCGGGATGATCAACGGCACCAGCGACGCGGCGAAGAAGAGCCCCTTGAGCGGCGCGTCGGTGCGTACCTGCACCCACGCCAGGGCCGCCCCGAGAACGAGCGCGAAGATCGCCGACCCGAGGGCGAACTCGATGGAGTTGACGAGCATCGGGCCGGCGAGGCTGCCCGTGCCGAACGCCTCGCCGAAGCCCTTCAGCGTGAAGCCGTGCTCGTCGAAGAACGCGCCCCACAACAGGTAGTAGAGCGGCACGATCGCGAGGTAGCCCACGATGACGGCACAGATCCCGACGATCGCGGTGCGCGGGGTGAGCACCGCGTCGCGCACCCGCCGCAACACGGGGGGGCGCCCTCCCTCCGGCACCGGAGGTACCTCGGGAGACGGGCGAACGGGAAAGGTCGTGGTCATCGAAGACTCCTCACATCGGACCGTCTGCTCGCCCGCTCCCAGAGCCGAGCGACGGAGATCAGCCCTTACCTACGCTGGGCGCGCCCTGGAGCAGCTTCTGCCACTGCCCACTCCACTTGGCGCTGTCGTTCGTCATCTGGTCGAGCGGGATGTCATAGATCTTCGTCCCGGCCGGGATCGGATTCTGGGTGGTGATCGACATGTTGGCGGGCACGCGGTACTGCTTGGGGAACAGCTTCTGCCCATCGGTCAGCGACCACTCCATGTACAGGGCGGCGGCGGCCGGATGCGGAGCCGTCCTGGCCAACCCGATGCCGTTCGGGCGGTACAGGATCGGCTGGACCTGCGGCTGCCACGCCACCGGCGCGCCCTTGCCGAAGTGATCCTGGTCGATGAGGTGCTTGTAGCTGTCGGGGGCGATGCCGACCTGCCCCGAGTCCAGCAGCTGCGCCTGGACCGTGTGGCCCTTCACGACCTTGGCGTTGGCCACGAGCTTGGTGAAGAACGCGTCGGTCTGCTGGGCACTCCAACCCATCTGGCTCGTGAGGTAGCTGTGCAGGCCCAGATACCAGTCCCAGTCGTCGGGTTCGAGCTCGATCTGTCCGTTGAACCGAGGATCGGTGAGGTCCTGGTAACTCGTCGGAGGTGACTTGATCTTGTTGGTGTTCCACGCGACGACGAAGGCGTCGTACCGGGTGGCCACCCAGCCCGGATGCACCGAGCCGGGCCGAAGCTTGCCGGTGACCTGCTTGTTGTCATAGTTGGCCAGCACGCCCTTGGCGGCCATGTCGAGCAGTTCCCCACCATTGGTGTCGATGAGATCGGCCGGCAGCTTGCCGGCGCCGGCCTCCTGCAGCACGCGCTGCAGAACGACCTCGGAGTCGGCCCGGTAGCTCGTCACCTTGATGCCGTACTGCTTCTGAAAGGCCGCGGCGTTCTCCTGGATCGAGCTGTTGGACGCGTAGATGGAGACCGAGCCCTCCTTCTTCGCCGCCGCGACGAGCTGGCTGATGGGCATGTTGACGTACTTGGCGAGCGAATCGGCGCCGCCTCCGCCGCTACTTCCACCCGACGCGGTGGTCGGCGTACCACCACAGCCGGCGAGCAGGACGGCGCCGAGAGCGAGGACGGTCGCGCGACTGGACCGGACAAAGAGCCTCATGGGACTCCTCCTTTGATACGACCCCGATCGGACGGACGTGTTTCAGGTGGACGACCCATCGGTACGGGCCGCGACAGCGGCATCGAGCAGCCGGCGCGCCTCCTCACGGCTGAGCGAACCGGGCTGCACCCGATCTGGATGCTTCCGGTCGAACTCGGCCCGCGCGGCCAGCTCGGATTCTGACTTCTGCCTGCGGGCCGACACCATGGGGGCGAATTGTCCTTAGGGCGCCCGGCGTACCGACCGGATCGACACCGTCGCCGGACAAAGACCGCGACACCTCGGGATCCCGGTCATATTCCGGCACCGAGAATCCTTGCGCCGCGACGTGCCGCGCGACCGGGCCGCCCATCGCACCGAGCCCGACCACACCGACCCCGTCACCGACCTGGTCCATTCACTTCGCCTCCGGACACCTTCGGCCGCTCGCACGGCTCCATCTGCACAGCCCCCGGACCGACGGGCTTCGGTCGCTTCGTTCACTTCGACCGTGCTCATCGGTTTCGCTATTATGGTTTGAGGTCATACCATTAGCAAGCGTTACCGGGAAGAAACGTCCTCGAAACAGGACTGAGCAGCCCTAGCTGCACGAAAGCAACTATTCGTCAGCCTTTTCGCGCCCACGCAGGCGGATGCCTCGCTCGCCGCGTCGGACTGGCCCACGACCACCAACGTGTGTCGACCGGAGAGGCGGCTGGAGTCCATGGCCTGGATCACGGCCTGGCGGCGGAGGACGTTCAGCTCGCTGGCCAACCCGAACTTCCGCGCATACTTCCTCGGCAGCGCCGTCTCCGTCAGCGGCACGTGGATGCAACGCGTCGCCCAGGACTGGCTGGTCCTACAGCTCACGCACAGTGGCGTCGCGCTCGGCATCTCAAGCGCCCTGCAGTTCACCCCCGTCCTCCTCCTCGGCGCCTGGGGCGGCGCGGTCATCGACCGCGTCGACCGGCGCCGGCTGCTGCTCATCACCCAGGTCGCCTCCGCCCTGCTGGCCGCGGTGCTCGGCCTCGTCACCGCCACCGGCCTGATGACGCTCTGGATCGTCTACGCCCTCACGCTGGCGCTCGGCGTGGTCACCGTGTTCGATAGCCCCGCACGGCAGACGTTCGTCGCCGAGATGGTGGGCACCGGCGAGGTGGCCAACGCCCAGTCGCTCTACAGCACGGTGCACAACGGCGGGCGGCTCGTGGGCCCCGCCCTCGCCGGAGTCGTCATCGCCTGGCTGGGCGTGGCCGCGGCGTTCGCGCTCAACGCGCTGTCGTTCGCCGCCATGATCCTCGCCTTGGCCGCGATGGACACCACGGCCCTGATCCGCGTTCCGCCGACGCCCCGCGCCCCCCGTCAGATACGCGAGGGGCTGGCCTACCTGTGGAACGACCGTGAACTACGGACGAGCATGCTGCTGATCACCGTGGTCGGGGTCTTCGGGCAGAACTTCCGGGTGGTCCTCCCCCTGCTCGCCGAGGAGACCTACCACGGCGGCGCGCAGAGCTACGGCTACCTGACCTCGGCGCTGGGCCTGGGCGCGGTGGTCGGAGCGCTGGCGAGCGCAGCACGAAGCCGTTCGTCGGCCCGCGGGCTACTGCTCACTTGCCTCATCTTCGGCGGGACCAACATCCTCGCCGCCGCGATGCCCACGTTCACCCTCGCCCTGGTGATGATCGCCGGCGTCGGCGTCACGAACATCATCTTCAACACGGTCGCACGGACCCTGCTGGTGGTCGGCAGCGACCCGACCAAGAGAGGCCGTGTCATGGCGCTGTACAGCATCGTCTTCCTGGGCAGCACACCGATCGGCGGCCCGGTCGTCGGCTGGGCCTGCCAGGTGTGGGGAGCCCGCAGCGGCTTCATCATCGCCGGGCTGACCGCGGTCGCGGCCGCCGCCGCGATGTCCGCCCGGCCGTTCACATCCCGCGGAAGCGAGCCTTCGCGACGTGGTAGCGCCACACCGACAGATCGTTGAAGGCCGACCGAGATGGGCAACTCCTCGACGTCCTACGCCCCCGGAACACGGCCGCCGGCCTGCCAGACCTCGACCGGAGCGGACCAAAGCGTGTGACCGACCTCCCGGGGCCACCACCTGCCAACCGGACCGGCCGCAGTTGCGGCCTTGCCTCCGTCACCAGGTCCGGCCGCCGGGGCCCCACCAACCCCCCGGGGCAGCGGCCCTGCCTCGGTGGCCGCGTCGATGGCCGCGGCCAGGTTCGGCTGCCATCATCCGGCGACCCGCGCCCGCGCCCGCGCCCGGGTGGGCAGGGCGGGAATAGATCGCCGACTATGATGGTTTAATGGTATTACATTTAAGCCTCCTTGAGTGAGAGGGTTCCATGTCAGGCAGGGACCAGCGGTGTGGCCCATGGTGGGCTCCGGCGGCCGGGCGGCCTGCGCTCGGGCGGCCGGTCGGGCGGCCGTTCCGGCCCGGTTCGCGGGGGGCGGGATGAGTGGCGGGACGTTGATCGTTGGTGGCAGCCAGGCCGGTTTGCAGCTGGCCGTGTCGCTGCGGCAGCTCGGTGACACCTCTCCGATCGTCTTGGTCGGTGAGGAGGCGTATCCGCCGTATCAGCGGCCGCCTCTTTCCAAGGAGTTCCTCGCCGGCGAGGCGGAGCC
>JAOPYG010000397.1 GCA_025964685.1 Actinoallomurus sp. | reverse complement strand
CACGGCCGGCACCATGTCCCAGGCCGCGTCGTCGGGGATCAGTTCCGTCCAGCTCGACGGCGTCGGCCACTACGCCGCTATGGAGGCCCCCGAGGAGTTGGCGAAGGCCGTCCTCGGCTTCGTCGACGGCATCGACGCCACCTAGTGCGGTGACCACGAACGTTCGCCGGGTGTGATCACGCTGCCTTGGGGCGTGGCTGTTCGGTGCTGAGCCCCCGGCGGCATGGGCCCGCGCTCGCCTGCGGCGCGGGGCCCGTGCCGACGCGAGGTCAGGCCGACAGCAGCGTGGTCACCTCGGCAGCGGTCTTGACCTGCACCATCCGGGGGAACACGGTGTCGAGGAAGAAGGTGCGGGGCTCCTCGTGGCCGGTGCAGCCGTCACGCACGACGATGACCTGGTAATCGAGATCGCGCGCAGCGTACGCCGTGCTCGCCACGCCGACGTGGGTCGACCCGCCCACGATCATCACCGTCTCGATCTGTTGCACACGCAGGGTCGAATCGAGTGCCGTGCCGTGGAACGCGCTCCAACGATGCTTCGGCACGTCGATGTCCGCGGGCCCCTGGCGGAGTTCGGCCAGGGCTTGGTATCCGTCGGCGGCGACGTGGCCTGGCCGGGTCGGCTGGGATCCCTGCTGGTCCCAGCGCATGAAGTCCCGGTCGGTGTCCGCGATCACACGGGTGAAGTCCGCCCCGTCCGGCCGGTGGTCGGCCCTGGCGAAGCAGACGAGCACGCCCTCGGCACGGCAGAAGTCGACAAGGTCGACCACGGTTGGAAGCACGCCAGAGCGCTCGATGGCCGGTCGGTAGATCTCCAGCATGTCGAACACAATCAGGGCCGTCGTTGACCGGTCCAGAACACCCGGCTCAGGACGGTTCCACATGTCGGTTCACTCCTGTCGTGAGTTGGTCGTGAAGTCGTAGTCGGCACCGATGGTCGAGCGGAAACTCCACTGAACCTCGTCCGGTGGAACGTTCGCGTCGAGGGTCCGGTGCAGGAACCCGATCATCTCCGACCAGACGAACTCCGCCTGTTCGGGGCGGTGGCGGCCGGGCATCGTGTCGTTGATCCATCCGTGCGGCATGTCTCGGACGATGGAGATGTCGTAGCCGCGGTTGCTGCGCTCGAACTCGTCGCGCAGCCGGGTCACATCGGTGACCGACATCGTGTGGTCCTTCTCGCCGAAGATGCCCAACACAGGCGCCTTCGCCGAGCCGATGACCTGTTCGTAGGGCACGGTCCGGTGCGCGGAGCGCGACCACTCGTGCGGCTGCGCGCCGCCGTACAACATGATGACCGACCTCACGGCCGGCAGTTGCGCGGCGGCGAGCAGCCCCCACGACCCGCTGCGACATACGCCGTAAAAACCGATGCGATCGCCGTCGACGCGCGGGTCCAGCTTGGCGTACGCGACGCTCTCGGCGACGTGCCTCATGACGATGTCGTCGGCCAGGGCCGGCAGGCGGTTGGCCTCGTTCTCGCGGACCCCCACGTAGAAATCGGGTGAGATGGCGACCCATCCCGCGCGCGCGAACCGCTCGGCCACGTCGATCGTGTGCTGGACGAGGCCGTAGCGCTCGGGCGCCACGACGACGAGTGGTGTGGGCCCGTCGATGTCGACCGGGAACCGGACGATGCCAGCGCTACTGGGCCCGAAGCCGGTCAGTTCGTCTTCGCCGAGCCGTTCGTGGGGCTGCCTCGCCCGGTCTGTTGCGGGTCGGCGCAGGGGCGAGTCATCACACATTTTTGATCACTGTCCTGAACGTTCCTCCCGATCGCGATATTGGACTGAACATTAGTCCAATCACCTAGCGGTTGCCAACAGAGGACGGATCACGCCTCAGCCCGCTCCAAAGGCCGCCTTCAACTCGGCTGAGTCCTGGTTGAACTGAGCCGAGCCGGCCGTGGGGGTCGACCAGGCCGGTCGCCACCTGGCCGGGTTCCACGCCGTCGGGTCGTCGGTGACATCGGTACGCAGGGAGATCCGGTTGGAGATCGATACCAGCGTCTGCTGGCCTGCCTTCGACAGCAGCCAGGTCATGTAGAGCGCGGCGGCGTTGGGGTGCGGCGCACCCTTGACCATCTCGACGAGATCGGCCGCGGACGGCAGCGGGTTCGGGTTCACGATCGCGACCGAATCCGGAGTCTCCCTGGCGGCCTTCGCGGACGAGTAGCCGTAGGCCGCGATGGTGGCCATCGGCTCGCCGGCCTGGACCTGCGTCAACGCCAGGGTGTGGCTCTCGCTCAGGCGCGGGGAGTTGGCGCCCAGCTCGGTCATGAGCGTTTTCGCCTTGTCGTGGCCCTGCGACTGGATCAGGGCTTCGTACCAGTTGACCCCTCGGGAGTCGGCGGAGAACTGCCCTTTCCACTGCGGCTTCGCCAGGTCCTGGAAGGCGGTCGGCGGAGTCAGGCCCTTCTGTTTGACCACGGTGGGGTTGTACGCCATCACGGTGGTGAGCACGGAGTCGACATTCTTGTAGCCGTTGGGTACGTTCAGGCCCGGCGGCGCGGTCGGCACGTCCGCCGGGCTGTACGGCTGCAGCGCACCCGCGGCGATCAACTCGTTGGCGTACGAGGCGTCGCCCTGGAAGAGGTCGGCGTTGTGCTTGCCCCCCTTCTGCTCGGTCACGAGGCGAGCAGTCAATTTGTCGACGCTGTTCTGCAGACTGCTCACTTTGATACCGGGGTAGGTGGCGCTGAACGCCTTGGTCAGCGCCGCGAGCTCCTTGTTGCTGAAGGATCCGTAGAAAGTCAGGCTGCCTTCCTTTTTCGCGGCGGCCACCAGCGCGTTCCCGGTCGCGATGGGCGCTGCCTTCGGTGAGCCGACCGACGACGAGCCGCACCCGGCGAGTGTCGTCGCGGTCAGCGCGAGCGCCGAGGCGACCGCCCAGGCGCGTGTGCCTGATCTTTGCATCGTCCGTTCCTTTCAATGATCGTGCTGGTCGTCGACGCAGGTCGTCCGCGAAGGGTCACAACATGAGGCGCCCGCCGTTGACCGCGAGCGCTTGGCCGGTGATGTGCCGGGCGTCGGCGGAGAGCAAGAAGGCGACGGTCGCGGCCACATCCTCGGGCGTACCGAGGCGGCGCAGCGGAACCGTGGCGGCCGCGGCGGCGAAGTCCTCGTCGTTCTTGGTCGCTCGCGACTGGGCGGTATCGGTGAGCCCTGGTACGACCGTGTTCACCCGGATGCCGAAAGGCCCCCACTCGAACGCGAGTGCCCGGGTCACATTGGTCAGGCCGGCCTTGGATGCCGCATATGCCGTGCCACGGGAGTGAGGTTGGTATGCCTGTCCCGACGCCACGTTCACGATCGACCCGGCCTCCCCGCGTTCGACGAGCCGGTGTGCGGCGTGCTGCGCCATCAGGAAGCCACCGGTGAGGTTGACCGCGAATACCCGGTTCCAGTCGTCCAGCCGTGTGTCGAGTGCGCTCGAGCGCAGGAAGATGCCGGCGTTGTTGACCAGAGCGCTCACCTGCGTGCCGGTCGCGTCGATGTCACGCCACAACGCGTCGATGTCGTCCGCGTCGCCTACGTCACAGGGCCGCACGAGCGAGGTTCCCGGCAGCGGCGAGAAGTCGGCCGCTACGGCGGCGAGGCGATCGGTGTCGGTGTCGACACACCAGACAGTGTCACCGCGGCCGAGCAGGCGGGCAGCGATAGCCTTCCCGATTCCCTGCGCCGCACCGGTCACCACTGTCGCACCCATGCTCCTCCTCGTGTGCCGCTCGTACCGGCTCGGGACGGCCTGCCCCGCACGAACCAGCAGCGCCGACGTCAGTCAGGGGCCGGCTCGGTCCGATGAGTCAAGCACTCATCTACACTCAATGGATATACCATTAGGCTGTTTTTACTTGCTCGAAACATCAAGGTCCGCGTGCCCTCGACGAAGACGCAGCGACTTGTTCGTCGTCTAGGTGGCGTCCTGATACGGGACGGGCCGGTAGTGGCCGGTCATCGACATGATGAGCAACCGCGAACCGCACGACGTTCAAGGCATTGGAGGTCCGACATGAAACAGCGCGCCCTGCGGGTCGCGATCATCGGCGGGGGCATCGGTGGTCTGACCACGGCCCTCGCGCTGCGGCGGGCCGGCATCGATGTCCGCGTCTTCGAGCAGGCGAAAGAGTTCACCGAGGTCGGCGCCGGTGTCGCGCTGGGCCCGAACGCGGTCCGGCTGCTCGGCCGGCTCGGGTTGGAACAGCGGCTAGACACGATCGCCTTCCGGCCCTCCGCCTACCAGCGGCGCCGCTGGCACGACGGAAAGATCCTGGCCGACAGCAGCAGATCGGGCGTCCTGGGCCGGCAGATGAGCCTGACGGTGCACCGGGCACAGCTGCTCGATCTCCTTCTGGGCAGCGTCGCCGATGAGTCGTTGCTCCCCGGCAGGCGCTGCACCGCCATCGAGGAGCGGGACGACGCGGTACGACTCACGTTCGAGGACGGCTCGGCCGAGACCGCCGACGTCGCGGTCGGTGCGGACGGGATCCACTCCGTCGTGCGCGCCACCTACCAGCACGACACTCCGGTCTTCTCCGGAAAGATCGCCTACCGAGGCCTGATCCCGATGGAGCGGCTGTCGTTCCTCGGAGAGGACCGCCATCTCCACCGGATGTGGCTCGGGCCGGGACAACACTTCCTCACCTATCCCGTCGCGGCGGGCACGGTGATGAACGTGGTCGCGTTCGTCCCGGCCGACGGCACGTGGGCGGTGGAGTCCTGGAGCGCACCCGGCGACGTCCTCCGCCTGGCCGAACACTTCGACGGCTGGGACCCGACCGTGCTCGGCATCATCCGCGCCCTCCACCGGACCATGCGCTGGGGACTGTACGACCGCGAGCCGCTCCCCCGGTGGTCCGTCGGGCGCGTCACGCTGCTCGGCGACGCAGCTCATCCGATGCTCCCGCACCAGGGACAGGGGGCCGGGCAGAGCGTCGAGGACGCCATCGTGCTCGCACGCTGCCTGGAGCGGGCCGTGCCGGACACGGTGCCGGACTGGCTGCGCCTGTACGAGCGCATCCGCAAGGAACGGACCGAGCGTGTGCAGCACGCGTCTCGGATCTCCGGCGAGATCTATGACCTGACCGACCCCGAGGAGCAGGAACGCAGGGCGGCGTCCACCCTCCAGACGAAAGGGGCGTGGCTGTGGAACTACGACGCGGACGAGGAGTTCGACAAGGCGGCCGCGGAAATGACCCGATGAGCCGGCCGGCCGCGCCCCCATCGGCCTCGCCCACGGCGGATCGCAAACCCGCGGCCGAGTCGGAATCGCACGGGGTGGCCCGCGACGTGGCGCGGCGTCGTTGAACACGAGAGGCTCCTTCTCGGCGTCGGCCGCTAGATCCGAGCCGAAGAGCTGGGTCAGCGCGACGCTCACCAGCGTCGCCACGCAGCGAGCGGCGCGCCGTCGGCCGGCGCGATGGACGGCGTTGCACTTCGGCATCTCGGCGGTGGCGGTCACCAGCAGCGGCAGTGCGCGACGGGCAGGCAAACGCCCTCGCCGTCGCCTGCACCGTCATGCCACCAGACGAACCCGGGCCGGACGTCCTCGCTGCGCACTTCGACGTGCAACAGCCCGTGCCCGGGTGGGCAGGGCGGGAATAGCTCGCCGACTATGATGGTTTAATGGTATTACATTTAAGCCTCCTTGAGTGAGAGGGTTCCATGTCAGGCAGGGACCAGCGGTGTTGCCCATGGTGGGCTCCGGCGGCCGGGCGGCCTGCGCTCAGGCGGCCGCTCGGGCGGCCGTTCCGGCCCGGTTCGCGGGGGCCGGGATGAGTGGCGGGACGTTGATCGTTGGTGGCAGCCAGGCCGGCCTGCAGCTGGCCGTGTCGCTGCGGCAGCTCGGTGACACCTCTCCGATCGTCTTGGTCGGTGAGGAGGCGTATCCGCCGTATCAGCGGCCGCCTCTTTCCAAGGAGTTCCTCGCCGGCGAGGCGGAGCC
>JAOPYG010000385.1 GCA_025964685.1 Actinoallomurus sp. | reverse complement strand
CAGGTGTCCCTGCGGCCTGAGCCGTTCGGCGCGCTGGCCTACAATTTCGGCACCCGGCGACTGTCGTTCCTGAAAACGCCCGAGCTGGTCGAGGTGGTACGCACGCTGGAGTCGCACGCCACCGTCCACGCCACGCTCGACGACGCGGGTGTGCCGGCCGAGCAGCGGCCCGCCTACCTCCGCGCTCTCGCGGGGCTCGCCGACGCGCGGACGATCGAGCCACGGGAGGCCGCCTGATGAAACTCGTCGACCACTTCCAGCATGGCCTGGACGCGCCGATCTGCCTGACCTGGGAACTCACCTACGCCTGCAACTTGTCCTGCGTGCACTGCCTGTCCTCCTCCGGGCGTCGTGACCCCCGCGAACTGGACACGGCCGAGTGCAAGGCGGTGATCGACGAGCTGCAGCGGATGCAGGTGTTCTACGTGAACATCGGAGGCGGCGAGCCCACCGTCCGACCGGACTTCTGGGAGCTGGTGGAGTACGCGACCGCGCACCAGGTCGGCGTGAAGTTCTCCACCAACGGCGTCAAGATCACGCCGGAGCGGGCGGGATGGCTCGCCGCGAGCGACTACGTGGACGTACAGATCTCTCTGGACGGCGCGACTCCCGAGGTCAACGACGCCGTACGCGGTCCGGGCTCGTTCCGCACCGCCACGACCGCGATGCGCAATCTGGCGGACGCGGGCTTCCGTGACTTCAAGATCAGCGTCGTGGTGACCCGGCAGAACGCCGGCCAGCTCGACGACTTCGCCGCGATCGCCAAGGAGTACGGGGCGCAACTCCGGATCACCCGGCTGCGTCCCTCCGGACGCGGCGCCGACGTC
The DNA here is from genome assembly GCA_025964685.1 of Actinoallomurus sp. Lineage (GTDB taxonomy): Bacteria > Actinomycetota > Actinomycetes > Streptosporangiales > Streptosporangiaceae > Actinoallomurus. Next base: position 17,249 of record JAOPYG010000385.1, on the reverse strand, counting down.
TGGGACGAACTGCACCCGACGGCCGGACAGCAGCGCGAGCTCTATGACTGGCTGGTCGCGCACGGGGAGCAGGTGCTGACCGGTGACTCGTTCTTCCACCTCAACGCACTCGGCTCGACGCCGCTGCCGGGACTGAACCTGTGCGGGGCCGGCCGGGTGGTGTGCCTGATCGACCCGATCGGTGACGTGTACGCCTGCCCGTTCGCGATCCACGAGGAGTTCCTCGCCGGCAACGTGCGCTCGCCCGGCGGGTTCGCGCAGGTCTGGCGGGGCTCGCCGCTGTTCGAAAAGCTGCGCGGACCACAAAGCGGAGGGGCGTGCGCCTCCTGCTCGGCCTTTGACTCGTGCCGGGGTGGGTGCATGGCCGCGAAGTTCTTCACCGGCCTTCCCCTCGACGGCCCCGATCCCGAATGCGTCCAAGGGCACGGCGAGGCGGCACTCGCGACCGTCGGGGCGGGATCGGCTCCCCGGCCCAGCGGCGACCACTCACACCGCACTCGTGCCGTACCGGTGCGGATCGGCTGGGGCGCGCCGGTCACGACGCCGCCGGACCGCGCATGCGACGCCAGCCCGCTGGCGGGCTTCCGCCTCTCTGATCGGGAGTAGAGCGGTCTTGCTCACCGACCCGATCGTGCTCGCCGGCCGGACGGCGCCCAGCCGGGTGCTCTTCGGCCCGCACGAGACGAACCTGGCCCGGCGACGGGAGGTCTCGCACCGCCACGTGGCCTACTACGAGCGCCGCGCCGCCGGCGGTGCGGGACTCATCGTCACGGAGACCGCGAGCGTGGAGGCCGGCGACCGGCCCTACGAACGCGCTCCGCTCGCCACCGACTGCGGGCCCGGCTGGGCCGCAATCATCGCGGCCTGCCGCCCCCACCGGGCGATCGTGCTCGCGGGACTCGGGCACGCCGGCTCGCAGGGATCATCGGCGTACTCCCAGTCCGCGCTGTGGGCCCCATCGAGGGTTCCCGACGTGGTCAGCCGGGAGCTGCCGATGGAGATGGAGGAGGCGGAGATCGGACGGCTCGTGGACGGCTTCGCCGCCGCGGCGGCACTCGCCGTCCGGTCCGATCTGGACGGCGTGGAGGTCGACGCCGGCCAGCACAGCCTGCTGCGGCAGTTCCTGTCGGGCCTGACCAACCTGCGTACGGACTCCTACGGAAGCGACCGGGCGCTGCTGGCCCGTCAGGTGCTGGGTGCGGTACGCGACGCGATCGGCCCGGACCGGATCCTCGGCCTGCGCCTTTCCTGCGACGAGCTCGCGCCGTGGGCCGGCATCACCCCCGAACAGGCGGCTGGGCTGGCTCGTGACCTCGGCTCCCTCGCCGACTACCTCGTCGTGGTCCGCGGCTCGGCGATGGGCACCTCGGCCACCCGGCCCGACCTGCACACCGAGCCGGGCTTCAACATCGAGCTGTGCCGGTCGATCCGATCCGCGGTCGACGGCGCCGGCCACGTCGTACTGCAGGGGTCGGTCGTCGACCCCGCGCAGGCGCAGCGGGCGCTGGAGGACGGTGTCGCCGACCTGGTGGAGATGACCAGAGCCCAGATCGCCGACCCCGACCTGGTGTCGCTGTGGCGCGCCGGCGAGGGTTCGCGGATCCGGCCCTGCGTGCTCAGCAACCAGAAGTGTCGCGTACGGGACAACCGCAACCCGCTGGTGAGCTGCATATCCGAGCCGCGCAGCGGTCACGAGACGCAGGACCCGGCGGTCGGCGGGCTGGACGAGCATGCCCTGGAGGTGCTCGTCGTCGGCGGCGGCCCGGCCGGAATGGAGGCGGCCCGCACCCTCGCGCTCCGCGGCCACCGGGTACGGCTGGTGGAGCGCTCCTCACGGCTCGGCGGCGCGCTGCGCTCGGCGGCGCTCGTCGGCGGCAGAGCCCGGCTCGCCGAGCTCGCCGACTGGCTCGAGGCGGAGATCCGACGGCTGGGCGTGACGGTCGAGACGGGCGTCACGGCCACGCCCGAAGACCTCGGTGCATCGGTCGTGCTGGCCACCGGTGCGGTGCCCGGCCCGCGGGAGTACCGGATCGCCGACGGTGCGCACGTCCTCGACGTGGTCGAGTTGCTCACCGCCGTCGAGAATGGCGGGCTCGACGATCTTCCCCAGGGCCCTGTGGTCGTGTTCGACCCGGTCGGTGATCCCGTCGGCGTCGGCATCGCGGAGCTGCTGGCCGGGCACGGCCGCCGGACGGCGATCGTCACACAGGACACCGTGGTGGGTACGCAGCTCGCGCTGACCGGTGACCTGGCGGACGCGAACACCCGCCTCCGCCGCGCCGGGGTCACCCTGCACAAGAACGCGCTGCTGCGGGAGGCCTGCGCCGGCCGCGTGGTCCTGGAGGACCGTTTCACCGGGGAACAACGAGAGGAGCCGGCCGCGTTGCTCGTCCACTGCGGACACCGGCTGCCGGACCGGACGCTGGCACTGGCCCGGCCCGGATCGGCCCGCGCGGGTGACTGCGTGGCACCCCGGACCGTCCACGAGGCGGTGCTGGAGGGCCGGCGTGCCGCGCTGGCGATCGGGGCCGCCCAGGCGCCGGTCGGGGAGGCCGTCCGATGACCGGCGGGCGCTACCGCCACCTGTTCTCGCCGCTGCGCGTGGGACCGATCACGGTGGCGAACCGCGTGGTCTTCTCGGCGCACCTGACCAACTACGCCGTGGACGGGCTGCCGAGCGAGCAACACGCGGCGTACTACGCGGCCCGCGCGGCGGGCGGCGTGGGGCTCGTGATCACCGAGGAGCATTCGACGCATCCGACGGACTGGCCGTACGAGAAGCTGATCCACGGCTTCCAGCGCGATGTCATCCCCGGCTACCGGCGCATCACCGAGGCGGTGCACGCCCACGGCGTGCCGATCGTCGCGCAGCTCAACCACAACGGCGGCCAGTCCTCGGGCATGTACTCACGGCTCCCCGTGTGGGCGCCCTCACCCGTGCCGGATCCGATGTTCCGCGAGGTGCCCAAGGAGGTGGACCATGCGGAGATCGCCGAGATCGTGGCGGGGTACGCGCGGGTCGCCGGGCACTGCGCCGAGGGCGGCTTCGACGGCGTCGAGCTGCAGTGCTCCCACTCCTCGATCGTGCGCGGCTTCCTGTCCCCAGCCACGAACCGGCGCACCGACCGTTACGGCGGCTCGCTGGAGAACCGGGCACGGATCCTGCTGGAGATCATCGATGCCGTGCGCGCGGCGATCGGCACCGAACGGGCACTGGGCGTACGGCTGTGCGGTGACGAGCTGATCGAGGGCGGCACGACCATCGACGAGGCGGTCGAGGTCGCCCGGATGGTCGAGGCGACGGGCCAGGTCGACTACATCAACACCTCGATCGGCGTGGCCACCTCGACGCTCTACATGATCGAGGCGTCGATGGCGATCCCGCCCGGCTACGCGCTGTTCATCGCCAACGCGATCCGCCGCGCCGTACGCCTTCCCGTGGTCGGCGTCGGCCGGATCAAGGATCCCGTGCAGGCGGAACGGGCACTCGCGGAGGGGCACTGCGACCTCGTCGGGGTCGTGCGCGGTCAGATCGCCGACCCGGACTTCATGGCCAAGGCCCGCGCCGGATACGCCACGGAGATCCGGACCTGCCTGTCCTGTAACCAGGAGTGCGTCGGCCGGATGGGGCTCAACCGCTGGCTGGGCTGCATCGAGAATCCGCGCACCGGACACGAGGCGGTTCCGCTGCCTCCGCCGGGACCCCGGCCCAAGCGGGTCCTGGTCGTGGGCGGCGGCCCCGCCGGGCTGCAGGCGGCGTCGACGGCCGCGCGGCGAGGACACCAGGTGACGCTCTTCGAGCGGGCGGCCACCACCGGCGGGCAGGTGGCGGTGGCCGCGAGTGTGCCCGGCCGCGCCGAGTTCCTGGACCTGGTACGGAACCTGCTCGCCGAGTGCCGGCGTCACGGCGTCGACATCAGGACCGGGACGGAGGTCACCGCGGCGCGACTGCGGGAGGAGGCACCCGACGAGGTGGTGCTCGCCACCGGCGCCCGCCCGCAGCCTCCGCACTGGGCCGGTGGCCTGGACCGCGTCGTGGACGTCCGTGACGTGCTCGAGGGCCGGGCCGCGCCGAGCGGCGGGGTTCTCGTGGTCGACGACCTCGGATTCCACCAGGCCACCTCCGTCGCGGAACTGCTCGCGGACCGAGGCTGCCGCGTGCGCGTCTCGACCTCGGGAATGGTCGTCGGCCAGGACCTCGGCGTGACCCTCGACCTGGAGATGTTCACCGTGCGCGCACGGAACAAGGGCATCCGCCAGACCACGGACGAGGTCGTCCTGTCCGCGACGGCCGAGGCGACCGGTGGCGGTGTCGTCCTCCAGGTCCTCACCCACACCACGGGAGCCATGGCCGAGGTACGCGCCGACTGGGTCGTGTGCGCCGTCCACCAGGAACCGGAGGACGAACTCTGGCATGCGCTCAAGGGCGCTCCGTTCCCGGTCCACCGGGCCGGTGACTGCCTGACGCCGCGCCGCGCGCACGCCGCGGTCATCGAGGGCGATCGCGTCGGAGCCGCGCTGTGACGATGCCGCCGGAGACCGTGCCGATCGCCGTGGTCGTCGTGCGCGACGGCGTTCTGCCGCTGGGCGCCGATGAGACGGTGGCCGAGGCCGGTGGAAGGGCGCTGCTCGTCGGAACGGACCCGCACACCGCCGCCTCGGAACTGACCGGCGCGCGTACGGTGTGGTGCGCCGAGAACGGCAGCTTCCAGCCGGCGCGCTGGGCCGCCCAGCTCGCGTCCGTCCTCGCCCCCAGCGGCCCGATCGTGCTGCCGGCCTCACCGGACGGCAGGGATCTGGCGCCGCGGCTGGCCGTCGCCCTGGACCGGCCGCTGCTCGCCGGAGCGGTGCGGGTCACGGCGTCCGGCGCCGAGGTCCTGCGCTGGGACGGTCACGTGTCGGCCGAGCTGACCAGCGAAGGTCCTTTCGTCGCCACATTGCTGCCCGGTGTGCGCGGGGTCGAGCCGCCCGCACGCGCGCCGCGGATCGTGGAACTCCTCCTGCCGGATGCCGATCCGGCACCGGACGCGACAACGGTCGCGGTCACCGGGCCGGACCCCGCGACGGCCGACCTGGCCGAGGCTCCGCGGATCCTCGCCGCGGGCGCCGGCCTCGGCCGGGGCGAACTGCCCGGACCGGACGCCGTGGCGCTGCTGGGCGAGGTGGCGGCGCGCCTCGGCGCCTCACTGGGCGCGACCCGGGTGGTCACCGACGCCGGCTGGGCCTCGTACGAGCGCCAGATCGGCACGACCGGCGTCGTGGTGACCCCAGAGCTGTATGTCGCCTTCGGTGTCTCCGGCGCCGCGCAGCACGTCGGCGGGCTCGGGCACCCGCGGCACGTGGTCAGCGTCAACCTTGACCCGTCCTGCCCGATGACGATGATGGCGGATCTGGGCATCGTGACGGACGCGCCCGCGCTGCTGCGCGCACTGGCCGACCGGCTCGGCGTACGGGCCGGGAACGAGGTGGTCCATGGATGAGCCGGGCGGTTACGCGGGGCCCGCGTCGAAGTCGGCGGTGGTGAGCGACGACTCCCGCGCGTTCGACGTGGTCGTGGTCGGCGCCGGCCCGGCCGGCTCCGCCTCGGCCCTGGAGGTCGCCAGGGCCGGGTACACGGTGGCGCTGGTGGAACGCGGGCCGTACCCGGGCGCCAAGAACGTCTATGGGGGAGTGGTCTACGGGCGGATCCTCGACGAGCTGGTGCCGGGGTGGTGGGAGCGGATGCCGGTCCAGCGCTGGGTCACCCGGCGCGCCACGATGATCATGACGCCGACGCAGGCGCTGACCGTGGACATGCGTGCGCAGGACTGGGGCCGGCCGCCGTACAACGGCGCGACCGCGTACCGCGCCGACCTGGACGCGTGGCTCGCGGACCAGGCCGTCGCCGCGGGGGCCGTGCTCATCCCCGCGACGGTGGCCACCGGTCTGCTGCGCGGCCCCGACGGCTCCGTGGCCGGCGTCCGCACCGACCGCCCGGATGGCGACCTGACCGCCTCCGTGGTGATCGCCTGCGACGGCGTGAACTCCTTCCTCGCCAAGGAGGCGGGCATGTACCCCGCGGAGAACGTCGCCGAGCACACCACGCTCGGGGTGAAGGAGACCATCGCACTGCCCCGCGAGGTGATCGACGAACGCTTCGGGCTGAGCGGCCGGGACGGCGCGGACATCGAGATGATCGGATGCACGCGCGGCATCCCCGGCGGCGGGTTCCTCTACACCAACCTGGAGTCGGTCAGCCTGGGCGTCGTCGTCGGACTCACCGGTCTCGCCGCGGCGAAGGTGCGTCCCGAGGAGCTCATCGCCGACCTGAAGGAGCACCCCGCGATCGCGCCGCTCGTCCGCGGCGGCACGCTCCAGGAGTACTCCGCGCACCTCATCCCCGAGGGCGGCTACCGCAGCATGCCCGAACTCGTGGGCGACGGGATGCTCGTGGCCGGAGACGCCGCCGCGATGTGCCTGGCCGCCGGGATCTGGCTGGAGGGAGTCAACTTCGCCCTCGGCGCCGGGATGTACGCGGGCCGCGCCGCCGCCGCCGCGCTGAGATCCGGGGACACCTCGAAATCCGGGCTCGCCGCCTACCGGACGATGCTGGAGGACTCATTCGTGCTCGCCGACCACCGCAAGCTGCGGAAGGTGCCCGACCTGGTGCTTTCACAGCGCGTCCAGGCCGACTATCCGGGCCTGCTGTGCGACCTCGTTCAGGGGCTCTTCACCGTGGAGAACCCGGCGCCCAAGCCGGGCCTGCGCCGGCTCCTGCGCCTCGGCACGAGGGCACACGGCGTACGGAGGCGTGATCTCGTGCGCGACGCGCTGGTCGGCCTGAGGTCGTTCGGTTGACGTCCTCCCTGCGCAGTCACGGCACCGGGATCGATCCTCTCCACCCGGCCCGGTGCCTTGTCCTCCAGACGGGCCACCAGCCGGCCCCACCCGGCCGCGTGGATGGAGCGGTTCAGGCCCGCCTTGGCCCGCACATTCTTCCCCGGCGCTTCAACCGTGCCGCGCGCCGAACAGACCATGCTGCCGCTCGCTCGCCCTGGACGCCAATGCGCGTGCTGCTCCACGGCGAGGTTCCAGACAAACCGGGCGTGCGCGCAGTGTTCCAACAGCACCTGCTCTTGGGCAGGTGTGGGCGCAAGCCGGAACCGCATGCCAACACGCCAACGACCACCACCGACAAACAAGGGAGGGAGCGGCGTTTCATCCCGGGCCTCAAGACCCGGGTCTCCACGCCGCGCATCCGATGACGGGCGTGGATCCCCGCTACCGCGGCATCGCATTCGAGGACCGCATGGCCACCGTGGACTTCCGGGTGTCGCCGCGCCCGCACATCACCGTCGACTCCGAGGTGTGCCGGTCCTGTACGACCAAGGCCTGCGTGCACGCCTGCCCGGCGAACCTGTTCGTGCCGACCGCCGAGGGCGGCATCCTGTTCAACTACGAGCAGTGCTTCGAATGCGGCACCTGCTACCAGGTCTGCGACGCCGAGGGCGCGATCACCTGGACCTACCCCGACGGCGGGCAGGGCGTCGTCTTCCGGAAGGGATGAGGCCGATGCTGGTGGTCGCGGCGCAACGCTGGATCGATCCTCACCCACGCGTCGACGCGATGACCGGGCGGGTGGATACCGACGCGCGTGCCGGTGGGGCCAGCGAGGCGGACCAGTGCGCGCTGGAGCACGCTCTGCGCCTCGCCGAGCGGTTCGGCGGCCGATGCGTCGCCGTGACCGCCGGGCCGGTCGCCGCGGAGGAGATGCTGCGGCAGGCCCTGGCCGCCGGGGCGGACGAGGTGCTGCGCGTCGACGCTCCGCCAGGGGGTGATCCGGTGCTGGAGGACGGTGCCGAGACCGCCCGCGTCCTGGCGGCCGGCCTGACGGCGCGGTACGGGCACGTCGATCTCGTCCTGTGCGGCGATCGGTCGGCCGATCGGGGCACGGGCAGCACGCCGGCCTACCTCGCCGCGCGGCTGGGTGCCGCGCAGGCACTCGGGCTCCTGGACGTGGGCAGGGACGGTGACGGCCTGCGGGCCCTGCGGCGGCTCGACGGCGGCCGCCGCGAGAGCCTGGCGGTGCCACTCCCGGCGGTGTGCTCGGTGGAGCCGACCGCGGTACGGCTGAGAAGGGCGTCGCTGCCGGCGACGCTGGCCGCCCGCCGGAGCGAGATACCGCACGTCGCAGTCGACGCCGCGCCCCGGGGCGCGGTCGCGGTGAAGGCCGTACGGACCTATCGCCCGCGAGCCCGAGTACTGCCGGCCCCGTCCGGTGACGACGCGCGCCGGCGGACGCTCGAGCTGACCGGCGCCCTGGTGGAGCGCGCCCCGTCCCGTGTGGTCACCCCATCGAGCCCGGAGCAGGCGGCGGGGGAACTGCTCGGCTTCCTGCGCGCGCACGGCTATCTCCCGGAGGAACGCGATGACTGAGCGGGTGGCGATGGTGACCGGCGCCGCGCGCGGCATCGGCGCGGCCGTGGTCGGCCGGCTGGCGGATGAGGGCTGGCGTGTCATCGCCGTGGACGTGTGCGCGGACCTGCCCGGCGTCGGGTATCCGCTCGGTACGAGGGAGCAGCTGAACGCCCTCGCGCGGCGCTGGCCGGGTTCGGTGCTGGACGTGGTCGCGGACGTCCGCGACGCCGGCGCGCTCCAGGAGGCCGCCCGTCTCGCGGAGCGGGAGTTCGGCGGCCTCGACGCCGCAGTGGCGGCCGCGGCCGTGATGGCGGGTGGAAGGCCGCTGTGGGATACCACCGACGGCGAATGGGACGCCCTCTTCGAGATCGGGGTGCGCGGGGTGGCCAACCTGGCCCGGGCCTGCGTCCCCCTGCTGCTGCGGAGGCCCGAACCCCGGTCCGGCCGGTTCGTGGCGCTCGCCTCCGCCGCCGGCCACCGCGGGCTGTGGCATCTCGCCGGATACAACGCCGCCAAACACGCCGTCGTCGGGCTCATCCGCGGACTGGCGACGGACCTGCGCGGTACGGGTGTCACGGCCACCGCCGTGTCGCCCGGCTCCACCCGCACCGCCATGCTGGATGCCAGCGCCGCCCTCTATGACCTCGCGGACGTGGAGGAGTTCGCCGAGCACCAGCTCATCGAACGTCTGCTGGAGCCGGAGGAGGTGGCCGCCGCCGTCACGTGGCTGTGCGGTGAGGGCTCCTCCGCCATCACCGGCACGGTCATCCACGCCGACGGAGGGTTCACCGCGTGAGCGAGCGGAGCGAGGGAATCGGCAAGCGCAGCGCCTCTGGTCACTCCTCCGACGAAGGAGGGCGCGTGAGCGAGCTGCGGCTGCGCCCCGATGCGGGGACCGTCGGCCTGGCGGACGGGCGGGTGCTGCTCGGCGGCTCGCCGTACAAGGTGCTGCGCCTGTCGGAGAAGGCGGCACGGCTGGTGAGCGGCTGGTTCGACGGGGAACCCGTCTCGGGTGTCCCGTCGCACCGCGGGCTCGCCGCGCGACTGGTCCGCGCCGGCATCGCCCACCCCGCGTACGAGAGCCCGGGGCTGTCGCCCCGGGACGTCACGGTCGTGGTACCGGTGCGCGATCACGCCGAGTCGCTGGCCCGGCTGATTCCCGCGCTGGGGGAACTCGCCCGGGTGGTGGTCGACGACGGGTCCCGCGGTCCGGTCGCCGCGGCCACCCTCCGGCACGAGCGCCCGAGAGGGCCGGCGGCCGCGCGGAACAGCGGCTGGCGGCTCGCGACGACCGAACTCGTGGCGTTCGTCGACGCCGACGTGACCCCCGAGCCGGGGTGGCTTGAGCCACTGCTCGCCCATTTCGAGGACCCCGAGGTCGCCGCCGTCGCACCCCGGGTGCGCAGCACAGCCGGACCGTCGGCCCTGGAGCGCTATGAGCGGGCACGCTCGTCCCTCGACCTCGGCGACGTCGCCGCGCCGGTACGGCCGGGAAGCCGGGTGAGCTACGTGCCCTCCGCGGCCCTCGTGGTCCGCAGGTCGGCCCTGCGCGACCTCGGCGGCTTCGACGAGAACCTGCGGTTCGGCGAGGACGTCGATCTGGTGTGGCGCCTGAACGCCGCCGGCCGGCAGGTGCGGTATGAGCCGTCGTCGGTGGTGAACCACGCGCCACGCGCGCGGTGGAGCGCCTGGGCACGGCAGCGCTTCCAGTACGGCACCTCGGCCGCTCCGCTGGCGATCCGGCACGGCAAGGCCGTCACGCCGGTCAAGGTCTCGGTCTGGAGCGCGCTGTCCTGGGCCGTCGCGGCGGCCGGGCGGCCCCTGATCGGCGGAGGTGTCGCCGTCACCACGGCCGCCCTGCTGCCCCGCAAGCTCAGCCGGATGGGCGTGCCGGCGAAGATGTCGCTGCGGCTGGCGCTCGCCGGCCATCTCGGCGCCGGCCGGCTGCTCGCCGACGCCGTCACCCGGTCGTGGGCACCGGTCGCGGTGCCGCTGCTCGCGACGTCCCGCCGCGGACGCCTGGTCCTCGCCGGCGCGTACGGACGGCACGTGTGGGACTGGTACCGGGAGCGCCCGCCGGTCCCGCTCCCGCAGTGGGTCGCCGCACGGATCCTCGATGACGCGGCCTATGGTGCGGGCGTGTGGTGGGGGGCGCTCCGGTACCGCACCATGACACCGTTGCTGCCCGACCTGGCGGACTGGCCGGGGCGCGACGGCGTCGACACCGGTGGCCTGGAGGAGCGGCCGGCGTGAGCGCGGACGTGTCCCGCCGGCTGTCGGAGCTGACCTGGCCGGAGGTCGCCGCGCGCGCCGCAGGCAGCGTGCTCGTGGTCCCGCTCGGCGCGACCGAACAGCACGGTCCCCATCTCCCGTTCACCGTGGACACCGAGATCGCGGTCGCGCTGGGTGACCGTCTCCTTCGAGCCCGCGAGACCGCGGTGCTCGCCCCGGCGGTCACCTACGGATCGAGCGGCGAGCACGCGGGCTTTCCCGGCACGCTGTCCATCGGGCAGGAGGCGCTGGAGGGACTGCTGGTCGAGCTGGTCCGCTCGGCCGACGCGTTCGCCGGTGTGTTCCTGGTCTCGGCTCACGGCGGCAACGCCGCGCCGCTCCGCCGCGCCACCGAGCGGCTGCGGAACGAAGGGCGCGAGGTGCGCGCGTGGTCCCCGAAAGGACCCGCGGACGACAGCCACGCGGGCCGGATCGAGACTTCGGTGATGCTCGCGCTGCGGCCGGAGGCGGTACGGGCCGGCCGCGCCGCCGCCGCCGGGAGCACCGCGCCGCTCGCGGACATCATGCCGACACTGTTGAGATCGGGTGTGCGGGCCGTCAGCCCGAACGGGGTTCTCGGCGACCCCACGGGCGCCTCCGCCGATGAGGGACTGCTGGTCCTCGGCCGCTGGATCGATGACCTGCTGGCCGCGTACGACGTCTGGACGCCGGTCCGCGACGGCGATCGCTGAGTCCGCTACCGGCTCGTGCCGGTGTCCCACACCAGCGCTCCTCCGATGACCGTCGCGCGAACGTGGTCGGCCGACGGGCCGGACAAGGCCACGGCGCGGGGCACGCGGAGAAGTACGAGATCGGCGGGGACGCCCGTGCGGATCCGCCGCGGCGATCCGCCAGGGTCGGCCGGGTCGCTCAGGTAGCCGGCGAGCGCTTCGGCCGTGCTCAGTCGTTCGGCCGGTCCCGCCGTACGCCCCGCCGGGGTACGGCGGGCCGCGGCGGCGGCGATCACCGCCCAGGGGTCGAGCGGACCGTACGGCGCGTCGCTGGACGGCGCCAGCGGAACCCCGGCCTCGATCAGTGACCGGCACCGGTAGAGGTCCACGTGCTCGGCCTCGGGTACGTCACGCAGGAAGTCATCGCCGCGATGGGCCAGGAACCCCGGCTGCGTCACGACCCGCAGCCCCAGGTCCGCGAGCGCGGGCACCGACTCGGCGGGTACGAGCGCGGCGTGCTCGACGCGGTCGCCGCACAGTGTGCCGACGTCCGCGAACGCGGCGAGTAGCAGCAACAGCGCCTCGCGGGTCACGCAGTGCACGGCGACCGGGCGGCCATGGGCGTGCGGTTCCGCGATCCGCCCGATGAGGGAGTCCAGGCCTGGGAGCGCCGAGTCGGCCAGGACGATCTTGTACGGCCCCGGCACCGGCCCCGTGCTGGCCGGCCGCCAGTCGATCGGGGCGCCGAGCAGCCGCACCCGCTGGCGTACCGCGCCGGACGCCAGCGCGTCCGTGACGGCCTCGATGGCGGCGGCTTCGAGGTCGGGGGTCGCGTCGGTGACCGAGGTGATGCCGAAGGCGGCGAGGCGGGTGCCGACCGGGCCGAGGTCCGGCGGCCGGGAGCGCGGCAGCCGGGTACGCAGCCAGTCGTCCGCGCGCCACAGCCGCCCGGTGGGGGCGCCGTGCCGGTCGCGCTCGATTCCGGGATGCTGCCCGCCGGCGAGGCCGAGGGCCGCGACGGCGGCGCTGTTCAGCATCCACAGCGCTCCGCTGCGGTGCTGGATCCGCACGGGCCGGCCGACGTGCAGGCGGTCGATGGCGTCCGCGGCCAGGTCGCCGGCCACCGTCTCGGCGTAGCCGACTCCGCGTACCCAACCGTGCTCGTCGCTCGTGGCACCGGCCAGGGCGCCGGCGAGGGCGAACGCACCGGTCACCGCGGGCGGCCCGCACGGCACGGAGCCCGCCTGGGCCGCGAGCGCGTGCAGGTGCAGGTGGTGGTCGCACAGGCCGGGCAGCAACGCGCCGCCGAGCGCGTCGAGCACCGGCTCGCCCGGCCGCCGCGTCAGTCCTGGGGCGACCTCCGCGATGGTGCCGCCCGTGACGCGCACGTCGGCGCGGACCTGGCCGTCGAGCTCGGCGTCGCGGATGAGCAGGCCCGTGTTCACGGCGCGGGGATGCCCAGCTCGCGCAGGACCTCGCCGGTGTGCTCCCCGCTCGCCGGAGCGCGTCCGGTCACCGGCCGACGGCGGGGGAGGGCCACCGGTACCGGGCCGTCGGCGGTGTCGACCACCCAGCCACGACCCTCCCGGCGGGCGCGCGGCGACGGAAGGCCGTTGCCACCTAGGGTGGAGGCCACCACGGCGGACATCGACACATCGAACAGCACGCCGGTGGGCGCGGTCATGGCAAGCTCGGCGGCGACCAGGCCGGTCAGCGGGTCGGCCAGCGCGTCACCACAGAACAGCGGAGTGCCGTCCGCGTCGCCCGCGACGAGGCCGCTCGCGGCGGCCAGGTCGTCGCCGAAACCGACGCGGTCGGACGCGCGGCCGTGCGCGGTGATCGATATCCAGACCGTCCCGGAGCCGGCGGCCGCCTCGGCGTCCAGCCCGAACCGGGCCAGCGCGCGTGGCCGCGACGCCTCGATGACGATGTCGGCGGCCTCGACGAGCCCGGCGAGCGCGCGGCGGCCTCCGGGTGTCCCTGGATCGAGCACCACCGACCGGTGGCCCGCGTGCAGGAGCCGGTAGAACTCCGGGTCGCCGCCGCGCGCGCCGTCCGGGCGGTACGGCGTCTCGACCTTGACCACGTGGGCGCCGGCCAGCCTGAGAAGGGGCGCGCACAGCGGCCCCGCCCACCGCGCGCTGAAGTCGACCACGAGCAGGCCGGCCACGGACCGTGCCGGTCCCGGCTGCGGGGGCCGGGCGCCGGCGGCCGGCGGCCGGACCGGTCCCGCGGCGATGCCGAGTGGCGTGGCACGCTCGGTGAGCTCGTCGCCCGTGTGCTCGGCCAGCCAAGCCGCGAGCGCCGGCCACGGGTCCTCGGGCAGTTCCGCGCCGACCAGGGCGCCGAGCAGTGCGGGATCGTCGGGACGGGCGCAGGAGACGGCCGCCCACCCGTCCGCGGTCGGCAGGAGCCGGCACCGGCCACCGGCCGAGACGGTTCCGCGGCGGCCGTGGCCGGTGTAGGCGGCCCGTTCGGACAGCAACCGGGCACCGTCGACCCGTACCGGCGCCGGGCCCCGTTCGGTCGCCGCCGCCAGCCGGGCGGAGATCTCCCGGGCGACCGTGGCCGCCCGGCCCGGCGGCACGAGCGGCGGACCCGAGGACCGCCCGGTCAGCTCCATGACCCCGCTGCCGGCCCAGTCGGTCACCGGGCCGGCCAGGCGGCCCCCGGTGGCGGCGAACTCGTCGGTCGGCATGGCCGTGATGTTACGCTCGCAACCTGGTCAAATGCCGTTTTTGGGGCGACCGTAGGACACGCGAAGGCATCGAGGAACCGTGACGGCCGAGACATCCGCATCCGGCCCGGGGTGGCTGTCCCCGGCCGCGCTCGCCGACGGCGAAGCGCACCGGCCGCTGCTCGACGGTCCTGGCGGGGTGAGCGAGCCGCTGCTGCTGGTCGACCTCGACTCTCGCGCCGATCCGGAGGTGCTCGACCGGGCCGTACGCGCCGCCCGGTCCTGCGACCGGATCCTCGTCGGTGTCATGACCGGTGCCCGCCGGCCGCCCGAGGAACTGGCGTCGGCGCTGGACCTCACCCTGGCGCCACCGGACCTGGCCGGATCCCGCTGCTTCGCCGGCACCCCGGATCCTGAGGGCGACGCGCGCCTGCTCCTGGCCGCCGCCACCGAGGCGCCGCAGGCCGCACTCGTGCTCGCGGGCCTGCTGCGCGGCGCCGGGCGGCAGGGCGTATCCGCGGAGCTCGACGCGGAGTCCCTCGCCTACTCGACTCTGCTGGGCGGCGGAGAGTTCCGGCGCTGGCTGGAGCGCCGCGGACCGCGGCCGTTGCCACCGCCGGCGCCCCGGCCCCCGGTGCTGACCGAGCGCACCGGCGGCTGGCTGCACGTCACGCTGAACCGGCCGGAGCGGCGCAACGCATACGGGGGGGTGGTACGCGACGCCCTCGTCGAAGCGCTGCAGGTCGCCGCGCTGGACGACACCGTCGAGCACGTCGTGCTCGACGGGGCGGGGCCGTGCTTCTGCTCGGGCGGGGACCTGGCCGAGTTCGGCACCGCGCCGGACCTGGCCACCGCCCACTTCGTGCGCACCCGCGCCGGGACCGGTCGGCTGCTGCACCGGCTCGCCGGCCGGGTCGAGGCGCGCCTGCACGGCAGTTGCGTCGGCGCGGGCATCGAGTTGCCGGCCTTCGCCGGGCGGGTGGTCGCCCAGCCGGACACGACGTTCTGCCTGCCCGAGGTGGGGATGGGGCTGATCCCCGGGGCCGGCGGCACGGTGAGCGTCCCGCGCCGCATCGGCCGCTGGCGCACGCTGCTGCTCGCCCTGTCCGGCCGGGCTCTCGACGCCCCGACCGCACTGGCGTGGGGGCTCATTGACGAGCTGGACGACGCCCCCTCCGGCTGAACCGGCGCTCACCGTACGACGATCCGCACCTGGGCCAGGTTCGGGATGCGCCGGGACTCGGCGCGTACGTCGCCGTCGCGGTGCGAGCTGACGCGGGCGGTCGCGAAGTAGGTGCCCGGCCGGTCGTAGGCGTGGGTGGTGGAGACCGTCACCGCGGTGGCGGTCCCGTCGATGCCGCCCTCCCGGAAGGGGAAGGTGCCGGAACCGTCGAAGTCCCACTCGACGGCGATGATCGTCCCGGCGCCCGGAGGTACCTCGGCGCCCGCTTCGAGGGTGACCTCCTCGCCGACGCCCACCTCGGCCCGCACCACGCCGTTCGCGGTGGCGCTCACCGTGGGCTGGATGCCGCCGCGCTCGGCGGCGCCTGGCGGCAGGGTCACCCGGCCGTCGCGGTACGTGTAGCTCGTACCGGCCGGTGCGACGCCGTCCTCGACCCAGCTCACCAGGTCCGCGAGTGACTGCTCGATGATCGGCGGGTAGTCGACCAGCCAGGTCGTCGCGGCCCGGCCCGGCGCCGACGGGATCATCGATGCCGGAACGTGCTCGGCGTTCTCGGTCCACCGCAGCCGGAACCGCTCCGCCGCACCGTCGGAGCCCTGCGCGGCCCGGACGGCCGCCTCATAGATGAGCCCCTGCGGCGGCCATAGCGAGGCGTCGTGCGTGTGGTGGACCCACAGCAGCCTGCCCTCGAAGTGGCCCGAGTAGGACACGCCCATGAGGGGCGACATGAGGGGGAGAGGATGCTGCGGATAGATCGGCCGTCCGTCCAGCCGCAGCGAGTCGAACTGGGCGTCGTCCATGATGTGGTGCCGGGCGAAGTAGCAGAACGCCAGGAACCGGTGGTTGTCGACGTGGACCCGGTCGCCGGGGGCGACGTCGCCGAACCGCAGGAGGTTGGCCTCACCGTTGCCGTCGCAGAAGAACACGTCTCCGGCGAAGCTCGTGCAGTACAGCCGCCGTCCGGCCGCCTTCCCGCTCACCATCTCGAGGCCGGCGCCGAGGCGGTAGCCGTCGCCGACGCCGGGCACCTCGACGGCGCAGGGCAGGTCGGGAGAGCCCGCGCTGATCCCCATCGAGGCCGTGGCGCGCAGGCCGGCCCACTCCGGCCCGTCGAACCGGGGGTCGGTCACGACCCCGCGGGCGCTGTACACGGCGGTGACCGTCAGGACGGTGTCGATGAGATCGCCGGTCACCAGCCCGGGGAAGTCATGGCCCACGTAGCCCGGCTCGCTCCAGAAGTTCGCGAAGTAGGCCGGGTCCTGTTCGACCAGCCCGTCGGCGATCGAGGACCACAGCCAGATCTGGCCCATCGGCTCGGCGATCATGAACTCATCGCCCCGGGGAAAGCCCTGGCGGTACAGGCTCGCCAGTTCCTCACGCCGGTGGGTGTCCAGCCCGTCGTACGGATCGCCGCTGCCGCCGGCCGCCATCGCGTCGATCACCCCGGCCGCCTTCGCGCCCAGAATGCGCTGCACGTTGAACATGGACGCGAACGACATGACCTGCGCGCCCTTGATGCGGTTGCCGTTGCCGTGCTCGGCCACGTCGCCGCCGCCCATGAACGGGAGAGCACCGTCCCACACGTCGGGTGCGTTCTCCAGGCACAGCGGCGACCGGCGGCCGCCCCCGCTGCCGCCGAAGACGTACGAGTGGTGCGGCGGGGAGCCGTAGACCTGGGCGGCCACGAACTTGGAGAACCTGGCCGCCTCGGCGCTGGCCCGGTGCCCGTACAGCGTCGGATCGTCACCGCCACGGGGATCGATCTCGTCGCCGATGTGGCCCTGGTTCGACTCGACCAGGTATCCGCCGAGCCGCGCGCACATCGCCGGGCCGCCCATCGCCGCGCCGAGCGGAGTGCCGAAGAAGTCCTCGGTCCCGCCGTGCGCACCGGACAGCGGGGTGAACATCCGCCCCTCATAGCCGTCGTCGGGGAAGTAGAAGCGGAAGCGGGTGTCGGTGCCCTCGAATCCGCCGTGGACATGCCGGTGGGGGATGGGCGCGTCCCGTGTCTCGTCCAGATCGATGAAGGGGGGTCCGAAGAAGGAGTCGG
>JAOPYG010000341.1 GCA_025964685.1 Actinoallomurus sp. | reverse complement strand
GCCGCGGCCGAGCGCTACCCGTGGAGCGAAACGGTCGCCGCGCTGCTGCGGGGGTACGAAGCGATCGGTCCTCGTGCCGGGAGCCCCGTCATCGCGCCGACCGGTGGTCGTGCAACGTCGGCGAGGTGGCGAGTAGCGCTACGCCTGAGGCGATCAACCCGACGGCCGCCGCCGTCGCCCACAAGGTGCTCGGGTTCATCGCCGGCCGGGCGTCGAACACCACCACGCCGGCGACCGCGCTCGCCACGGGATCGGTGATGTTGATCGCGGTCAAGGCAGTGGGCAAGGAGCCTCTCGCGAAGGCGTTCTGCACCAGGACCGTCCCCACCAGCGTGGAGGTGCTCAGCCCGGCCACCGGCCAGCCCAACGCGGCAGCGAGCAGGCCACGCCGGGACATGTCATCGCCGGCGAACACCAGGAAAACGGCGGTCATGCAAAAACAGATTCCGGCTGCGCAGGCAAGCGCAACGGTACGGGACTGGGCGTGCGACCGGAGCAGGCAGGCGGTGAGGAAGAAAAGCACGATCAGCCCGGCTGCCACCGCCACCACAAGCCACATCTCGGACCGTCGTCCCGCTGTCTGCCGCACCCCACCGCGGACGATCACGAGCACGATCAGCCCGCCGCAGACCGCCGCCACGCCCCACCAGTCCCGCCGTAGCGGCCGGCGACCGGTGAACACAGAGCCGAGCGGCAGCGCGAACAGCAACTGAGTGACGACCAGCGCCTGCACGACGACGATGGATCCCAGGTGCAGGGCGACGGCCTGGGCGGTGAAGCCGGCGACGCCCGCCAACCAGCCCGACCACCACAGAGGTTCGCGCGCGACTCGGAGCAGCAGCTCAGGGAGCGGCGGCCGAGCATCGCGGACCCGCCGACGCAGAATGCATCCGCGCACGATCAGTGCCGCCCGCCGTGCCGCGGCAGGCGGCGGCTCGTCGAGCGCGGAGCCTTCCGGGGCGGCGACCGCCCGGCCGGCGGCCAGGCGCCACGCCGTGGAACGCACCGAATCCTGTTGCAGGGCGGCGGAGACCGCGAACAGCAGCGCACCGAGCAGCGCCAGGGGAATGCTCATCGCCCTACCGTCCTGACACCACTCACATGTGAACGGTCCCCGCCCCGCCTTCCCGTCCGGCGACGCGAACATGGTCTCCGTGGGAACGTACGTCGACGGAACGGCACCTCATCGCGATCCCCTTTTCCCGCTGTCGGCGTCCACGGTCCAGGTCAGCGCCACTGCGCGGCCACGCTTGCCCAGGACAGTCCAGCCGTTACCCACGGACGCTTCGCGCGGACCGTTTCGCCGTGGCCGTGTTGCCCGATACGCAATACCTCTTCGACGCGGACAGCGGCGATCCGGCACCATTGCTGGAAACATTCCGCTGCCTCATCGCGGAGCGCTATGTGTTCGCGTGGTTTCTGGAAGCAGTGCCAATCGAATTGGTAGATAGGCCACTGAGCCTTTCGCGCAAGGTGGTGGTCACCCTGAGTGATCATGAGTAGGACGTGCCCGAACCCGTTGACCATGAGTGGGGTGTCGTTAATCGCTTGTCGGCCGCCATACGCATCGCCGATGATTGCGGCCATGGCCACGACCCGACGAGCCGATATGTTCACCGCGGACGGCAAGCCGTCTGACGACGACCCGCGTGAGAACGGACCAACGTTGGGCGACGAGCGCACCACGCTGGTCGAATCCCTGCGCTGTCAACGCCTCACGTTGGAGATGAAATGCTCAGGTCTAGAGGCGGAGGCTATGGCGCGGCGTTCCGTCGAGCCGTCGACGATGTCGCTCCTGGGGCTGGTGCGACACCTGGCCGAGGTGGAGCGTGCGACGTTCCGGGTGATGATGGCGGGACAGGACGTGCCCCGGCTGTTCTGCTCCGATACCGACCGTGACGGTGATTTCGATGGTGCTGTCCCCGACCCCCAGGTGGTTGCGGGGGCGTGGGACGCATGGCGTGCGGAGGTGGACTTCGCGACGCGGTTCGTGGCCGAGGCGCCCAGTCTCGACATCACCGGCAACGACCCCTTGAATCTGCATGGCAGCGGTGGAGGGCCGATGTCGCTGCGCGTGGTGCTGGTCGGAATGATCGAGGAGTACGCCCGCCACATGGGTCACGTCGACTTGTTGCGCGAGCGGATCGACGGACGCATGGGCCAGTAATGATCATGGGCAGGGCTCGCTGAACCCTGAGGTACACGGTGCGCTGCCGACGGCCAAGACCATCGGGATTGCTCGGCGGCCCGCCTCCGGCCGAAGCCTGATATCCGCGGTGGGTGAATCTGCTCGCTGGGGTCAAGTACTCCGCACCTGATCCCATTTCATGCGGCGCACGGGCCCACACGTGCGATCAGGGTCCCAAACGCCGCGCGGTTTTCTGGAACTCGTCCAGGAGATACCGGCCGCCGCTCAGACGAGAGACGATGCTCTCCACGGCTTCGCGTCCATCCTGAACGGCCGTGGTCACACCGACCCGGCGAGGGGGAGTGGTCATGCACAGCGGGAAGGGCAGGCCGCGCGGGGGTCCGGCTCGGCGTCAGAGTGCGATCGGCGATTTCGTGCTGGCGCAGGGATCGGCCACGGCGGCGGATCTCGCCGAACACTTTCAGGTCAGCCTGATGACGATCCACCGGGACCTGGACGAGCTGCAGCGTCAGGGGATAGTCCGGAAGTTCCGCGGCGGGGTCACGGCACAGCGCTCCGGAGTCTTCGAGAGCAACATCGCGTACCGGACGAAGTCCATGCGGGCAGAGAAGGACGCCATCGCGAAAAGGGCCCTCGAACTGGTCGAGCCGGGCATGGCGATAATGCTCGACGACTCGACGACGGCCCTGGCGCTCGCCCGTCACCTCGAGGCGATCACACCGCTGACCGTCGTCACCAACTTCCTCGACGGGCTCAATCTGCTGGCAACGGCGCGCGGCATCCGGCTGGTCGCCCTCGGCGGCGACTACGACCCCCTGCACAACTCCTTCCTCGGCGTCTCCTGCGTCGAGGCCATCGAGTCGCTGCAGGTCGACATGTGTTTCACCTCGACCTCCGCGGTCTCCGGCGGACATGCCTCCCACCAGGAGCCGCACGTCGTGATCGTGAAGCGGGCCATGCTCCAGAGCGCGGAGCACAACATCCTCCTGGTGGACCACACCAAACTGGGCCGCATCGCCCTGCACAAGGTGGCTCCGCTGACCGCGTTCGAGCGGGTCATCGTCGACGACGGCGCCTCGGCCGACGCACTGCGCGATCTCGCTGAACGCAAGGTCAACTGTGACGTCGCTCTCCGCTGATCCACGACCACTCGGGCTTCTCGGCAAGGCATAAGGACCGTATGTTCGCGATACGGAGTGATGTGACGGCCGCCCGTGATCGTCCCGTGCGTGGAGGTGGGCTGTGGAAGAGGCCCTCGAGGTCTCGCAGAACAGGCTCCTGCGAGGCGTGATCGCCGCCTTGACGTCGGACGGCGAACTGGATGCGGTGCTGGGGTCGGTGATCGACCTGGTCACGGACGCGACGGGCGGCGACGTGTGCGTCCTGTATCTGTGGGACGCGGCCCACGATCGCCTGGTGCTCCGTGCCGCGTCGCCGCCGTTGCAGAGCGCCGTCGGTGAGGTGCGCCTGCGGCTCGGAGAGGGTGTCACCGGCTGGGCGGCGGAGCACGAGCAGGTCGTCGTCATTCCCGAGGACAAGTGGGGGGATCCGCGGTACAAGTACATCCCTGAGCTTCAGGGCGAGCGATACACCTCGATGATCTCGGTTCCGCTCTTCGCCCGATCCGGGAGTCTGCTGGGCGTCTTCAACGTGCACGCGAGCGATCGCCGCGATTATGACCTCGACGTTCTCAAGCTCACCGGCTCGCTCGTGGCGGGGGCGGTGGAGCACGCCGACCTGTTCCGGGCGCTCGCGGAGAAGGAAGCCGCCCTGGCCGGGATGATGCGGCGGACGATCGAGGCACAGGAGGAGGAGCGCCGCAGGGTTGCGACCGAGATCCACGACGGCGTCACCCAGCAGCTCGTGTCCATCTGGTACCGCCTGCAGGCATGTGGCCGCAGTCTCGCGACCGATCAGGGCCAGGCGGCGCGTGAGCTGGAGGCCGCGAAGCTGCTCGTGGACGAGGCCCTCGACGAGGCACGGAACGCGATTCACGATCTGCGCCCGTCCGTCCTGGACGACCTTGGCCTGGCGCCGGCCCTCCGGGCGCTCGTACACCGCCAGTTCGCCGATGAGATCGCCGTGGACCTCGACATCGCGGACGGCGTCGCGTCGCCCACCCACCACGAGGTGGTGCTGTACCGGGTGGCCCAGGAGGCGATCGCGAACATCTGGCGACACGCGGACGCGCGGCGGGTCAAGGTCGCCCTGTTCGAGGAGCGGCCGTACGTCGTGCTGGTGGTCGGTGACGACGGGCGTGGTTTCGACCCGGCGGCGAAACGTTCGCGGATGTCGTTCGGGTTGGCCGGAATGGCCGAGCGGGTCTCCCTCGCCGGCGGACGGCTCAACGTGCACAGCACTCCCGGCCGCGGCACCGTGGTCACGGTGCTGATCCCCGGTGGAGGCCCGTCGTGACGGGCGGGATCCGGGTGCTCGTGGTCGACGACCATCAGGTCGTACGAGAGGGGCTGCGCGCGATGCTGCGCGGTGTCGTGGAGCTCGAGATCGTGGGGGAGGCCGAAGACGCCGATCAGGCGCTGTCGGTCATCGAGGCCGAGCACCCGGACGTGGTGCTCCTGGACGTGCGCCTGCGACGCGGCAGTGGGCTGGACGCGTGCCGGGTGATCGTCGATCGGCATCCCGAGGTCAGCGTCGTGTTCCTGACCGTGTACGAGGACGAGCAGTACGTCTTCGAGGCGCTGCGCGCCGGAGGGCGCGGTTACATGCTGAAGAAGGCGACCCCGGAGGAGATCGTCGAAGTGCTCCAGACCGTGCAGTCCGGTGAGGTCGTCATCGATCCGGCGCTCGGTGGCCGGATCGCGATGCGGCTGGCCTCGATGGGCACCGAACGCGCCTGGCCGGGTGCCGATCTGGGACTGACCGCGCGTGAGGGCGAGGTCCTGACGCATCTGGTGAAGGGGCTGGACAACCGGGCCATCGCCCGTGCGCTGTTCATCTCGGATGAGACCGTGCGCACGCATGTGAAGGCCGTGCTCCGCAAGCTGGAGGCCCGGGACCGCGTCGAGGCCGTCGCCATCGCACTGCGCCGCGGCATCGTGCTGTAGCTCACCCTCGCGGGTGAGGCCGGTCTCACCCCGATCTCCCCCGTGACGGGTCATGGGCGGAGGCCCATCCGGCTCGTACGGTCAGAGCACGACCACCGGAAAAGGGACGAGCCTCGTGAAACCCGTCATGCTTGCGATCGTCGGAGACAGCGCCGCGGGAAAGACCACGCTCACCGCCGGCATCGTACGGCTGCTGGGCGACGAGCGCATCGCGGTGGTGCGTACCGACGACTATCACCGTTTCGACCGCGCGCAGCGCCGCGAGATGGACATCACCCCCCTGCATCCTGACTGCAACCACATGGACGTGATGGCGCAGCACCTGCGCCTCCTGGCCGCAGGTGAGCCGGTGATCAAGCCGGTCTACGACCACAAGACCGGTGGGTTCGCGCCACCGGAGTACGTCGAGCCGCGGCCGTTCGTGCTGGTGGAAGGGTTACTCGGCCTGGCGACCAAGCCGCTGCGCGAGTGCTGCACGATCAAGGTGTTCCTGGATCCGCCCGAGGAACTGCGGCGGAAGTGGAAGGTCCAGCGAGACTGCACCGAGCGCGGCTACGGGACCGAGCAGGTGCTCGCGGAGCTCCAGCGGCGCGAGCCGGACTCGGCGGCGTTCATCCGGCCGCAGCGCGAGTGGGCCTCCATGGTCGTGCGGTTCGAGCCGCCCGAACCCCCGGACGAGGGCTTCTCGGTACGGATGGTGCTGCGGCCGACCATCTCTCACCGCGACCTGATCGACGTCGCGCAGAAGGCGGCGGCGGACGGGTGCAAGTCGATCAGCGTCGAGCTCGGTCGCGACGAGGGACACCCGGCCGACCTGCTGAGGATCGCCGGTGACATCGCGCCGGAGGAGACCGAGTACGTGGAGTCGCTGCTGTGGGAGCGGATGAGTTTCGAGCATCATCTGCGACGCGATGACATCGGCCTGTTCCTGCAGGGCACGCGGCTTCGCCATTCGGACTCCCTGGCCATCACCCAGCTGTTCATCACCTTCCACCTGCTGAACCAGGCCGCCGAGCACGCGGCGGAGGCGAAGGGTCGATGATCGAACCTGTCCTGGCGCTCACCGAGCAGGTCGGTTCGGTGGCCGATTACCTGGCACGCGGGGGAGGACGGGGCCTGGCGGCGGCCGTCCGCCTCCCGGCGGCCGAGGTCGCCGCCGAGGTGCGCCGGTCGGGGCTGCGCGGCCGCGGCGGATCCGGGTACCCGACCGGCCAGAAATGGGAATCGGTGCGTGCGCGCCCCGGCAGTACCCGGTACCTGGTGTGCAACGCGGCCGAAGGCGAGCCGGCGACGTTCAAGGACCGCTGGATCATCCGCCGGAACCCCTACCAGGTACTCGAGGGCATCGCCATCGCCGCGTACGCGATCGGTGCCGCGAGGGCGTACATCGTGATCAGGGGGACCTCGACGACGGAGGTCCGCGCGCTGCGTCGGGCGATGGCCGAGATGCCGCCGCGGGTTCCCACCGAACTGGTCATCGGGCCGGAGGACTACCTGTTCGGTGAGGAGAAGGCCGCGGCCGAGGTGATCGAGGGGCGTCCGGCGCTGCCGCGGATCCTGCCGCCGTACCAGGTGGGCCTGTTCGCGCGGTCGGGCCAGCCGAATCCGACCGTGGTGAACAACGTCGAGACGCTGGCGAACGTGCCGCTCATCCTGAGCCGTGGCGCCGAGTGGTTCCGGGAGAGCGGCACGCCCGGCTCTCCCGGCGGAATGGTGTTCACCGTCTGCGGTGACGTGCGCCGGCCCGGGATGTACGAGCTGCCGCTCGGTCTGCCCGTCGATGCCCTGGTGCACCTGGTGAGCGGCGGGCCGCGCGATGGCCGGACCATCAAGGTGGTGATCCCGGGCGCGTCGGCGGCCCCGCTCGCTCCCGAGCACTTCGGCACGCCGCTGGACTTCGACATGATGCGTGCGGTCGGCTCCGGGCTGGGCTCCGGCGGCTTCGCCATCTATGACGACACCGCGTGCATGGTGGCGGTGACCCTCTGCTTCGCCCGGTTCCTGGCCGAGGAGTCCTGCGGTCAGTGTCCGGCGTGCAAGCACGGCTGTACGGCGATCGTCGGCCACCTGGAGCGGATCGAGCACGGTGACGGCGGCCAGGAGGATCTGCGGTCGGTGCTGGCCCGGTGCGACGCGGTCACCGGCGGACGACGATGTGCCCTGCCGGTCGGGGCGGAGTCGTTCGTGCGCGGCGCCGTCGAGACCTTCCGGGAGGAGTTCGAAGCGCACCTTGGCCGCTCCTGCCCACGGCCGAGGTGCGTTCCCCTTCCGCTGATCGCCGATTTCGGCGACGGCCGGTTCCGTTACGAGACCCGCGAGGTGGCGGCATGAGAACGACCCTGCGTGATCCGGAGAAGTTCACGATCCGCGAACGGCGGCAGCTCCAGCGCTACCTGCTGGAGCTGCGGGACGGCCCCGGCGACGCCGTGGAGAACATGATCAGCCTGCTGGCGGAGGGCCCTGTGCCGCAGGAACTGCGATCGCCCTTACGAGAAGTCGTGCTGGCCGAGCTGCCCGTGCTCCAGCGTGCCGTGCACCCTGCTCCCGGCTGGAAGCCGTGATGAGCGACCGGTGGTCGGCGGGAGTGATCCCGTACGCGGAGATGGGGTACTGGCAGCCGGACTATCAGCCGCTGCCCAGTGACGTGCTCGCGGCGTTCCGGGTGAGTCCCCAGCCGGGTGTGCCGCCCGAGGAGGCGGGCGCCGCGGTCGCGGGAGAGTCGTCGACGGCCACCTGGACGGTCGTGTGGACGGACCGGCTGACCCGCTACGAGGACTACCAGGCGAAGTGTTACCGGGTCGACAAGGTGCCCGGCACCGACGATCAGTACATCGCCCATATCGCGTACGGGATCGACCTGTTCGAGGAGGGGTCGATCGCGAACCTGACCTCCTCCATCATCGGCAACGTCTTCGGCTTCAAGGCGCTGCGGGCCTTGCGGCTGGAGGACATGCGGATACCGCCGCACTACGTCAAGACGTTCCAGGGCCCGGCGCACGGCATCGTGATGGAGCGGGAGTACCTGAACAAGTTCGGCCGGCCGCTGCTCGGCGCCACGGTCAAGCCGAAGCTCGGGCTGTCCGCCCGCAGTTACGGCCGGGTGGTCTATGAGGCGCTGCGCGGTGGCCTGGACTTCACCAAGGACGACGAGAACATCAACTCCCAGCCGTTCATGCGCTGGCGGGACCGGTTCCTGCACGCCATGGAGGGAGTGAACCGGGCGCAGGCGGCCACCGGGGAGATCAAGGGCCACTACCTGAACGTCACGGCCGCCACGATGGAGGACATGTACGAGCGTGCCGATTTCGCCCGTGAGCTCGGCAGCGTCGTGGTGATGATCGACCTGACGGTCGGCTACACGGCCATCCAGTCGATGGCACAGTGGGCCCGGCGCAACGGCGTCATCCTGCATCTGCACCGGGCCGGGCACAGCACCTACACGCGGCAGAAGAACCACGGCGTGAACTTCCGTGTGATCGCCAAGTGGATGCGGCTCGCGGGCGTCGACCACATCCACGCGGGCACGGTCGTCGGCAAGCTGGAGGGTGACCCGAACAGCGTGGCGGGGTACTACGAGACGCTGCGGTGCGACCGCGCCGCCGCCGACCCGGTCAAGGGGCTGTACTACGACCAGGAGTGGATGTCGATGCCGGCGGTGATGCCGGTCGCGTCGGGTGGCATCCACGCAGGGCAGATGCACCTGCTCCTCCACCATCTCGGCGATGACGTGGTGCTGCAGTTCGGCGGTGGCACCATCGGCCACCCCATGGGCCTCGCGGCCGGTGCCACGGCCAACCGTGTCGCCCTCGAGGCGATGGTCAAGGCGCGCAACGAGGGCCGGGAACTCCTGGCCGAGGGGCCCGGCATCCTGCGCGCGGCGGCCAAGCGCAGCCGCGAGCTCGACGTCGCGCTGTCCACCTGGGGCGATGTGACGTTCACCTACGAGTCCACCGACACCCCGGACGTCGTCGAGACGCCCACGACCTCCTGAGAGCCACCATGCGCATCACCCAGGGCACCTTCTCGTACCTGCCGGACCTGACCGATGACGAGATCACCGCGCAGGTCGCCTACGCCCTCGGCAACGGGTGGCCCTGTTCGGTCGAGTTCACCGACGACCCGCATCCGCGGAACGTGTACTGGGAGATGTGGGGGCTGCCGATGTTCGACCTGGTCGATCCCGCGGGTGTGCTGCAGGAGATCAACGACTGCCGCCGCGCCTATCCGGCGCACTACATCCGGCTGAACGCCTACGACGCCGGGGTCCATCAGACGATGGCGTTGTCGTTCCTCGTCCAGCGCCCGGCCGAGGAACCCGGTTTCCGCCTCGACCGCGAAGAGCACGGCGACCGCCGTATCCGCTACCGGCTCCACCCCTACGTTCTGGACCGTCCAGCGGGGCAGAGGTACACGTGACGTCGTTCGACATGCGCGGGCCGGCTCCGTCGCCTGACGAGCCGGAGCCGGACGGGCCGCCCGCCGTCGAAACCCTCCCCGAGGGGGCGACGGTCGATCTCATCCAGGAACGCGCCGACTCCCACATCGATGAGGTGCTCGACCAGCTCGACACCGACCTGGTCGGTCTCGCCACGGTGAAGACACGCATCCGGGAGATCGCCGCGCTGCTGCTCATCGACCGGCTGCGCGCCAGGTTCGGTCTCAGCGCCTCCCGGCCGAACCTCCACATGTGCTTCACCGGGAGCCCCGGCACCGGCAAGACGACCGTCGCGATGCGGCTGGCCGAACTCCTGCACCGTCTGGGGTACCTGCGGCGCGGCCATCTGGTGGCCGTGACCCGGGACGACCTCGTCGGGCAGTACGTCGGGCACACCGCGCCGAAGACCAAGGAGGTGGTGAAGCGCGCGATGGGCGGGGTGCTGTTCATCGACGAGGCCTACTACCTGTACCGGACGGAGAACGAGCGCGACTACGGTCAGGAGTCGATCGAGATCCTGCTGCAGATGATGGAGAACGACCGCGACGACATCGTCGTCGTGCTGGCCGGTTACCGGGACCGGATGGACTCCTTCTTCGCCTCGAATCCAGGGATGAGCTCGCGCATCGCCCATCACATCGACTTCCCCGACTACTCAGAAGAAGAGCTCGCGGCGATCGGGGACATGATGCTGCGCGACGCCGGTTACCGGCTCGGCGCGGAGACGGTGCCGGTGTTCCGCGAGTATCTGCGACGACGACAGGAGCAGCCGCGTTTCGCCAACGCCCGCAGCGTACGTAACGCCCTGGAACGCGCCCGGCTGCGGCACGCCGGCCGGCTGCTCGCGGCCGGTGACCGCGTCGGCATTGAGGAACTCACCACCCTGCAACCTGAGGACTTCCTCGGCAGTCGCGTCTTCGACTCCGCCTGAGTCGGCGCCATTCGGCGTCTAGGCAGAAGACGACCTCGGGCTCGCCGCCCTCGGGTATGACCTCGCCATCGGCGATCGCGTAGAGGTGTTCAACGCGCGCGTCGGCCCGCTTGCTTCGGGCCGGCACCTCCCCGGAGGGGCTTGTAGTGGGCACCACGCTCGCCTTCCGACGGCCGTCGACAAAGCGGAACACTGCACAGCCGGCCTCCGCGGACTTCTTCCAAGGCCCGTAACCCGACTGCGCCCTAGGTGGGTCGAGTGTCCTTGGCCTTGATCTCGGCGAGGGGCGTGAAGCCGGTCCAGCACGGCGTGTCCAGCCGGAAGAAGCCGATGCCGCCGGTACCGCCGTCGCAGTAGGCAGGGCCTGAGGTCGAGGCGAGGAAAATTCTGTTCTGGACGACGTGGGTGCCGGTGAACGGAGAGCCCGGGAAGGTCTGGACTCCGACGTTGAGGGAGTCGTAACCACAGCCGGCCCGAGTGCTGAAGCAGGGCGCGCCTTCGCCGATCGGGTGGTAGCCGTAATGGGTGGTGTCGTAAGCGACGGTCCAGATCACCTGACGAGGAAGCGGCACTCCTCGCGGGAAATGAAAGACGATGTTCTGGGTGACTCCGCTGAAACAGGTATTCGTGGTCACGTCGAACCATTTACCGAGGTTCGCCTCCTTGCAGCGCTTGTCGTCCTGCGAAGGGCGGAACGCGATGTCGAAGGATCGGGTCCTGGAGGCGAGAAGCGCTCCCGCTCTCGGTGTGCCGCTCGAACCATCCACCGCGTAGACGCTGGCGGTGATGGGGTGGGAGAAATACGACCCGGGCGTCGTGACGCAGGTGTCGCCCAGCGCCAACCGTGTCTGGCATTGCTGGCTGGACATCACCACACGCAATGAGCTGAGAACGCGCCGCCGGGGCCCGCCGGAGGCGGGAACCAAGCCCACCTCGTCACCGATTTCGCTCGCCGAGCTCGCTTCGAAGCCGAGGCTGGAGACGTTTCCCGGCAGGACCTGCGGGACGGAGCTGTAGGCGGTCTGGGCGTTCACGGGCGCCGAGACGCCATAGGCCGCGCTCGCGGGGGACGGAATGGTGAGACATACGGCGGCCGCGACAGCGGCGGGCACAGAAACAACGAGTCTCATGTTGTCCTCGATAGCCGACATCAGAAGTGCCGTGCATGATGGCCCTTTTCGGCGCCCCAGACTCGGCGGTGCGATTAGTCAGCTACCCGAGGTGGCCGAGCAGGTGTACTGAAAGAGGCAAAGGATTCGTTGAGCTCTGTCGATTTCCCGCCGACATTGAACGGTGGTGTAGGCCCCGCGAGTCAGAAGCCGGGGAAGACGCGGCGCAGGTCGTCCAGTGTGATGGTGCCGCCGGTGAGCTTCACGGCGGCCGGGGTGTACTCGCGCGCGTGGCGGCCGGCGAGCAGGCGCAGCACCCACTCGGCGGGGCCGGTGAGGATCGCGTCCGGGTTACCGGGGGTCTCGACGAGGCTCACCGTCTCGCCCACGTCCAGTCCGAGGGAGCGCTCCGGGGACGTGGTGTTCACCGCGATCGTCACCGGCCGGCCGTCCAGCTCGGCGGCTTTGCTGAGGAAGCCGATGAACTGAGCCGCCTGCTCGAACAGCAGAGGCGTGGCGTCCGGGGCCAGGGTCGCCTCAGGGTCGAACGCCACCTTGACGTCCCACGTGTGGTGGGCGAACTCGTTGAGCCGCATCCGACCGGTGGTGGCCACGTCCACGGGTTCGGGCAGGAATCCGAGGTCGACGCGGAGGCTCTCCCTGGTGCGCTCGTCCAGCCCTTCGTAGCGGTCGATCAGCGTCTCGTCGGCGGTCAGGAAGCCCTCGGCTCGTTCCTCGCGCGACATGGCGTCCCACCGCGCCCACACGCCCTGGTTGAAATCACCACCGGGATTGCCGGTGCCGTCCAGCGCGCCCTCGAGGGTGGCGAGGTTGATCTCCGCGCCGCTGCCCAGGTGGCTCAGCACCTGCGAGACATCCCACTTCGAGGCGCCGGACGGGCGGGCGAGATCGTCGGCGGTGAAATCGCGCACCAGCGTGGCGAGGTCCTCGTGGCCGGAACGCAGTGCCTTGATCGTCTCGTCTGCTCGGTCGGTCATCCGTCGTCTCCAGGGGGTTGCGCAACGGCTGCGGCGGCTTGCCGCGCGGGCTCTGCTGGAAGCTTAACGTTCAACCATCGCAGGAGCGGCCGCGCCTGCTCGATGCCTTGCTCGAGGGCGTAACGGACCAGTCGCGCCGTGTTGTGCAGCTGCAGCTCGCCGAGCGTGTTCTGAACGTGGTTCTGGGCGGGTGGTCGTCGACGACGAGCACGCGGGGCTCGATGCTCATGCGGGCACGCTACGGACCGTTCAGGCCGGTTCCTGTCCTCTATCGCCGGTGACCCCGGCGGGCGTGGACGCATTTTCGGGGTGGTCGGAAAACCTGTCCGCATATGGACATTTACTTGGAGTCGAGATCGAGAAAAGATCGAACGAGAGCAGTTTCATGCGGGCGCATAAGGCGCACGTTCGCGTGTCCGGAGGTAATACCGATGCTCGGACGTTCCCGCATGATGGCAGTTGTCATGGCAGTGGTCGCATCGGTGGCCCTGACCGATTGCGACGGATCGAAGAACGGGTCCGGCGCCTCCTTGGATCGCGTCACCTACCTCACCGCGTTCGGCGCCGCGGGTCGCGACGCGTTCGTCTGGATCGCCGCGGAGAAGGGCTATCTGCGCGCGGCCGGTATCGACGCGCGGATCGAGCTCGGTAAGGCGACCGGGGAGAACCTCAAGGCGCTGACGTCGGGTAAGGCCCAGTTCGCGAGTCTGGATCTCACCGGTGCGATGATCACGGCGTTCGCCCGTAAGGACACCGGTTTCAAGGACTTCCGGGCCGTCCTCGCCGTTCATCAGCACACCCTCGTCTCGATCATGAGCACAGAGGGATCGGGGATCACCTCACCCAAGAACCTCGAGGGCAAGACCATCGCCGCCGCCGCCAACTCGGTCAACCAGCTGCTCTTTCCCGGTTACGCGAAGCTGGCCGGTGTCGATGCGAGCAAGGTCAAATGGGTCGCGGTGCAGCCGGTCCAACTGGGCAACAGCCTGGCGAGCGGAAAGGTCGATGCCCTCAGCACTTTCCTGATCGGGCGTCCCACCATCGAAAAGGCCACCCTCCAAGCCCGCCACAAAAAGGTGGTGGTGCTTCCGTACAGCGAGTATCTGCCTGATCTGTTCGGCAACGCGGTGATCGCACCGACCGATCTCATCAAGCGAAAGCCTGACCTCGTCGACCGGTTCCGTGGCGCGATGCTGAAGGCACTCGAATACAGCATCGCGCATCCCGACGAAGCCGGCGCCCTGCTGCACGCCAAGCAGCCGGCGACCGCCGCCGACGCCGCCATCGCGGAGATCAAGCTGATGACCCCGTCCGTGACCGCCACGGACAGCGGATCCACCGTCGGTGCGATCGACAGGGGGCGTATGACGCGCACCATCGCGAGCCTGCAGAAGATCGGCCTGATCCAGCCGGGAGTGACTCCGGAAGACGTGGTCGATTTCGATGTCATGTGAGCCCGGCCCATCGTTGGCCGGCGGGGGAGCGGAGTCGTACGCGTTCGACAACGACGCCCCGGAGGCGGCCCATCGGCATCAGCACCTGGCGGAGATCCTCGACGGTCCCACGATCCAGTGCCTGTCCGGCCTGGGCGACCTGGTGGGAGCGCGGTGCCTGGAGATGGGCGCCGGGGGCGGAAGCATCGCCGGATGGCTCGCCCAGGAGGTAGGGCCGGCCGGCAGAGTACTGGCCACCGACCTGAACACGCGCTACCTCACGGCCGGCCGCGGGTACGAGGTGCTGCGGCACGACCTCGTCGCCGAGCCGGTTCCCCACGGCCCCTGGGACGTCATCCACGTTCGTCTGGTGCTCCTCCACCTGCCCCAGCGCCGCGAGATCCTGCACCGCCTCACCGCCGCCCTGGCTCCCGGCGGCGCCATCCTCGTCGAGGACTTCGAGACGACGCTACGGAAGATGGTGCTGGCGGCGCCGACGGCCGAGGACGCCGCGCTGGTCGAGGCCTACTACGACCTGCTCGTCGGACGGCTGCTACCGGCCCACGGCAACGACCCCACCTGGGCAGGGCGGGTTCACGCCGCCATGCTCGCCGAGGGCCTGACCGGCGTAGGGACCGTCGTGCAGGCCCGGTCGTGGGCGGGCGGCACCGCCGGCGCCCTGCTCATGGAGGCCAACATCGCCGAGCTGCGCGCGGAGTTCCTCGAGGCGGGAATGAGCGCGGCCCAGCTGGACAGGCTCCGCGCCCTGGCACGCGACCCCCGGTTCGTGGTGCGCGGCTACCTCACCTACTCGACGACCGGTCGGCGGCCACATGGCTGACCGCCGGGCCACGGTCGATGACCGGCCCGCGGACGGCGCCGTCCTCGGCACCATGAGGCGTACGGCCCGCTGGCACCCGGCTGCCTTGTGGCTGCCACTGCTCGGCGCCGGCATCGTCGTGGCGCTCTGGTGGCTCGCCACGATCGTTCTCGACATACAGCCGTTCATTCTGCCCGCACCGCCGGATGTCACGGGGGCCTTCTTCCGGTTGCCCGGCTATCTGCTGCAGCAGACCTGGACCACGCTGGTGGAGACACTTGTCGGGTTCGGGCTCGCGGTCGCCGGAGGACTCATCGCGGCGGTGGCACTGACCGCCTTCCGGGTCGTCGAGCGAGCGCTCTTCCCGCTGCTCGTCGCGGCCAACGCCGTGCCCAAGATCGCGGTCGCGCCACTGCTGGTCGTCTGGCTGGGGTTCGGCTCCGTACCGAAAATCGTCATGGTCTTCCTGATCTCCTTCTTCCCCATCGTGGTCGCGGCGGTGTCCGGGTTGGCCTCCATGCCGGCGGAGCTGGGCGAGCTCGCCCGGTCGCTGTCCGCCTCCCGTAGCCAGACGTTCGTCAAACTGCGCATCCCCTGGGCCCTGCCCCAGATCTTCATCGGGCTGAAGGTCGGCATCACCCTTGCGGTGGTGGGCGCCGTCGTAGGGGAGTTCTCCGGGGGAGACCGGGGGCTCGGGTACGTGATCGTCGCCTCCGGCTCCTCCGCGGACACCGCGCTGGCCTTCGCCGCGATGACGCTGCTGGCCGTGATGAGCGTGACGCTGTTCTACCTCGTATCCGCCGCCGAGCGCCTGCTGCTGCCCTGGGCGCGTGAGATCTCGGCATAGCCGCTGCCCCTCACCCGGGCTCTTTCACCGCCAGCAGCTCGTGGAGTTCGGCACTGCGCCGCGCGACGTCCTCGAGATGAGACGTACGCCCCAGCGACCTGGGCCGGGGAATGTCGACGTCGACGACCCGGAGGATGCGCCCGGGACGGGGAGTCATCACCGCGACCCGGTCGGCGAGCAGCACCGCCTCGGCGATCGAATGGGTGACGAAGACCGTGGTGGCACCGTGTTCCATGTGAATGCGTTGCAGCTCGATCGCCAATTCTTCGCGGGTCAGCGCATCCAATGCGGAAAACGGCTCGTCCATCAGCATCACACGAGGCTGCTGAATCAGCGATCGGCACAAGGCGACGCGCTGTTGCATTCCGCCTGAGAGCTCATGTGGCAGCCGCTTCTCAAAGTCGGCCAGGCCGACCGTGTCCAGCAGCCGAAGGGCCTGATCGCGGTATTCGCGCTTGCTCCACCCGAACATCTCCACCGGCAGTAGTACGTTGTCGGCGACCGTGCGCCATGGCAGCAAGGCCGGGGTCTGGAAGGTCAGCGCGACGTCCTGGCGCGGCCTGGTCACCGGCGTGCCGCCGACGGTTATGCGGCCGGCCGATACGGGGACCAGGCCGGCGATCAGCCGCAGGAGGGTGGACTTGCCACAGCCGGAGCGGCCCACGAGCGCGATGAACTCTCCGTCTCGCACGTCAAGGTCGACACCTCGTAACGCCTCCACGGCGCCACGCCGGCTGTGGAAACTCCGTGACACCCGGCTCATTTGGATCATCCGCGGCCGCTCCCGCTCAGGAGATCTCCATTTTCGTGCCTGGCCGCGGATTAAGCAATCGAGTCCGGAACAGCTTGGATGAGGTGGTCGAAGGCGCCGCTTTTCAGGGTGTCGATGAGGTCCTGCAACTCATCTTTGGTGAAGATCAGTGCGGGACCGTTGGGGTGGCGGGAGTTGCGCATGGCGATCTGTTCGCCGGGCAGTCGGGCGAGTTCGAGGCAGTTGCCTTGTGGGCTGCTGGCGGGGCTCTTGTACCAGCGGGCTGTGGTGAGGTCGCTGGCGGGCATGCCGTTGCGTATAGGTGTCAAAAATCATCCCGGATGCGGTTGAGGATCTCGACTGATTCGGCGGGAGAGGCGCTGATGACCGACAGGCGCTCCATCGCGAGCGTGTAGGCGTCCACCTCCTCACGCTTGTCCAGATAGAGGGCGTTAGTGAGTTGCTCGACGTAGATCACGTCGGTCATCTGCCGGTCGGGGAACCGCAGGATGGAGAAGCCGTTCAGCGCCGTGTGACCGCCGGAGGTGAACGGGTTGACCTGCAAGGTCAGGTTCGGGAGCTTTGCGGCCGCGATCAGCTCCTCGAGCTGGCCGCGCATGACGTCGGTGTCGCCGAACTGCCGCCGCAATGCGGCCTCGTCGATGATCGCCCAGAGCCGTACCGTACCTTCGCGGAACCGCCGCTGCCGGGCCTGCCGCAGGCCGACCCGGCGTTCCACCTCTTCTGGCGGGAAGCCGTCCAGGGCGATCACGGCGGCGGCGTAGTCCTGGGTCTGCAGCAGGCCGGGGATGTAGTGCGCTTCGTAGCCGCGGATGCGCTCGGCGGCGGCCTCGAGCCCGACGTAGGGCTGAAACCAGTCGGGGAGGACATCGTTGTAGCTGTGCCACCAGCCGGGCTGGTTGGCGCGGCGGGCCAGTGACAGCAGTTCTTCGCGTACGGTCTCGTCGCTGACGCCGTAGAAGAACAGCAGCTCGGCGACGTCGTCGTACTTGAGGGCGTTGCGGCCGCGTTCCATGCGGCTGATCTTTGACTCCGACGCCCCGATCTCGCGTGCGGCTTGCTGCGGTGTGAGGTCGGCGATCTCCCGCAAGCGGCGCAGCTCGGCGCCGAGCAGGATGCGCAAGACGACCGGCCCGGACCCGGAGATGTTCATCGTGGCCTGCCCTCTTCCGCGGGACTCGATGGGGGTCAGTCTCTCATCGCGGGCGGTGTGCTCCTCTGGCTCACGGTCACCGATGCAATTGCATCGCTTGATGAGGTTGCAGATGCAATGTCATGACGGGATGATATCCCAACGCAGTGTCCGCCGCAGCGTGTCCCCTTCCCCAGAATCAAGGACTGTTGATGACAGGTACATCTGTGACCACGGCCGGCATCGTCTGCCCGGGCTTCGGAGTGGTGAGGGACGAGCCCCCCGATGATCACGCGTCAAAGGCCCACGTTCATGTCGAAGACGAGTTAAAAGCCCACCTCAGAGCCACGATCGATGGGCGCGATCTGACGATGGAGCTGGAGGCGGACCCCGCTTGCGTCAGAGCGGTCCGCCATCACACGGCCGCGGTCTTGGCGGCCTGGGGCCTGAACGGTCATATCCCGGATGCGACTTTGGTGGTCTCCGAATTGGTGACGAACGCGCTGTGCCACGCGGCACCGGCCGACACCGCCCCGGGCCGGCCCATTCTCTTACGGCTGGTGCGGCGCGGTCAGGATCTACTGTGCCTGGTCGCCGACGCCAGTGACCGGCCGCCGGCGCTCGCCGAGGCCGACTTCGCCGCCGAAACCGGGCGTGGCCTGCAGCTGGTGGCCGCCCACAGCCGCCAGTGGGACTGGACGCACCGGCGGCGTCGACCGGGCAAATGGGTCTGGGCGCTGTTATCGCCCCCCATCGATGCGTCGCGATGACACAATCGGCGTTCAGTTCCTCCGTCACCACCACAAGGGAGTCCCGGTGTCCAGCGGCGACCCATTGAAGGAGTTCCGTCCGGAGGTTCCCAGTCCCGCCCGGATGTATGACTACTATCTCGGCGGCAAGGATCACTACCCCGCCGATCGCGAGGCCGCCGAAAAGGTCATCGCCGCGATGCCGCCGGGCACCATCCGTAACGCCGCACGCCAGAACCGCAATTTCCTCGGACGCGCCACCCGCTACCTCGTCGGCGAAGCCGGGATCCGTCAGTTCCTCGACATCGGTGCCGGGCTTCCGACCATGGACCCGGTCCACGAGATCGCCACAGAGGTCGCCCCGCAAAGCCGCATCGTCTACGTCGACAACGATCCGGTCGTCATCGCCCACGGCAGGGAAATGCTCCAAGGCGTCGACCAGGCCATCATCGTCCGTCACGACCTGCGTGAACCCGACGAGATCCTCGCCGATGCGCAACTACGCCAGAGCCTGGACCTCGATCAGCCCGTCGCCGTCCTGCTGGTGGCCATTCTCCACTTCATCCGCGACGACGAAGACCCCCGCGGCATCATCGACCGGTTGCTCGCGCCACTGCCCTCCGGAAGCCACCTGGTCATTACCCACACAACCGCAGACAGCTACCCCGAAATGGACGATGCGGTCCAGGCCTACCGAAAAGCCACCACCACCGTGCACAACCGCAGCCACGAAGAGATCAGCGCCCTGCTGTCCGGCCTGCAACTCGCCGCCCCCGGCCTGGTGTGGCTGCCCCAATGGCGCCCGGACGCCACCACCGGACGCCACGACGACCCCGGCAAATCGCTCCTCTACGCCGCCGTCGCCCGCAAACCCTGAGCCGTGCCGGTCCACGAGGCCCCGTGCTCCGGACACTCGCCCGACGGCTATTGACAGGCCCACCTTCGGTCTGCGTATATGGGAGCTTACATTCCGTAGCCGTACCGTTACGTGGCGGGCCGAGCATGGCAACCGAGATCATCGAGCGGCCGGTAGGTGAGATCCGGCCAGGTGATCACGCGGCATTCTCCTTCACCACCCGTGAGGAGCAACAGCAGGTCATCGACCCGTTCATCCGCGACGGCCTGGATGCCGGGCACAAGGTCATCTGCGTCAGTGACGTTCACCCCCGGCACCTGCTGGACATGCGCGCCCGTACCGACGCCGAGGACCTCGCGCGGACCGGCCAGTTATGTCTGCTCCACCGCGACACCGCCTGCCGGACCCGCGGTCGATTTGACCCCGATCGGATGCTCGCCGTGATCGGAGGCGAGATCGCGCTCGCCACCGATCAGGGCTATGACGCCGTGCGGGTGACCGCGGACATGAGCTGGGTGCTGGACGAGCCCGGCGGATATCCACTGATGCTGGAATGTGAAGCCAGCTTCGACGAGGCGATCGCGCCCGGCACTGCGATCATGGCGATCTGCCAGCTCGACGAGAGCCGCTGTCCACCCGACCAGCTCAGTGCACTCAGCGACACGCACCCGCTGCGTGTGACGGCCAACCCCGAATTCGACGACGGCGTCCTGCGCATCACCCGTAGCCCCGACGGGCTACGACTCACCGGAGAACTCGACGCCGCGCGCCATCCCGCGTTCCTCGCCGCGCTCACCTCGGTCAACGCCGCGAACACCGACATTCACCTGGACTTCGCCCAGGTGCGCTTCCTCGACCTGGGCACCCTCAGTCTCCTGATCACCCGCACCGCGCCCGTCGGACCAGGTCGCACCCTCATCCTGGACAATCTCCCGGCCGACGTGGTCAACCTGATCCAGACCCTCGGCTGGCACCATTTCCCCAGCATCAGCCACGGGCGACCGAAGCGACCATGATCGGATGGGTTCCGGCCGGTCGTCGCCGGCCGGAACCCTCATCGACGGAGGATCACGCCACGAGTGAGCGCAGCGGGATGCCCGTGTCGTGCAGGGCACGGACCATGTCACGCAGGAACGGGTGCTCGTCGGCGGACAGGCCCCCAGGGTTCGGGATCGTGAAGTACGCCGAACCGCCCGCGACCGCGGCCTTCGCCGTGGTGGTGTACCGGCCGATGACGGTCTGCGTACGCGCCAGGTCGGCTTGGGCCACCTGGATGGTGATGGGCCGCCATTCGCCACCGAGATCCGCCCGTACCGGGGCCTTCGCCGCCGCGGCACGCAGGGCGTCCGCGCCGGCTCCCGGGGTCGCCGACGCCGTCTTCTTGGCCGACGGGCCGGCGAGCAGCGCGTTGGCCATCAGGTGAATGCCGTTCTCGTTGTAGGCGCGGAACAGCGGATCGAAGGCGAAGAGCACCGCGCTGCCGGCGCCCGCCGGCTCATCGACCACTGCCGCCGTGCCCTTCAGTGTGTCGGCCTTCACCGTGTAGCCGTTGGACCAGAACGTGCTGTCCGCTGGGTAGCTGAGGACGTTGGTGCCGGTCGTGGTCGGCGTCAGGATCGGGTCGGAGTTGTTGAACTGGAAGTCCTCCCGCGGACGCCCGAGCGCCACCGGGCTGGTGGTGTCCGCGTCGACGCGGAAGTGGGAGCCGATGACCGTGTAGTCGGTCGGCGGCGTCTTTTCGGTCGTCGAGGTGAGCCTGGCCGTCCGCGCGACACGGGTGCCCTCGTTACGCAGCCCGACATAGGTGCCGCCCTTCTGCACCCAGGCCTTCAGGTTGGCCAGGCCCTGTGCGGTCAGACCGGCGTTCGAGCTGCCGCCGTCCGGCATCAGCAGCACGCTGCGCCCGGTGAACGCCGCGGTGCCGGCGTTGATGTCGGCGGTGGTCACCGGTGTGAGGTCGAGCCCCCAGCGTGAGCCGAGGACGTACCGCGCCTCGCCGTACGACCCCGACGTCGTCGAGATGCCGGTGCCGGCGAAGAGACCCACATCGGGTTCGCGCAGCGGGACTCCCGAGGCCGCCTGCCGGTGTCCGTCGATCGTCACGCCGAGCGGCCGGGCGAGCTCGTCCAGCGCGTCCGGGGCCATCGCCCGCGCCGTCAGGCTCACGACCCCGGTCGTGAGGTCACGGGTGAGCGCGACGCCACGACCGAGCAGCTTGAACGTCAGCTCGGACGCCGCCGCGGAGTCCAGCGGGTAGGTGTACGACCCGCCGGCCGGCGCGCGGGAACCGATGCCGCCGTCGATCCGCTTCACCCGGTCGGCCCTGGGGGCGAGCTCATCCCCGGTGTAGACCGTGTCGACGCCCGAGAGCAGCGGGTTGCTCCAGGAGGAGACGTCGTAGAAGTACGGGAACGGCACGTATGGATCCTCACCGATCAGGGCCTGGATCCAGTGCTTCTGCGGCTGTGCCATGGGAATCCAGTACGCCCCCGCCGGGACTTTGAGGTTCTTGGCGCTGCGACCGCCGAAGACGCGGGCGTTCGGTACTGTGATCGCCTTCTTGAGCCGGTAGACCTCGACGTCCATGGCGCGCAGCCGCTCGACCAACTGGCGCGTGTCGCCGAGCTGGCGGTCGGGGAGCAGGAAGTACGACCGGATCTTGATATCCGGCACCGGGAACTGGACCTCGTTGGTCGGCTGTACGACCTCGTTCGGCTCGAGGGCACCGGCCTTGCCCTCGGCCAGCGCGTCCTTCCAGATCTTGTAGTAGCCGCTCAGGACCTCGTGCTTGTTGTCGGCGGCCCAGCCGGTCGTGGCCCATTGCGTGTTGAACTGCTGCTGCACCCGGTCCTGGACCGCGGAGTTACTGCCCTTCTCGAACGTCATGCCGGCCGCGCCGAAACCGGTCGTCGGCACCGTGTCGCCGTAGCCCATGTAGAACAGGTCGTAGGACTCGTAGTTGAAGTAGCACTCCGTCGTGATGGACCCGCCGCAGGCGCCGTTGTAGCCGAAGCCGGCCGCGTTCGCCTTTCCGATGCGGTTGATCCAGTCGACGTCCTCGCTCGCGATCTCATGATGGATCGGGTCGGCGTTGGGCGGGAAGAAGTACTGAGAACCGCCCATCTCGTGGGCGTCCACGTAGACCTGTGGGGGATAGCCGCGCATCAGCGCGACCTTGCCGTCGGTCTCCGGCTGCGAACGTGCGAACCAGTCGCGGTTCAGGTCGAAGCCGTAGTCGTTGGTCCGGCGGGAGGCGTCGCGGCCGTCCGGGTTCTGGGTCGGGACGATGACCGTGACGAGATTGTCGTTACGCTTCGCGACCTCGCACGACAGACCGCCGGCCAGCTCGTACAGCGTCTTGAGCGCGGCGTCACCGCCGCTCTTCTCACCGCCGTGGACGTTCCCCGTCACCCACACGATCGCCGGAGTGTCCTCGGCGATACGCGCCGCCTCGCCGGATTTGAGGGTGCGGGGGTCGCGCAGCTCCTGGATCTGCTTGGCGATCCTGTTGAGCTGTCCAGGACGGACGTTCTTCTCGCCGGACACGATCGCGTACGGCAACGGCTGCCCGGTGGCGCTGTGCGCCATCGTGCCGGTGACCACCCGGTCGGAGGCCTTCCCGACGGCGTCGACGTACCTTTGGATCTCTTCCGTCGTGACGACACGCTGCTGGCCCTTGCCGAGGGGAAAGCCGAAGAACTTCTCGGGACTGGGTACCGAAGAAAGATGGCTGCTGGAGTCGGGACTGCACTTCTTCTGAGCGGTGGGGCTCGCGTCCGCGGCTGGGCCGACCTGAATCGTCAGCGCGGAGGCGGTCACCGTCAGAACCGCGAGGGCCGCCAATTTCCTGGACCGGTGTTTCCGAGGTACGAGCTTGTTCGACCGCAATGACACTCCTCGGGGCGAGGTGGGGGCCTGCGGATCGTAATTGGAGGGCAAAGGGAAGATCAATGATGCTCACATGATTGATGCCAAGGAAAGATCTCGCGGCCGTAGCCCGTGTGTTCCGCGACGGGTCCTGATCCGCATCGACAATCGGGCATTGTCGAATCACGGATGACAACGTACCGTTGTCGACATGAGTGAGACGAGCGTACGTGGCCTGGTCGAGGCAGTGCGGGAGCGGGCTGGAAGCGACGAGCCACTGGTGCTGCTGGCGGCCGCGGTCGTCGTGGCCGGTGAGACGAACCAGGCAGCCGATGGGCTGGTGGAACACTACGTGGGCGCCGCACGGGCGGCCGGCCTGTCCTGGACGTTGATCGGGGAACGGCTCGGAGTGTCCAAGCAGGCGGCCCGGCAGAAGTACGCGCACCGGCTCGAGGTCAGCGATCTGGTCGGGGATGCCGCCGAGTCCATCGTCATGGCACCTCGGCTGGCCGCGTGTCTGCAGACGGCGCAGGCGGCCGCCGACGCCGATGACAGCGTGGCGGGCACGCAGCATCTGCTGCTCGGTCTCCTGCACGTCGGAGGTGCCGCCAACATCCTCGACCAGCTCGGCGTCGGCCGCGACCAGGTCCGCGAGGCGAATGCCCGTCTCTTCGAGCCTGCCCTCATCACCGGCGGCGACGGCCGGGAACGCCGGGTCGTCGGCGATGGGGAGGCCGAGCAGGCCGTCATGACGGCGCGGCGGCTGGCCGCCCGGCGTGGGCAGAGCCAGTTCCGTACCGAACATCTGCTGTTCTGCCTCGCGATCGACCCTGGTTCCTCCGCCCGCCGGGTCCTCAACGACCTCGGCGTCGACGTCGCCCGGGTCAAGAAGGAACTCGAGGAATGGATCGCTCCCGTCCAGCGGCGGCACCGCCGCGTCGGCAAGAGCAAGGGAACCGGCCGGGCCTGCTCGTTCTGTGGCTGCAAAGACCTCGGCCCCTTGGTCGCCGGCCCCGGCGTGTGGATCTGTGGGAGCTGTGTCCAGACCAGCCTGGAGATCCTGCGCGGTGAGCCACACGGCCTCCGGACCGGGTGACCGGTAAGGACGTGCGTTGACGATGACGACCTCGCGCTGGGACGAGATCGACCTGTCGACGGAGCACTCTCAGCCGTCGCGCTGCTCCGAAGACGAGACCGGCCTGCGGCTGCGAGACCGGTAATAGCGCCCGCGCCGGGGCACGCAGGAGGGTTCGCTCCTAAGCTGTCGTGAATGGCGAAGTACTTTGACGTACATCCGGACAATCCTCAGCCTCGGGCGCTCCGTCAGGTGGTCGACCTCATCCGTGCGGACGGGCTGGTCGTGTACCCGACGGACTCGTGCTTCGCGCTCGGGTGCCGGTTGGGCAACAAGAAGGGGCTCGACCGGATCAGGGAGATCCGCCGGCTCGACAGCGACCACCACTTCACCCTGGTCTGCAAGGACTTCGCGCAGCTCGGCCAGTTCGTCCAGGTCAGCACCGCGTTGTTCCGCACGATCAAGGCGGCGACTCCGGGCAGCTACACGTTCATCCTGCCGGCGACGAAAGAGGTGCCCCGGCGGCTGCTGCATCCCAGGAAGAAGACCGTCGGTGTGCGGATCCCCGATCACGTCGTCACTCAGGCGTTGCTGACCGAGCTCGGCGAACCGCTGCTGTCGAGCACTCTGCTCCTGCCCGGCGAGACCGAAGCCATGACACAGGGCTGGGAGATCAAGGAGAGACTCGACCACGTGGTGGACGCCGTCATCGACTCCGGCGAGTGCGGCGCCGTACCGACGACGGTCATCGATTTCTCCGAGGGCGAGGCCGAGATCCTCCGCAGGGGCGCCGGAGACCCGTCCCCATTCGAGTAGCCGGCGTTCAGCGGGTCACACTGCGACGTTTTGCCTCCAGGACCCCGTAGGCCACGGCGCGCCAGCCGACCATGACCAGCCCGAGGAAGACCAGTGCGACGATGACGAAGGTGACCGCCGTTCCCTGACCGGAAACGACGCGCAGTGCCATACCGGCGGCGACGGTCACCAGCCAGATGCCGACGCCGGAGCCCACGAGCGCCGGGGATCGGCGTCGGCCCAGGATCGCCGCCCAGCCGATCAGCAGGCCCGACAGGAACGGCCACGCCGTCGTCGCGATCCCGGCGATGGTCTCGCCCTCCGTGTGGCTGGCCCGTCCGATCATCACGAACGCCGTCACAGCGCACAGATCGAGGACCAGAGCGGTTACCGAACGCATGCGTCCAGCGTAGTCGGGACGAGCAGGAGACCGACGCGGGCCGGACTGGGTTCCCGGTCAGCGGGATGCGGCGGGCATGCGGGCATCCCGCTGATTAACGTCGACGCTGCCAACCGCTCGGATGCGCGGACGGAGGACGGCCGCCATGACGCACGACACCATCGCGGACCTGCTGCTCGACCGGCTCGGCGACGCCCGGCCGGGGCTGCGTACCCGTGAGCGGGACTGGACGTGGGACGAGGTCGTACGGGAGAGCGCCGCACGTGCGTCGCTGGCGAAGGCCCTGCGGCGGGACGGCCCGTTCCACATCGGCGTCCTGCTCGGCAACGTGCCGGAGTACCTCTTCTGGCTCGGCGCGGCGGCGCTCGGCGGCGCCACCGTCGTCGGCGTCAACTCCACCCGGCGCGGCGTCCCGCTGGGGCAGGAGGTACGGCACACCGACCTCCAGCTGATGGTCACCGACCGGGCCGGGATGGCGCTGCTGGACGGGCTGGACATCGGCGTCCCGCGCGACCGGATCCTGCTCGTCGACGACGACGCGTACGCCGCCCGCGTCGCCGGGCTCGCGCGTGAGCCCGTACGGGATCCGTCGGTCACCGCGGCCACGCAGATGCTGCTGATGTTCACCTCAGGGACCACCGGCGCGTCCAAGGCGGCCCGGTGCTCGCAGGGCCGGTTCGCCGACCGCGCCCACGTCATGAGTGCCAAGTACGACGTCACCCGCGATGACGTCTGCTACTGCCCGATGCCGCTGTTCCACGGCAACGCGCTGATGGCGCTGTGGGCGCCGGCACTGGCCGCCGGGGCGACCGTCGCCCTCACCCCGCGCTTCTCCGCGACCGGGTTCCTGCACGACGTGCGGCACTTCGGCGCGACCTATTTCTCCTATGTCGGCAAGGCCATCGCCTACATTCTCGCGACGCCGGAGCGGCCCGATGACGGCGACAACCCGCTCACCCACGCGTTCGGCACCGAGGCGTCCCCGGAGGACCAGGCCGGGTTCCGGCGCCGCTTCGGCTGCCGGCTCATGGAGGGCTACGGCTCCAGCGAGAGCGCGGGCATGATCCAGCGGCCCCCGGACACCCCGCCGACCGCGCTCGGCCGCCCGGCCCGCGACGGCGTGCGGATCGTCAACCCGCGGACGCGGAAGACCTGCGCCCGTGCGGTCCTGGACGAGCACGGCCGGGTGACCAACGCCGAGGAGGCCGTCGGCGAGATCGTCGACGTCGACGGCGCGGCCAGGTTCGAGGGCTACTACGACAACCCCGAGGCCGACGCCGAGCGGGTCCGGCACGGCTGGTACTGGACCGGCGACCTCGGCTACGTCGACGGGGCCGGGTTCCTGTACTTCGCGGGCCGTTCGGGCGACTGGATCCGGGTGGACTCGGAGAACATCTCCGCGCTGCCGATCCAGGCGGTGCTCCGCCGGCATCCGAAGGTCATCGACGCCGTGGCCTTCGGCGTGCCCGACCCCCGGTCGGGCGACCAGGTGATGGCGGCCGTTGAGGTCGGGGAGGGCATCGGCTTCGACGACCTCGATCTGCCGGCCTTCCTCGCCGGCCAGGACGACCTCGGCACCAAGGGCGTGCCGTGCTACGTCCGGGTCTCGCACGCCCTGCCGACCACCGGCTCGGGCAAGCTCGGCAGGAAACAGGTGCAGCTCGAAGG
Organism: Actinoallomurus sp.; assembly: GCA_025964685.1. Classification (GTDB taxonomy): domain Bacteria; phylum Actinomycetota; class Actinomycetes; order Streptosporangiales; family Streptosporangiaceae; genus Actinoallomurus. Next base: position 6,045 of record JAOPYG010000341.1, on the reverse strand, counting down.
CTGGCGCACCACGGACCCGGTGTACCGGTGGGCCGGCCGGGGCGCGCCCGCGTACGCGTTGATGACCACCGATGACAAGGCGGCGCTGCGCGAGGAGTTCATCGCCAACGGCCGCCACCGCTTCCTCCCCTGAAGGGCGCCTATGGACCTGGTCAGCGCTGGACAGTGGCGCTCCCGCGACCTCGGAACCCGGACGGTCCGTTACGACGACCGCGACGCGATCCTCTACGCGCTCGCGGTCGGCGCGGCACCGACCGACCTGGACCTGGTGTTCGAGGAGCGCCTACGGGTGCTGCCCACCTTCGCGCTCACCCGGGCGCAGTGGGCGCCGGACGTGCTCGGCGACGCGGGCGCCTTCGACGTCACCACCGCCGTCCACGGGGCGCAGCGGCTGCGGGTACGGGCGCCGCTGCCAAGGGAGGGGGAGCTGGAGCTGACCGCCCGCGTCGCGGAGGTCTGGGACAAGGGCGCCGCCGCGATCTTCGAGGTCGTGGTCGAGTGCACGTACTTCGAGGCCACCTGGTCGCTGTTCGCCCCCGGCCGGGGAGGCTTCGGCGGCGACCGGGGCCCGTCCGCCCGTAAGCGACCGGACGGCCCGCCCGACCTGGAGTTCACCGTGGACACCTCGCCCGGCCAGGCCGCGCTGTACCGGCTGCTCGGCGACCGCCACCCCCTGCACATCGACCCGTCGGCCGCCCAGGCCGCCGGCATGCCGCGGCCGATTCTGCACGGCCTGTGCACCCTGGCCGCGATCACGCTGCCGCTGGCCGGAGAGATCGACGCGCACCCGGCCGACCTGGTGGCGCTGGACGGGCGGTTCGCCGCGCCGGTGTTCCCCGGCGACCGGCTCGAGGTGACGGGCCGGCGCGAGGAGGACGTCGTGTTGTTCGAGGCCGCCGTCGACGGCACGACGGTGGTCGCGGGCGGCCGGGCTCAGTTCCGCGTCACGACGTAGCGCGCCGGGACCTCGCCGCCCCCATGGACGGCGAGGTCCGCGCCGGTCACGTACGACGCCAGATCACCGGCCAGGTAGAGGCAGGCGTTGGCCACGTCCTGTGGATCCGCCATCCGCCCCATGGGGACCAAGCCGCCGAGTGCCGCGCCGTCGCCGTAGCGGTCGGCGGCCGCATCCGTCGCCACCGGGCCGCTGGTGATGTGGTTGACCCGCACCTTGGGGGACCACTCCAGCGCCAGTGCCTTGGTGAACGCCAGCAGGCCCGCCTTGGCGGCGGTGTAGGCGGCGGTACCCGGCTGCGGGTCGGCGCCTGAGACGCTGCCGATGTTGATGATCGCGCCGCCCGTCGGCTGGCCCTGCATGATCTTGTTGGCGGGCTGCGCCACGTAGAACGGGGCGAGCAGGTTGAGCTGCACGACCCGCTCGACGAACCGCGGGGAGACCGTCGCCGCGTCCGCGTCCGGCGAGCCACCGGCGTTGTTGACCAGCACGTCGAGCCGGCCCATCAGCTCGGCCGCCCGCTCGACCAGCCCCGCCGCCGCGTCCGCGTCGCGGATGTCGGCCGCCAGGAACCGGGCCGTCCGGCCGCCCGCCTCCGGCGGCGAACCGGGATCGCGGCGCCCGCACACCACCACCTCGGCGCCCGCGCCGAGGAATGACCGCGCGATGGCCGCCCCGATGCCCTTCGTCCCCCCGGTGACCAGGGCCGCACGGCCGCTGAAGTCCACGACCGTGTTCACAGCGCGTCGACGACCCGGGCCCGGTGCTCGGCCGGGGAGCCCCAGGCCGCGTACAGCGCCCGGGCCTTCCGGATCCACAGCGACGGGTCGTACTCGTCGGTGTAGCCGATCGCGCCGTGCACCTGCAGGGCGACCCTGGCGGCGGTGTAGGAGGCGGCCGACGCCGCGGTCTTGGCCGCGGACACGTCACGGGAGAAGTCCGGCGTCCGGTACGCCAAGGCCGCGCCGAACAGTAGCGGCCGGGCGAACTCCAGGTCCACCAGGACGCCGGCGAGGTGATGCTTGACCGCCTGGAACTCCCCGATCGGGTGCCCGAACTGCTGCCGCGTCTGGGCGTACGCCACCGTCACGTCCAGCAGTGCGCGCCCCAGCCCGAACTGCTGTGCCGCGCACAGCAGCGCGCCGAGGTCGTACGCCGCCGCCGACGCCTCACGCGCCCCGGTGACCAGCGGCTCGCCCGGCACGACCGGCAGCATCCGGCGCGCCGGATCGAGCGAGGCCGTCCCACCGCGCACCGCGGCGTCCCGTACGGAGTCGTCGGCCGTCAGGACGAGGTCGGCGACGTCCCCGTCCAGCGCGTACGGAACGGCGGGCGGCAGCGTCAGCGAGACGAGCGCCTCCCCCTCGGCGATCCGGGGGAGCCAGGTGGCGGCGAGAGGGACGTCGCCGAGGCGGCCGAGCAGTTCCGCGGCGGCGAGCGTCTCCACGAACGGGCCGGGCACCGCGTGCCGGCCTAGCTGCTCCGCCGCGCAGACCAGCTCGACCGGCAGTGGCCCGGCCCCGCCATGGGCCTCCGGCACCGCCAGCGCGAACACGCCGGCGTCGGCGAGCGCCGACCACAGCGCCCGGCCGGGCTTGGTGTCCCCGGACGCCCAGGCCCGTACGGCCCGCGCGGTGCCGGCATCGGCCAGCAGCGTGTGAAGGGTCGCGGCGAACAGCCGCTGCTCGGCGTCCAGGACGAACTTCACCGTGCTCCCTTCGGCAGGCCGAGCAGCCGCTCGGCGATCACGTTGCGCTGGATCTCGTTCGTGCCGGCGTAGATCGTCCCGGCCAGCGAGAAGACGTAGCCCTCCAGCCACGGCGACTCCAGCTCGCCGTCCGGGCCGAGCAGGTCGAGCGCCGTCTCATGCAGCGCCACGTCGAACTCAGACCAGAACACCTTGGTGAGGCTGGCCTCCGCACCGATGTCATCATCGCGCGAGATCGTCTCGAAGCCCTTCAGCCGGTACGCCTGGGACCGGATCCAGGCGTCCGCCACCCGGTCCCGCAGGGCCGTGTCGGACGGGTCGGCCCGCTCCCGCCACAGCGCCACCAGCCGGTCGACCGTCGCCATGAACCGGCCCGGCGGGCGCAGGGTGAGTCCGCGCTCGTTGCCCGCCGTGCTCATCGCGGCCTTCCAGCCCTCGCCCGCGGTGCCGATGACGTCGTGGTCCGGCACGAACACGTCGTCCAGGAAGAGTTCGGCGAACGCGGGCTTGCCGTCGAGCCGCCCGATCGGCCGTACGGTCAGGCCCTCGGCGTCCAAGGGGAACATCACGTACGTCAGCCCGCGGTGCCGGCCGGGCTCGGGGTCGGAGCGGAACAGCCCGAACGCCCGGTCGGCGAAGGGCGCCCGCGAGCTCCATGTCTTCTGCCCGGCCAGCAGCCAGCCGCCGTCGGTCCGGGTGGCGGTCGAGCGCAGCCCGGCCAGGTCGCTGCCGGCGCCCGGCTCCGACCACGCCTGCGCCCAGATCACCTCGCCGGCCGCGATCGGCGGCAGGATCCGCGCCAGCTGTTCCGGGGTGCCGTGCCGGAGCAGCGTGGTGGCCAGCAGGTCGGTGCCGTTCTGGTTGACCCGCCCCGGCGCGCCGGCCGCGTAGTACTCCTCCTCGAAGACCAGCCACTGCAACGGGGTCACGCCGCGGCCGCCGTACTCCTCGGGCCACGACACCGCCGCGAGCCGGTCCGCGCCCAGCGTGCGCTCCCATTCCCGGTGGGCCGCGAAGCCCTCTTCCGTCTCCAGCGACGGCAACGGCTCGGCGGGCACATGGGCGTGCAGCCACGCGCGTATCTCGGCGCGGAACTCCGCCTCGGCCGGGCCGAAATCAAGGTCCATGACGCCTTCTTTCTAACAACTGTTTGGTAGAGTAACCGACGTGACGGAACAGCAGAAGGGGGCCCCGGCTCACGTTCCCGCGCACGGACTGCTCCGCGACAACGTCGTGGTGATCACCGCGGCGGCCGGAGCGGGCATCGGTGGCGCCACCGCCCGCCGCTGCCTGGAGGAGGGGGCCCGCGTCCTCATCAGCGACACGCACGAGCGCAGGCTGGACGCGTCGCGGGAGACGCTGGCCGACGAGTTCGGCGCGGAGCGGGTCGCCGCCCGGTCCTGCGACGTGACGTCCGAGGAGCAGGTACGAGCGCTGTACGACGCGGCACTGCAGCGGTTCGGCCACATCGACGTGGCGGTCAACAACGCCGGCCTGGGCGGCACCGCCGACCTCGTGGACATGGCCGACGAGCAGTGGGACCGCGTCCTGGACGTCACGCTGAACGGCACGATGCGCTGCACCCGAGCCGCCCTGCGGGTCCTGCGCCGGCAGGGCGACGGCGGCGCGATCGTCAACAACGCCTCGGTGATCGGCTGGCGGGCCCAGCGCGGCCAGGCGCACTACGCCGCGGCCAAGGCGGGCGTGATGGCGCTGACCCGGTGCGCCGCCCTGGAGGCGGCCGGCTACGGCGTGCGCGTCAACGCGGTCTCGCCGTCGCTGGCCATGCACACGCATCTGGCGAAGGTGACCTCTGCCGAGGTGCTGGAGGAGCTGACCGCGCGCGAGGCGTTCGGGCGCTCCGCCGAGCCGTGGGAGGTGGCCAACGTCATAGTGTTCCTGGCGAGCGGCTACTCCTCGTACATGACCGGGGAGGTCGTCTCCGTGTCCAGCCAGCACGCTTAGGAGAGCCAGAACCGATGAGTCCACGACGCCGTGACGCCGAGGGCACCACCAGCGCCCGCGCGGTCAGGCGCGCCGAGCTGCTCGCCGCGGCGGCCGAGGTCTTCGCCGAGCGCGGCTACGCCGCCACCACGGTGCGCGAGGTTGCCGACGCCGCCGGCATCCTCGGCGGCAGTCTGTACTACCACTTCGACTCCAAGGAGTCGATGGTGGAGGAGATCCTCTCCACCTTCCTGAACGACATGTGGGCCGGCTTCGACCGCGTCCTGGAAGCCGGTCTTGGCGCCCGGCAGACGCTGGATGCGCTGATCGCCGAGTCGTTCCGATGCATGGACGAACACCGGCACGCGGTCATGATCTACCAGAAGGAGTCGCGCTACCTCGCCGCCTCCTGGGAGCGCTTCGGCTTCCTCGCCGACTCGTGGCGCCGCCACCAGGACATGTGGCTGGAGCTGCTCGAACGCGGCGTGACGGAGGGCGACTTCCGAGCCGACCTGGACAAGGCCCTGGTCTACCGGTTCATCCGCGACGCCGTCTGGGTCGCCGCCAGCTGGTACCAGCCCGGCGAGCGGCTGTCGCCCGGAGAGATCGCCAAGCAGTACCTCGCCATGGTCCTCGAAGGGATTCAGGCGACGCCCGAGGATTAAGGAGAAGCGCGATGGCCGAGGCCTACATCGTCGAGGCGGTCCGTACCCCTGTGGGCCGGCGCGGCGGCGGACTGTCCGGGGAGCACCCCGCCGACCTGGGCGCCCACGTGCTTCGCGAGCTGATGCGCCGGTCCGGGGCCGACCCGGCCGCGGTCGAGGACGTGGTGTTCGGCTGCGTCGACGCGATCGGCCCGCAGGCCGGCGACGTCGCCCGCACCTGCTGGCTGGCCGCCGGGCTGCCCGAAGAGGTGCCCGGGGTCACCGTCGACCGGCAGTGCGGCTCGTCCCAGCAGGCGGTGCACTTCGCCGCCCAGGCCGTCATGTCGGGCACCGCCGACCTGGTGGTCGCGGGCGGCGTGCAGAACATGTCGCAGGTCCCGATCGGGTCGGCGAGCGGCACCACGCTCGGGTACCCCGAGGGCCCGTTCCACGGCTCGAAGGGCTGGGTCGCCCGGTACGGCCGCGAGGAGGTCTCCCAGTTCAACGGCGCCGAGATGATCGCCCGCGACTGGGACATCAGCCGCGAGGACATGGAGGGGTTCGCCTACGAGTCCCACCGGCGGGCGCTGGGGGCCATCGACGGCGGCCTGTTCGAGAAGGAGATCGCCCCGTACGAGGGCGTCACGACCGACGAGGGCCCCCGCCGCGACACTTCGCTGGAGAAGATGGCCGGGCTGAAGACCCTCGTCGACGGCGGGCGGCTGACCGCCGCGGTGTCCTCGCAGATCTCCGACGGCGCCGCCGCCCTGCTGATCGCCTCCGAGCAGGCCGTC
>JAOPYG010000291.1 GCA_025964685.1 Actinoallomurus sp. | reverse complement strand
GCTGGGACCTCGCCCGCGCGACCGGCCAGCCGTTCACGTCCGACCCCGAAAGCACAGCGGCCGTCCTTGCGTTCACCAGCGCGTCAGCGCGACCGGAACAAGCATCCGGCCGGCAAGGGCTCTTCGGGCCGGTGGTCGAGGTGCCCGAAGACGCGCCAGCGTTCGACCGCGCACTCGGCTTCGCAGGCCGCGACCCCGAGTGGACGCCGAAATCTGCGTGACCATCGACGGTGGGCCGCAAAAGCTCACACGTCCCGGCGACGGTAAGGATCGGCTCATACCCTCGATTCGTGTGTCACCGTTTGGGGTCAGATAGATCATCGCCGCGTCGGCGACGCACGCTCGTGCCGAAGAGCGTGCGTTGCCCACCTTCTCTGCAAGGATGATGAACGGGTGAACATGAAGGCTGGTCTTGAACCCATCGCGGATGTGTCCGTGGGCGACTGGATCGCCGAGCGGCTGCGCGGGCCGCTCGGGACGGTCGGCTCGGTGGTACCGCGCGACTTCGCGGCCTATGCCCGCATCCTGCACCCGGTCGAGTTCGACAACGGCCGAAGACCGCTGACGTGGGCGCAGGTCTGCCAGCTCACCGGACGCGTCCCGCACGCCCTCATGCAGTGGGCTGCCATCGCCACCCCCACCGCCGGGGCTGAGGTCGCGACAGGCTCGTCCGGCCTCTGGGATGACGGCGACGTGCAGGTGGGAAGCCTCGCCCCGTCCGCGCTCCGCGCGCTGATCGACGTCCTGGCTCCCGCCACCGGCGGCCAAGACTGCTTCCACGCGCTGTGGGAAGGCTGGGGCTGGGTCGACGGCTCCGGAGTGATTGCCTTCTCCTTCAGCGACGATGGCGGTATCGAGTCGGCACCTGCACCGGAGCCTGGAGTGTCCGCCAACGTGTGGGCGCTGCCGCGGCTGCGCCTGCCCCACCGCGACTATCTGCTCTTCCGCGGGCCGTTGCAGGCGGCACTGGAAATGGGCTGGCAAGGGTCTTCCCTCGGGTTCGAGCCACAATCACCCAGCCTGCTCTGGCCGGCCGACCACTCCTGGTGCGTCAGCACCGAGATCGACTTCGACTCCACACTCGTCGGCGGATCCGAGGACCTCATCAGCGCCATCCTCACCGCACCCGGCCTGGACGCATGGCCCGTCGACTCCGACGGCGACCTCACTCAATTCGCCGACCTGCCCAACTCCCCGTCCTGAGCCGACTAGCAACATCCGCATATGCCGCTGACCGCGCGCTCTTGCCGATGAGAGCGTGTTCGCTGAGGCATGGAGAGCCAGCGATCCCCTCGTTTCGCTACGGCGGCTGGAGAATCTGGACGACTCGAGAACGTTCACCGGTAACCGATCAAGAGCCCCGGCTCTTACCAGTCGGAGGCGGGCGGAGGCTTCATGTCGGGGTGGTTCTTGTAGAAGTAGCGCAGGTGGGTGGCCGCCTGGGGTTCATCACGCTGGACCGCGCGACGGTATGCGGCCTCGGCGCCGGCCAGGTCGCCTCGCGCGGCGAGCACGGCGCCCAGATTGCCCCATACGCGTTCGTCATAGTCGATGTCCACGGCGCGCCGGTGCGCGGCTTCGGCACCCTCCCAGTCCGGTGGAGTGCGGCGGCGCAGCAACAGGCCCAGGGTGCCCGCCGCGCTCGGGTCCCCACGAGCCTCGGCGCGGCGCATCGCCGCCACCGCCCCGTCGTGGTCGCCGAGGTCGTCGAGGATCATGCCGAGCCACCAGGAGCCGCGCGGGTGGCCCAGCTCGTCCGCGCGCCGGTACAAAGGCAGGGCACGAGCGCCCCGTTGCTCGTCGCTCTCCGGGAAATCGGGGTATTCCTCATAGGCCTGATCACCTAGCTCGGCCGCGGCGTCGGCACTGCCGCGTTGCAGTGCCCGGCGCAGGGCCGCCTCGCCCTGGTCGCCGTAGCGTTTCGCGGCCGAGTAGTCGCCACGCCGCGCCGCGCCGGCTTCCACGACCAGCCGGTGGCCGATCCGATAGGCTGCGTCGGCGTCGCCGCGCTCGTCGGCGCGCTGGTCGGCCTGTTCCTGGCGCTGCCGCGCCCGCTCGGATTCCTTGGCGAGCCGGTGCGTGTCCTCCCCGGCCCGCGCGCGCTCGCCGTGTTCCTTGCTGGTCGCGGCGAGGTTGCCGCGACCGACTGCGCGGGCGAACGCCCGCCGGGACCCGGCCTCGTCGCCCCGGTCGAGCAGCACCCAGCCGATCCGGCAGGCGGCGTCCCCGTCGCCCCGCTCGTCCTCGACCGTCCAGCGTCGCACTAGCTCGGGCCAGACTCCCCGCTCACGTAGCAGGCGCGCCACATACCGGACCCGCACGGACCTCTGGTGGTTGAGCGTCCACCCGCACCAGGAGTCCAGCGCCCGATCAAACTCGACGGCCAGAACCCTCGCCTCACCATCCAGCACGGTCACCACCTTCCCCAGCAGACTATTACGGCGGTCACATTTCGGCTTGTGGCCGTTCTCGTGGTGGGTGGGCCAGATTCGCGCGAGCACTTCGTCGCGGATCCACCGGCCCGAGCGGCGTAGCGCGGCCCCCGGCGAGAGGGACCGGCACGCACTCACATGCCGCGGTGAACGTCGCTTTATTCCGCTGGCGGTGCTGGGGACAGTGCCCGTGGTGGGGTTCGGTTGCGCCAGGCCCGCAGAACGGATTCGGTAAGCGTGGCCGAGACCCCAGCTGTTGTGTCGACTTCTAGGTCATACGGGCCGAAGGTGTGGATCAGGTTCTCTTCGATGTGGCTGCGGCCTTCGCCGATTTGACGGTCGCCGCGGGAGCGTTCTCGGCGGTCCAGTTCGTCGAGGTCGCAGTGCACTCCGATGAGGAAGACGTCCAGGTGTGCCACGAGGCGGGACAGTTCATCACGCCAGGCCTGGAACTCGATCACATGCTCGACGATCAGGTCGTTGCCAGTGTCGGCGAGCGCTGGCAGGCAGCGGTGGAACCCGGCGAAGAAGCGTGGGCGCATCTGTGTCCACCAGGCGAACGGTCCGGAGCCGTCTCGGCGATCGGGCAGCATGCCGGCGGCCACGAGCTGATCGGAGGACACGTGCAGGAACGGCTCGTCGAGTGCGCGTTGTAGCGCTTTGGCCAGCGTCGACTTACCTGAACTGGACGCGCCGTTGAGCAGGATCACCCGGACGGGACCACGGGGAGAAGGACTGGGGTCCACCTCCCCAGCATGCACGAAGGCCACACGCTCATGCCGCGAGGGCGTTAGTCGGTCCAGTCCAGTTGATGGTCCGGCACGCCGACTGTCCTGCCGTACTCGACGGCGGCGGCTCTGCCGGTCTGGTCGCCACGGCGATAGCGGAAGATCTTGCCGGCGAACACGGCCAGAACCTGGGGAATTACTTGAGCACCGCCCCTGGGGAATTACGTGGCGTTCGACACGGGACGTGTGACGCTGCACCGGGGCCGCGCGATCGAGTCGTTTGTTGTCACCGAGTTGCCGGCGGCGGAGGCTGCGGCGATCCTCAAGCGGTACTTGGCCGAACACCCACGCACCGTCGGTGCCTACTTCGATGTGAACAAGGACGCCACACTCGAGGAATTCGCGGCCGAGGCCGTCCAGCATCCGGTCTTCCGACTTCAGGCTTCGTAACCTTGCGTGTCCTTTCTCCTCCTGAGCCTCCGCCAGGCTGAGAAATCACGGTACGAGCGTCACCTGGCAACGCCCTCTCATGCCGCCGATCGCGCGCTCGTGTTGTTCTCGAGCAGGCACTCGCTCGTGCCGATGGGCGGATGTCCGCTGAGATAGCCGGGCGGGGCCGCGCCGAGGTGGATCCAACGCGCCAACGTGCTCTGCGGGTGCCCCCACCTGGGATGCCTCAGACACGCCTCTGAGGAAACACTCATCCGGCTTACAGGTTGGCTGACTACTACTCGAATAGTAGATCGTGCCAGGCGCTGCGACAGGCATGGCTGGAAGGAAGAGCCAGGTGTCTCATCTGACGCATCCCGAAGCTGTCGTTGTTCGGCTACAGCACCGGCGAGCCTGGGCCGTCCATCGTAGGAGGGGGGAAGGCGCTTGGTCCCCGGCGTCAGCGCCGGGTCTTCGCGCCGATGCAGATGGAGAAGTTTCCGCTACGAACGCGGCTTGCCGCCGCGGGCGGCCGTACTGCCGCGAAGTTGTCCCGCTTGGCCGGACGTGACGGTTCGGTGATCGGTGGCCGGCTGGCGCTCGCGCTGGCACCCGGCCTGCTCACCGATCTCACCGCCGGCCGCAAGGTCGTGGTGGTCAGCGCGACAAATGGCAAGACGACAACGACGCGCTTGATCTCCGCGGCGCTGCGACACCAGGGGGGAGTGGCCACCAACGCCTACGGCGCCAACATGCCCGCCGGTCACGCAGCGGCCTTGGTAGACGAGATCGGCGCCGAGTACGCCGTGCTGGAGTGCGATGAGAAGTACCTTCCCGGCATTCTGGAACAGACCCGGCCGGGCGTCGCGGTGTTGATGAACCTCAGCCGGGACCAGATGGACCGTGCCGCGGAGCTTCGGCTGCTTGCCGATCGGTGGCGCGAGGCGCTTGCGCACTCCGGGGTGCATGTCGTTGCCAACTGCGATGATCCGCTGGTGGCATGGGCTGCGTCGAGTGCGGAGTCGGTTACCTGGACGGCCTGCGGTCAGTACTGGCGGGAGGACTCATGGTCTTGCCCGCGGTGCGGGGGTCCTGTCGACTACGCGGTTCGGGACGAGCGTGTCGAGGGCGTGCGCCAGCCGAGCCCGGGGACCTGGAGTCCTGACGGCGCAGGCTGGGCCTGCCGTGAGTGCGGGTTCGCCAGGCCCGAACCCGAATGGCGGCTGGACGGCGATCGGGTGGTCGCGCCGGACGGGGGCTCGTATGAGCTGTCGCTTCGCCTGCCCGGCAGGGCCAACCGTTCGAATGCGGCGATCGCACTGGTGGTCTGCGCGTGTCTGGGGCTGGCGCTGGAACCGGCGCTGGCCAGGTTCGCCGAAATCACATCCGTGGCCGGCCGTTACCTGACGGTCGAGGACGGAAGGCGGTCCATGCGGTTGCTGCTGGCCAAGAATCCGGCGGGTTGGCTTGAAGCGTTCGACGTGCTGCGACCGGCGCCGTCTCCGGTCGCGGTGTCGATCAACGCACGGGGACCGGACGGCACGGACACCTCGTGGCTGTGGGACGTCGACTATCGCGCACTACGTGGACGTCCGGTCTACGCCATGGGCGAGCGCCGGCTCGATTTGGCCGTACGTCTGGAGGCCGCCGGAGTTGATTTCGAGGTCGTCCAGAACGTCGGCGACCTGTCGTCGGACCGTATCGATGTGATCGCCAACTACACCGCGTTCCAGGAGATCAGAAGATATGTCGGTTAACACTTCCAATGAGCTGCGACTGATCTGGGTGTACCCGGACCTGCTGAGCACGTACGGCGACCAGGGCAACGTCATCATGCTGGCCCGGCGGGCACAACTACGCGGCATTGCCGCGGAAGTGGTGCCGGTGCGTTCAGACGAACCGGTGCCGACGGGAGGGGACGTCTACCTGCTCGGCGGTGGCGAGGATCGCCCCCAGGTCCTCGCGGCACGCCGGTTGCGCGCGGATGGCGGTCTGGCCCGGGCCGCGGAGGCAGGAGCCGTGCTGTTCGGCGTCTGCGCCGGATACCAGCTGCTGGGCGAGGAGTTCGCGGGTGAAGAGGGTCAGCCCGTGGCCGGTCTGGGGCTGCTGGACATCCGCAGTGAACGGGGAGAACAGCGGGCCGTCGGGGAGGTCGCAGCGCAGCTGGACCCGGACATCGCTGGGGAGATGGTCGAGGGTGGAGCACCTGCCGTCCGGTCGCTCACCGGCTTTGAGAACCATCAGGGCCTCACCCGCCGCGGCCCGGGCGTACGTCCGCTGGCCCGTACCCTCACGGGGATCGGAAACGGTGACGGCACCGACGGTGCCTACCATGACCACTTCATAGGCACCTACCTGCATGGGCCCGTACTGGCCCGGAATCCAGCGCTGGCCGACCACCTGTTGACCCTGGTCGTCGGCCATTCACTGCCCCCTGTCGCCTCTTGGGCCGACCGGCTCCATCAAGAGCGCCTGAACGCTGTGCTCGCCGGCAAAACGCGACCGGTATGCAAGGTCCAGGCTGACGCTGAACCGACCGGTACCCGTCGACATCGGCACCATGCACCTGGGACGTGCACTACGAGTCCCCGCTGACCGGTCAGAACGTCCGCTCATGCCGCTGATCGCGTGTGGAGCCCGCCCCAGCGTGCGAGCGGGTAACGAGCCTTCAGACGCAGGCGATGGGCGGCTCACCTTCAACCGGGATGCGGTCTGATGAGGCCATGGTTAGTCCTCGCCACCTCGGATCGTTATCTCGATGGCCGCCGGGGTGCCGGCCGCGTCAAGTTCGACATGGACAGGGAAGAACCCGTCGCCTACGGACGTCATCGCGAACATGATGCGGGCACCGCCGACCTCTATCGAGGCGGCCTCATTCTCGGACGCGCGGACATCGGCCATCACCCGCCAGTGGTGTGAGTGTGGACGGAAATCGAAGGCGAACTTACGGTCCGATGCTGTCTTCCGACGATCGTTCAACGCGACTGCCTTTGCGTACGCTTCGCGGACCGGCAGGTTGAGCCAGCCGTAGTGATCCTCGCCGGGCGTGCCGGTACGGGTGGCGCCGAACTCAGCCGCAATCTCGGTCTCATGCCTGCCCCAGAACACGACGTCCGCGAGGCCGTCGATCGGGTCGTCGTGTTTCCACGCGTTCAACGCGTCTGGGTCGGCAAACACAAACCGGGCGTAGTCGACGCCGATCTTGCCCAGTGAGTAGGTATCGACGACTGGTTCGTCACTGACCACGATGCGGATGTGCGTCCAACCCCAGTCGCTGTGCGGGGTTGCGGTGACCGGCAGCGGACGGTTGGTCGGCAGGCCTCCGATGGCGATGACTGGCACGCCGCTGATCAGAAAGTCCGGGTCGTTTCCGGCGATCGCTCGCCGGACGCGGTCTCGGTGCGGGACCTGCCGTGGAAAGGAGCGCAGCGACGCCTGGTAGCCGCGCTCACGGCAGTGGTCATCGAAGAGCGAGGTGAACTCTGCGACTGCATGCTGCGGGATGTCGTAGAGGGTGCGGCCGGACTGCCGGTCGAACGATCGCGCCGCTGCAGCTGCATCGCGCCCGACTATCTCGAAGTCGACGGCTGGCGCGACGTCGGCCGGCCGCACCTCGTCCGGTATGCGGTCGCCGAACCATAGTCCGAGGTAGCCGCCATCCATCAGCGCCAACTCGCCCGACGGACAGGTCACCTCGCCGAGCAGCACGATCTCTGCCACGGTCGCGTAGTCTACGGCGGCCAGTGCCAGTCATGGCGACCAGATGACGGAGGCGGTCCGGCCCCGTCCGCTTCTGCCGCGTGTGGTCGGTCTGGTCTTGCGCCTGATGCGGGCGCAGCGTCGCAGGTATGACTTCGTTCGATGAGCTTCTGGGAGCGACGCCTGGTGCCGGGACCACCGGTGGGAACGTCCTGCGGTTGGCGACGCTCGCCTACCTGGCGCGGTACAAGGGTGACTCACGCATGCACACCGAGTCGGACCTGCGGATATACCTGGCCTGGTGCGCCGAACGGCACCTGGAACCCTTGGCGGTGCGGCGCGCGCATGTGGAGATGTACGTGCGGTGGCTGCAGGAGATCCGCCGGTTCCGGCCCTCGACCGTGTCCCGGCGGCTGTCGGTGGTGGCCGGCTTCTACCGGACCTGCCGTGATCGACGGGATACTCGAGCACTCGCCTGCCGACCATGTCCGACGCCCTAATGTCCCACCCGAATCGCCCACGCTCGGACTATCACACCTGCAGTTCGAGGCCCTGCTGTCCGCCGCACGCGCCTCGGCCAACCCCAACGACTTCGCGCTGGTCGCGATGCTCGGACTGCTCGGGCTGCGGATCTTCGAAGTCACCAGCGCCGACATCGACGACCTGGGCGAGGAACACGGCCACCGGGTCCTACGCGTGGTCGGCAAGGGCATCCGGATCGTGCTGATACCTCTTCCACCAGCAGTCGGCAGAGCCATCGACCACGCCACCGGCGAACGGAGGGCCGGACCGATCCTGCTTAACACTCGCGGGGCTCGGATGGATCGGCACGCAGCCACCCGCCGCTTGCGCCGGCTCGCGGCCGAATCCGTCGTCCGGTTGCCGCGGATGCACCCACACATGCTCCGCCACATTCTCTCTGCTTTATGCATGTATTGCGATTAGTCACTGCATGGGCTGTGGTCTGCGGTTTTGGGTTTGCTCTGAACCGTGTTGTGTTTCTATGGTCAGCCCCCATGATCTTGAGTTTCTTTTCGTCTCGGGGCTGGGAGTCCTGGGATATCGACCGGCGGCCGTTGCTGCCGGAGCGGATGCCGGTGCTGGTCGATGATGACCTTCGGTTCGAGGACGGTCCGGGAGCGCCTCGTCCGGTGACGGTGGTGAACCGGTGGCTGCGGGAGTTGCCGGTCAGTGGTTGTCCGGCGCCGAGATCGTGGGAGAGCTACGCCCGGACGGTGAAGGAGTGGGCGGAGTTCCTGGCCGAGCACGGGGTCGGCTT
>JAOPYG010000287.1 GCA_025964685.1 Actinoallomurus sp. | reverse complement strand
CGACCGGCGCCGGGTTGCCGCGCGTGTCGCCGTTGCCGGGCAGCACGACCTGGAGCGGGCCCCACGTACGGCCGCCGTCGGTGGACCGCTTCAGCACCAGGTCGATGTCGCCGGAGTCGCCGCAGCTGTTCACGCGGCCCTCGGCGAAGGCGAGCAGGGTGCCATCCTTCGCCTTCACGATGGCGGGGATGCGGAAGCAGAAGTAGCCGTCGGTGTGCTGGGCGAACAGCACCTGTTCGGCGAACTCCGGCGCCGTCCTGGCGGCGCCTGCGGCACCGGCGTTCATGAAGGGAAGTGCTGCGGCGAGGAGCGCGACGAGCGCGCGGGGGGATCTGAGGTGAGGCACGCTGTTCTCCCGGTCAGATGAGGGCGGCTTTGGACAGGTGGTCCTTGACCTGGGCGATCTCGGCGTCGTCGAGTGGGATCTGGGGCAGTGCGGTCGTCGGGTGGTCGATGACGCCACGGAGGAAGAGCGCGGCCTTGAACGCGCCCAGGGCCGAGGAGCCGCGGCCCATGTGCGGTCCGCCGGCGTGCACGAGCTGGAACAGGTGCAGCAGGCGCTCCTGCTCGGTGCGCGCGGCGGTCCAGTCACCCCGCGACGCGGCCTGGAACAGCCGTACGTAGCCGTGCGGGTCGACGTTGCCCAGTCCGGGAACGACGCCGTCCGCGCCCATCCACAGCGCCGAGTCGACGGTCAGCTCGGAGCCGGTCAGCACCGCGAACGACGGGAGGTCGCGGCGGCGGAGGATGACCTCGCGCAGTCCGCCCTCGTCACCGCTGGAGTCCTTGAGGCCGGCGAGCACGCCGTCGGCGGCGAGTTCGAGCAGCAGGTCCGCGGTGAGCTTGGTGTGCACGGCCACCGGCAGGTCGTAGGCGTACAACGGGACGCCCGCGTGCGCCGCGACGGTCCGGAAGTGGATCGCGATCTCGGCCGGATGAGTGCGCGTGTAGAACGGCGCGGTGGCGACGATGCCGTCGGCGCCCGCCTCGACCGCCACGCGTACGTGGTCGAGGACCCGTGGCGTGGTCATGTCGATCACGCCCGCCAGCACCGGGACCCGGCCCGCGACGTGGCCGACCACGGTGTCCAGCACGGTCCTGCGGTGCCCGTCGGGCAGGAACGCGACCTCGGAGGAGGAACCGAGGATGAACAGCCCGTCGACCCCGCCGTCCAGCAGATGATCCACCAGCCGCATCAGCGAGACGGTGTCCACCTCATGCGCCGGGGTGAGAGGGGTGCACACCGGGGGGATGACGCCGGACAAGGTGGCGGCGTGGGTCATGAACGCTCCTGTGCTTGGCTGATCAGTTCACGGTCGGTCGCGCCCGAGAGAACCGGGTGATGGCAGCGGAAGAAGCCGTCTCCGTCCTTCTCCACGGCAGGCATCTCGGCGGCGCAGAGGTCGTCGGCCTTCCAGCACCGGGTACGGAAGGGGCAGCCGCTGGGCGGCCGGGTGGCGGATGGCACCGGCCCGACCAGGGGGATCGGGTCGATGGGGAAGAGCAGACCGGGTGTGGAGGAGAAGAGCGCGCGCGTGTACGGGTGGCGCGCGGCGGCGGGCACCGCCCCGGCCTGGGCCTGCTCGACGATCCGCCCCAGGTACATCGTCAGGATCCGATCGCTCATCCGCCGAACCGTCTGGATGTCGTGGGAGACGAAGACCATGGCGAGGCCGAACCGCTGCTTCAGGTCGTCCAGCAGGTTGAGGATCTGTGCGCGGACCGAGACGTCCAGCGCGCTGGTCGGCTCATCCGCGACCAGCAGCCGTGGCCGCAGCGCGAGCGCCCGTGCGATCGCGACGCGCTGCCGCTGGCCGCCGGAGATCTGGCCGGGCAGCAGGTCCGCCACGCCCGCGGGCAGGCCCACCAGATCGAGCAGTTCGCGGACCCGCTCCTCACGTTCCGCCGGAGTGCCCACGCGGTGAACGTCGAGCGGGTCGCGGAGTACCCGCCGGATCGGCAGCCGGCGGTTCAGTGCCGTGGACGGGTCCTGGAAGACCATGCCGACGTTCGATCCGATCGCGTCCCGGCGCTCGGAGCCCGGCATCGACCAGACGTCCCGCCCCTCGAAGGAGACCGTGCCCGCGGTCGGCCTCTGCAGACCGACCAGGACCTTCGCGAGGGTGGACTTTCCGCAGCCGGACTCGCCCACCACGCCGACGGTCTCGCCGGGCTCGACGGCCAGATCGGCCGCGGTGAGCGCGTACACGCGATCCCGGCCGAACACGCCGCCGGAGCGTGCCTTGTGAACCACGTGGACGTCGGCCAGCTCGACAAGTGCAGGCATGGTCATCGTCCCTCCGGAGGGTCGGCCACCGCGCCTGCGGCGGACAGGGGAGCCGAGATGTCGAGCGCCGGATGATGGCAGGCCACCGAGTGGTGACGGCCCTGCCCCTCCAGCTGAGGCGTCTCCGTACGGCAGACCTCGGTGGCCGCGGGGCACCGGTCGGCGAACCGGCAGCCGTCCGGGAAGTCCGCGGGGGAGGGCACCACGCCGTGGATCTGGGTGAGAC